>DAOVDG010000104.1 GCA_030669595.1 Candidatus Thorarchaeota archaeon
GTTCTTCCTGCTACTCTTGAACTTGAGAAGTTCTTCCGGTGATTGTGACTCGGCGAAGAACGATGGGTCCACAGATATCGAGATGATGGGCAGCACGTCATCGTTGTTCAGGCAGACCTTCTCATCACCGAACTCCCTGTAGCAGGGGCACCCCTTGACAAGGCGCGATGAACCACTGCTGGCTCCTGCCAGAGATGATGCGCCCGGTTTCATTTCGGACACCCTAGGTCTTATAGTAGCACACTCCCGAGTTGATGTTTCGATTTCTGCGTTCAAGCGATATGAAGCTTTCTCGCACAAACGAACCTTCTGGGCTCAAGAAGCACAGTCCAGAAGAAGAGAATTCACTGTTAGGCGATTTCGCAGCATCCCTGAGCTGTTATTGTACAGGTTGAACTGGATGCAGGTCATGAAACATGGCATGCTAAAAGGAGGGAATGAGCCGCAAGGCAGTCTATGTGCCCCACAGCTCACGCTTCAGCAGGTCGCGGATAGCAATCCTGATTGCTTCGGACCTGTTCGGGTAGAGATTGCTTTGCACGAGCTTCTCTAGACCGTCTACATAGGTTTCGGGAACATGAAGAGTTACTAGTTTAATTCTATGTCACCCAAGTCATGTCTGGGTCATACCGTAATATCATTGTGAGTAATACTAGGTCGAGGGCTAAAATGGGCAGGTCTTCCTTGGTTCGCAAGGCAGAAGTTATATCACTTTCATATAACACACAAGACCAATCACCAATAGGAGCGGGATCGCTTGACCATAGACCGACAGAAAGCAATTGAAACGCTGTTCAATCCTAAATCTATCGCAGTAATTGGTGCATCCTCTACGAAAGGAAAGCTCGGCAACTCGGTTGTGCGCAATATCATTGACAGCGGCTACGAAGGCAGAATCTTCCCTATTAACCCGAAAGCGGAGGAAATTCTCGGACTTAAAGTCTACAGGTCTGTGAGTGCCATTGCTGGACATGTGGATGTTGCCGTCATTGTGATCCCTGCCAGATTCGTCCTCTCGGTAGTAGAAGAATGTGGCAAGAAGGGTGTAACGGCACTCGTAATTATTACCGCCGGCTTCAAGGAGATTGGTCATGAGGGTCAGGAGGCGGAGAAGAAAATAGTAGAGGTTGCCGAGAAATATGGCATGATTGTGCAAGGACCAAACTGTTTGGGTATCATCAACACTTATGCTCCGTATAACGCTTCATTCTCCGCTGGAACCCCTTCCAAGGGATCGATTGCCTTTGCTTCGCAGTCGGGAGCACTGATGACTGGGATTCTTGATTGGAGTCTAATGGAGAAGATTGGCTTCTCCAAGTTCGTAAGTCTTGGCAACAAAGCGCATCTTGACGAGGCTGATTTTGTTGAGGCTTTCGGGAAAGACCCGAACTCCACGTTTATTCTTCTTTACATAGAGTCCGTTGTTGACGGTCGCAAATTCATGAAAGCTTGCCGAGAAGTCGTTCCCAAGAAGCCCATCTTTATTGTGAAATCGGGGGTGAGCGCCGCTGGAGCTCGCGCTGCCTCCTCGCACACGGGATCTCTAGCTGGCAGCGATACTGCGTATGATGTAGCATTCAAACAGTGCGGGGTCAATCGTGCGGAGAATATGGCTGAGCTTTTCGATGTTGCCAGCGTTTTCGATGACATGCATCTCCCTGCAGGCAACCGTGTGGCAATAGTCACCAATGCCGGGGGTCCCGGAATTATGACGACCGACGCCTGCGAGGCTTGCGGGCTAGAAATCGCTCAGTTATCCCAGACGACAATCGAGCTTCTCCAGAAGGAATTGCCTCCTGCGGCCTCAGTCTACAATCCAATCGATGCTTTGGGGACAGCTCAGCCTAGTGACTACGCGCTTTGTATTGAAGCCGCTCTAAGGGATGAAAACGTTGATTCCGTTTTTGTTTTGGTTACTCCTCAGGCTGTAACCAAAGAAGCAGAAACAGCGAAAACACTAGTCGAGTCGCATAGGAAGTATCCTGGCAAGCCTCTGGTGGCGGTATTCATGGGCGGCAACTCAATGGTATACCCACGCATCATCATGAATGATGGCGGCATTCCGGTCTTCGATTTCCCTGAACGAGCTGTGCACGCCTTGGCCCAGCTCTATAAGTACACTGTGCGGAGGGACAATCTGAAGGATGATATTGTTCCCACGTTTAAGGTTGATACGAAACGAGTTCAGAAGGTCATGGATTCGGTGCGAGCAGATGGAAGGAGCATCATGATGGGCTACGAGTCCCATGAAGTGGCTGAGGCGTACGGCATTCCTGTTGCCCGCATACGGTGTGCAACCAGTTCTGAAGAAGCAAGACAGATAGCCAAGGATATTGGCTTCCCTGTGGTCTTGAAGGTTGCAAGTCCTGATATTGTACACAAGAGTGACATTGGAGGGATTATTCTTGGACTTGAAACCCTACAGGAAGTTGAAGATGGCTTCATGCAGATTCTCGCGAATGTGAAGAAGCATGTACCAAAGGCGATTCTCTACGGTATTGATGTTCAAGAGATGGTTCCTAAGGGAAAGGAGCTGATTATTGGCTGTTCGCGAGATATTCAGTTTGGCCCGTTGATAATGTTCGGAGCCGGTGGCATCTTTGTGAACTACCTGAAGGATATCGCATTCAGGCTTGCGCCGATGTCCCGCGCAGATGCGGGGAGCCTTATCGGCGACACTAAGATGGGTGCACTACTCGTGGGTGTCAGGGGCGAGCTTCCCAGTGACATCCCTGCGCTGGAGGACACAATTCTAAAAATTAGTCAGTTAGTGACTGACTTTGAAGAAATCGTGGAATTGGACATCAACCCTGTGTTTGCGTACGAGAAGGGAAAGGGCATATGTGCAGTTGACGTAAAGATAACAATCGCTGGAGAGTGATGTGTTGGCGAAGAATATCGTGATTAGTGGTGAAACGCATACCGGCAAGACCATGGTTGCTCTTGCCCTCGCTTCGAAACTGCGTGCAGAAGGGAAGTCTGTGAGCTACTTCAAGCCCGTGGGAACGAAGAGTTTCGAGTATAGTACAGAGTCGATGGACGTAGATGTAGATGCTGCAATCATGAAGGATATCTTGACCATGAAGGCAGATCTTGGCTGCATATGTCCTATTGTCAGAACATTCGCGAGCCATGATGAGCTTTTGCGATTCGGTCATGATGTACTCCTGAAGAAGATTAAGGAGTGCTACTCGGAGGTTTCTGAAGGGGTTGACTACGTGTTGATTGAGGGGACCAAAGCCCCATGGCATCTCCTTCATGTCAATCTGTCCACACCCCAGATAGCAAAGGAGTTCGATGCATCAGTCATCTGTCTTGTTAACTTCTCTACTACTGCAGCAATTGACGATGTTCTACTCCAGAAGAGCCTGTTTCAACAGCACGGAATTGATTCAATTGGGGTTGTGCTGAAGAGGGTTCCTCCTATGCTCAAGGACGCCATCAAGGAAAAGATTCAGCCATTCCTTGAGGAAACGGGACTACGGTTCTGTGGTGTCATTTTTCAAGATAGAGATTTGTTTAGTCCTAATGTTGGCGAAATACTGAGGGCACTGGACGGTGAGATGACAACAGGCGATGATAAACTGGGCGTTCTTGTTGACCACTTCATGATTGGAAGCATGGCTCCAGAAAACGCCTTGAAGTGGTTTCGACGCGTCCATGATAAGGCGGTTATTACTAGCGGGGACCGCCCTGACATTTGCCTTGCAGCGCTTGAAACAGATACGAACCTGCTGATTCTTACAGGTGGAATTGCGCCTGACATTCGAACTGTGTCGAGAGCCAAAGAACAAGACATCCCCATAATGATGACTGCACACGATACATACACCACTAGTCGAATTGTCGACGGACTCTTGGGGACCGTAACTCCCGAGAACAAGGATAAGGTGCCAATCATCGAGCAAATCGTTGGTGATGCACTAGACTTGAGTTGCTTAGATTTATGATGGACAACCATTCAGTTTCATGAAAGCCAGAAAGAGGGGGCGCAACCGCGCTCCCGTTCCAAAAAGGAAGAGACGCACGATTCGCCGGGAGGTGTACCGTGCGCTTCACTATCTCACAGATCTACCATCCATAAGTTAGCTTGTGTATCCGAGCCAATACTTGGCAAGTATCTGAATGCCCCCCTGGCAATACGGGGACCCATGTTCCCGTGCCTATTTGCGTAATGCTATCTCGATGAGAAAATCGCTATGAGGGCTACGCTGAGTGCGAATTCTTTTATATGGATATTTCAATGTATTATGTGGGGAGCTTTGGAGCTTCCCAAGTTTAGGGGTTGAGAATTGAAAGAGGCAGAAAAAACTGAAAACGAGAGCGTGGTCAACTGCATTTTTTGCGGTTTGCATGTTGATCCTGAGGTTGCGGTTCGATATCAAGGTTGGATAAGCCATCCCGAGTGTGCCAAAGGTGCAATTACTCAGAGGACAGAAAGCTTCGACCGAAAGTATTTCATCATCGGCGCAATTGGAGCAATGATAGGGCTTGTATCAGTATTCCTTTTTGCTGGTGCACAAGCCGCATTTACAGAACCCATCGTCCCAGACTATATCTTCATGACATTCATGGTTGGGATTGGGCTTTTCGGCATTTCGGCGGGATTTCTGATCCATTCAATAGGCCTGTTCGGTCTTCATAAGAACTACGTAGAGGTTTATGCAAGGGTTAGCGCAATGGTGTCCGTTCTTGTTGCATGTTGCTTCGGATACATGGCTTTCCTGCAGCTCACTTATGGTTTGGACCCCCTATACCATGATCCGGAAACCGGACATCTGTTAGCAATGCCCGACTACTTCCTTGCGGCATTTGCATCATACGCGCTGTTCGGGGTTCTCTCGGTACTCGCGGCCATCACGGTCTGGATGCTGCAGGATGAGTTGCGCGGAGGACTTGTGCCTCCGGTTATACTTGGCATTCTGTTGGTAATCATTGCCGCGTTAGTAGGGTATGGCCCTCCGATGATCGTTCTCTACTTTGCCATCGTATTCCTCATATTCACTACGGCTGGAATTCCGAAGTACTGGATTGAGATAGAAAAGTAAGCAGATTCCTGTTCGACCATTCCGGGGTGTCAAATTTCGTTTAGTGACTGATAGATTCCGCCCCGGATGCATTCATTTCAGCTCGTTTTTGCACTAGCTACGTTTCTCACAATAGATTTATGCTAGCTTCTCGCTTCGCATCAGTTGCGAATAACAATTCCTGAGGAATAAGTAATGGGAAGTGCTGCAAAGAGCGAAGCGGATGCAGGTGGAAAGGCTGAATCGAGCCCCCAGGCCGTTGGACAGCTAAAGGCCTTGGAGCTGATACGATCTCGCCGCTCAATCCGCGAGTTTACAGGAGAACGGATTCCAGATGAGCATATCGAGTTGATTCTCGAAGCTGCTAGGCATGCGCCTAGCCCCGAAAACATGCTTATGATCCGTTTAGTAGTAATCCGTGATGACCAGGAGATGAAGGAGTTTCTGGCCGATATCGCACAAGAGATGGCCCAGACTGCATTCGGTGGTGCGCCCTTTGAGCTCACCAGTGGCCGGAACTGGTTCATCAGTGACCCCTACAGGGCTGCAGTCTATGCACGACTGAGGGATGGCAAGCTATTCCGCTATCCAGAGAAGAGTGATGCTGCAATCGTAGTCTGTGCAAGTGAGTCTTGGCATGATGCTGGATACCTATACCCGAACGAATTGTTTGGTTCGGTTGTTGCTGGCATGGCAATCATGAACATGTGGTTGGTGGCCACAGAGCTTGGCTATGGTTGTGGCTATGAGGCTCTCGTATGTGCAGACCCACGTCATGCTGAACTTGTCCGTGACCGACTTGGGATTCCACCAATCTGGACGCCGCTCACAGCATTCTGCATTGGAAAGAGAGTATCTCCGCGCGCTCTTGGTCCAAGCAGGGTTCCACTTGAAGGCCTCGCGTATGAAGAGCGATGGGGCAAGCCGTACAAACGCATGGCCTTCAGGAAGGGGTGAACAATATGGACGTAAGTTTTGATAAAGAATCAATGGAGAAAATGAAGGAGCTCGCTACCGAGGCTAACCTCTCTCCTGAGGGGATAATCGAGTGTGTGATGTTACAGTTCATCCACAACACCGGTTCCAGAGTCTACACTGGCAGATGGTCCAAGGGTGAGAAGGATGGAGTCAAAGGATTCCGATACGTTGTCCAGTGGCCCTTTAGACCCGGGTTCTGTGAGGCAACTGGTGACATGGTTAAGAAATGGAGGCTTGAATAATGGCTAAATTTAGACCACATCCAACAGGCGAATGGCCTTTCTATCCTCGGCTCAAGGAAGACGACATTGAACATGAATACTGGAACACCAAGAAGATGATACACCAAGCGTTCATCAACGACCGAAAGGGTCGGGTTGTCGTCTTGATGGAGGGAGAGAAGTACAACGCCTTCCTAGAGAAGGTGAAGAAGAGAAAAGGCAACATGTGGACGGTGTCAGTCGATGCCTCAATGCATGAGGCTCTTGATGAATGGATTGCGAAGGAGGACTGATTGAAAATGTCAGAACAACTACAGGAGTTTTTCAAGTTCCTCATCGCAAAAACGAAAGAAAAGGAAGATCTCAGGAAGCAACTTGCTGACTGGGTTGGACCCTACGATGGCAAAATACTCCAACTCCATACGCCAGATGGCGGCGACCAGTACTTAATTGTGACAAAGGAAGACATGACCCTGCACGAAGGCGTCTATCCCAGTCCTGACGTCATCTACAAGGCGAAAGGAGAAACCCTATTGGGCATCTTCACAGGCGAGGTCAAGTTCAAGGATACCATGAAGGATGGACGCCTTGATGTAATTGGCAACGCACACGAGAGCGACCCACTTGCCAACCTAATCCTTGCCGCAATGATGGGTGCATTCTAGGAGGTCTATAATATGGATGTCAAGAAGATAGCAGTCATTGGCGCAGGTTTGATGGGCTCAGGAATTGCTTACATCTCTGCTTGGAATGGTCTAGGAGTAAAGATGGTCGACATCAAGGAGGAGTTCATCGAGAAAGGAATGGAACGAATCCGAACAGATGTGATGACCGGAATCGATAAGGGCAAGATGACAATGACAGAGGCCGAGGGTCTCATGGGCAGGCTCAGCGCGACCACCAATCTCGAGGAGGCTGTCAAAGATGCTGATTTAGTCATCGAAGCTATCTTTGAGAACATGAAGGTCAAGAAAGAGGTCTTCGGCAAGGTTGATGCGGCAGCACCTACTCACACAGTAATCGCATCAAACACATCCTCATTGAGCATCGATGAGCTGGCAACGGCCACGAAGCGACCGGACAAGGTGATTGGAATGCACTACTTCTCTCCTGTTGCCGCCATGAAGCTGGTTGAAATAATCATTGGCGAAAAGACTAGCGAAGAAACCATTACAGCAGCGATTGCAGTGGCTGAGAAGCAGGGCAAACAAATCGTCAAGGCGAAGAACAATCCGGGCTTCATTGTCAATCGTATCCTAATGCCCGTTCTTAGGGAGTCGATTCTCCTATACGAACAAGGTGTTGCCACCAAGGAAGAGATTGATGTGGCTATGACAG
>DAOVDG010000148.1 GCA_030669595.1 Candidatus Thorarchaeota archaeon
TTTCAGGATTCCTGCATGTATATGCAAGGGCATGAATCGTTCACTCTGGCTTTCCGCGATTCGTTTCAGCCGCCATTGTGAATCCTATGCAAGTAGTGGATGGCAATTTGCGACGTAATACTTGCACCTGAGGTCTTGCCAAGCGGTCATTCATTTTCCATCCCGGGAGTTCATCCCATCCTAGGTCAACATCTCCTACGATTAGATGTTGAATGAGAAACAGCTCCACTTTGTTACCTCCCACGGTGTGTATTCCTGGCCCATAGTCAATGCGTCTTAGAATCACTATTGGCAGCCATATCTCACCATGGAACTTCCGCGGAACAATCTCTCCGAGTTTCGCGATTTCCTCTTTGTGAAACGCCGAGGTTTCGCCATTGCGCGTTGTATATTGGGGGGATTCTGCAGCGATTAACTCCTTGAGAGAAACCCTCCCTTCGGGCAAGTCATCATTGATGGAGTCTATATCACGTTCCAGCAGTTTATCGATGTTCGAACCCACTTAATGACCCCCATCATCCTGTAACTCGTACAACAACCATCATGTGATCCTTCTCCAGCGGTTCAAGATTCACCATTTCTACAATCTCAAGACCGTAGTTGTCGAGTGTGGATATCTCCTTTTTGTAGATTATCCCAACGTCAGATGTTGAATCAATGCTGCGCGCCTTGATAGCAATCATACCCCATGCTCCGTCTGAACAGAATGCACTAAGATTCTCAAAGAGAATTCTCGCTTGATCCGTCTGAGCGACATCTTGGTAGACAACATCAATAGGGCCTGCCACTAGAGGAAAGTATCTGGTTGGGTGTCTGGCATCGCTAATGATTGGGAATACGTTGGTCCTAGTTTCGCTCAGCTGGAGCAGTTTTCTTGCAACTCGTGGTGAGAACTCCACAGCGTAGATAATGCCACGTGGTCCTACAATATCAGACACATGACTCACTGTGGTTCCCGAGGCAGCTCCTAGGTAGAGCACTCTGGAACCTAGTTGTATTGGCATCTCCTTTAGGCCTTTCAGAATGGATGCCGCCAACTTTGATCGTCTTGGCATCCAGAGTCGAAATTCGCCATCTTCTACCTTAATCAGCTTCTCACCGTAAACACTTGCACCCGGAACCAACGAGCGCGTGGCGAGAGATGACCTCTCTCCAGTCTTGATTGTGAAGACCCCAGGTAACCGGTGTTTCTCAATCTTCGCTATCACCTAGTTTCCCCACTTTCTTCTCTTTCCTGGTCTGTGATCCCTTCTTTCTCGTTTCTTTTGTGAGCGTTTGTCAGGTTTCCTAGGTGGCTTGGGTGGAGGTGCCTCCGGATACAGTCGTCGAATCTCTTCAACTCTCTTATTGAATCGCGCCCTAAGGTCTTCACCAACATCCTTCTCAGAATATGCATCAATGCGTGCTGCAATGGATAGCTTACCTGCCAGTGCTCTAGCAATCTTCCCTCTCTGCCAGTATGGTGCAGTATGTATATCTGCCACTTGGAAAATCACGCCATGTTTCGGGGGACTAGCCCCGGTTTTCAGACTTCGGAAGAGTGCCTTCTCAGCGCCAAAGATTTGTACAGCACTCGATGGTTTGCGTGCTAACTCCATGAGCGAGCCTGCAAGACTGATGAGTCGAGCTCCAACAAGAGGGCCGACAAGTGCAGTGACATTCGGTGCAAGAGTGCTCATGAGACCCGATAAATACTCCTCCAGTTCATGCCTCATCTCATACAGGTTTACAATTCTTTCTGCCAATTTCCGGAGGATGACAATATCTGCATCCTGAAACTCAGCGCCTGTGTCCTCATCCAGGCTCTCCATAATCGACTTGATTAGCGAGTCCGACAGACCTGAGGCGGCAAGAGCCCCCTTATTGATTTGTAATCTTCCACCACAGTCTCTCACAGTTTGGACGAACTGCTTGTTGTCTTCAACCAACCTGCTGAGCGACGGATGATGGAGTGAGTATATTTCCCGAAGCCGCATTGTGAGCACATTGACTGACTTGTCAATCTCGCCAATGGTGTCCACTGCATGTTTCACGAGAATATCTTTCTCTTCACTGGCCTCAACCACTGTAGCTTTTGCTACAGTCAGTGCCACATTTCGTCTGAAAGAAGAAACCTCTTCTACGGAGCCAACCTTTCCACTCTCAACTAGGTACGCATCCTCACCGTTTCTGAATCCGGTCACTACATCAGACTTCTCATCCACTCTCACCGGAATCTTCGTTGCTTGTGAAAGCACTCGTGCCAGCGCCACTCCAGCAACAACAATCTCGTGGATTTTTAGTTCTTCCAAACTCTTCAAGACTGTTTTCAAAGAATCTGGTGAGCTTCCGTCATTGACCGCCATGATGTCCGATGAGGCGAGCTCAGCATCGGGGTAAGTAAGCTGTTCAACAACGACTTTGCTCTTTGAGTCTAACACGAAGATCCCGAACGACGTGAGAGTGAGATAGACTGTCACCATTAATCATCTCTGAAGATGACTCTCCATGCATTACTCGGATAAGTGTGACGCTGCATCAGCGGAGCTTCTGAATGACTGCCATTGAGCTTATTACACAACATAGAGCATTATTCTGACAGGTGACTGCTTGAAGATACAAGGCTATTGGTTGGCTTCCGGGATTCTAGGCGTCACAGGTGCAATCATGAAGCGCGTTGGCGTTTCAGGTGCAGACGCGATTGTTACAAAGTCTATTGGTCCCGCTCCAAGAAGGGGGTATCCTGGCCCAATCCTGGCCACATCGCATGGTGGGCTTCTCAATGCCGTGGGGTTGACAAACCCCGGGATTGAGGGTTTCGGGGACGAGATTTCAACCTTGAGCGACTCCGGAATCCCTGTTGTATTGAGCATCTTTGGAAGCACTATAGACGAAATCACCGAAGTTGCCATGAAAGGCCTCGAACTGAAACCAGATGCCTTCGAGCTTAATCTGTCATGTCCTCATGCGGAGATTGGACAGATAGCCCACGATCCTGACCTAACATTCAGATATGTCAAGTCTGTAAAGGATATAGTTGACCGTCCGGTCTTCGCTAAGATTACCCCAAATGCCTCCGATGTTGTTTCTGTAGGAGCGGCTGCAGAACGCGCGGGAGCGGATGCTGTGGTTGCTATCAATACTGTGCGTGGAATGAAGATAGATATCTATCAGAAGCGCCCGGTGCTTGGCAACAGGGTGGGCGGGCTCTCCGGACCACCTGTATTTCCGATTGCAGTGAGATGCGTATATGACCTCTACAGAGAGCTCTCAATACCAATAATTGGAGTTGGCGGTGTCACATCATGGGAGGACGCAGTTGAGATGCATTTAGCTGGTGCAAGCGCAATCCAAGTGGGCACAGCTGTACTCGACAGCGTCGATGTTTTCAATCACATCAAGCAGGGTGTAGCGAAGTATCTCCATGATGAGGGTATCTCAAAAATCTCCGAGATTGTCGGAGCGGCTACGGGGTCTCAGTAATGGATATCGAGAAACTGATGGGAACCCCTACAACAGTCCAAGTTTCCAGGACAATCAATGAGAATAAGAAAGCACGTACTCTAGTCTTCGAGTTACCTAGGGCCAATTATTCATTCAAGCCAGGCCAGTTTCTTATGTGTTGGATTCCAGGAATCGATGAAATTCCAATGAGCATATCGCTATGGAATCCTCCAGAAGTCGGTGTGACAGTGCTTCCGATTGGCGAAGCAACCAGTGTGTTCTCAGCTCTCTCCACAGGTCAAAGGTTTGGGGTTAGAGGCCCATTTGGTTCTGGTTTTTCCATTGAATGTGAGCGGGCTCTAATCATAGGTGGGGGAATAGGAATGGCGCCTCTGAAACCGCTGGCGTATCAGTTGCGTGAGAATGGGATTGATGCGACTGCACTCATGGCAGCTAAGACCAAGAATGAACTCCTGTACGTTGATGAACTTGAGGGATTGGTAGGTGATGGCTTCGATGTCCAAGTGGCCACCGATGATGGCTCAGCAGGTTTCAAGGGCATTGCGACAGATGTTGCTCGTGAGATATTTCAGAATGCACGCTACGACACCATTTACACCTGTGGACCCGAACCGATGATGGCCAAACTCCACATGTTTGCCAAAGAGATGGGTATCAACATTCAAGCATCCTTGGAGAGGTTCATGAAGTGCGGATGCGGAATATGCGGCACATGCGCTCTGGACCCAACTGGCGACCTGGTCTGCGTGGAAGGTCCTGTGTTCACTGGAAACAGACTGAATGCCATAGAAGAATTCGGGAAATACCATCGTGACTCCACTGGAGTAAAAATACGATTCTAGCAGAGTCGAAGATACTGCTCAAGAAGGATGCGCTATCTCCTACTTGCGGACTCCGATAACCTGTCCCTTAATGACACGCTTGACATAGTTCCTCTTGTGGCGTATACGTGGAATGGGTGTGTGACGCTCACGACCCTTTACCTTTGGGGTTGACTCTCGGACTTTACCCGCCTTTGTTAGTGATCCGTGTGAACCGGGCATCTGTACTACCTCGTTTCGGTGCTATAGTTTAACCCACAAAGTGCTCATAAAAAGCTATCCAATGGGTGCAACCCGACCACAACATCATTATCACGAATGGGTGATTAACTGTACGCCATGCCTATTCATGACGATGACTATGCGCTCCACAGGGAGATTATTGAAGCACTTCTCAGCTCTGATCATACCCTAGACCGTCGTGTAGTCAATCGTATCAAGAATAGAATTTGTGGC
>DAOVDG010000071.1 GCA_030669595.1 Candidatus Thorarchaeota archaeon
TTCCCTTGACCCCAACTGTGACTGCCACCTTGGCCATGTCCGAATCGACGTGGGCAGTCAGGATGTGGATGTTGTTGACTCCCATCGCACTCAGCTGCCTGCTGGACTCCAATCCATCCATGACAGGCATCCTTAGGTCCATGAGCGTCACGTCTGGAGGTATTTCCTCTTCTAGCATCTTTGCCATCTTCTCAATGGCTTCTTGTCCATTAGATGCGGGGATGACCTCAAAGTCGTCGATGAGTTCCTTCAGATAGGTCTCCAGAACCTTGGCGACTGCAGGTTCATCATCTACTATGAAGATCCTTGCTTTCATGGTTGCACTTCTCACCTTGGTTCCTTTCGGTGGGTTCCACCTTGCCCGGTCCAACCTTCAACAACATATGAGTGCTGTTCGTTGGAATGGCATCCTGGGCAGTCAAGTATCATGACCACCCATAGTCCTCCACTTCCCGCATTTCTGCTCTAGAGCATGAGGTACATATGACCCAGACCGGTCAAGTTAGACCACAACATGAGTCCACCTTCACAATGCGGACATCTCTTGTTCAAGAGTCGCCTTCAGCAATCTATTGCCATGAAACAGGAAAAAGCGATCGCATATTGTCCACTAGGAAGAGATGTGGAGGCTTAACCTAGCGGAGGGATGCAAAGAGTTGAGTCATTGAGAAACGGCCATTTGTGCAGCCGTGCTAGATTGGGTCATGCTAGCTGTACGGTATCAATCCTTATAGCCGATGGTCACCTTGGCCTGCTGCATGGAGGGAAACATCATGTCGGATGAAGACGAATTCGAGATTAGTCCCCAGACTCGCAAAACGCTTCTTTGGACTTGGTTGACGAGATATCGATACTCAGCCTCCATTCATCCCCAGTACATATCGATGATAAACAGGCTCTTTACGCTCTTGACAGCGACTGGTTCCGTGTACTTGGTCCTACTCTGAGAACAAATCTGTCACTTCTCGCAGCATGACAGACCCCCCAGCATGGGACAATGCCTCGATCTCAACGAGGAATGGGTCCCGTGACTCACCGACCTTTGTCCACATGGCCTCGTCGCGACGATAGTATCTGTACAGTGCGCCAGTGTGTCGGACCTCTATCATTGAAGAGGGAGGAAGAGAGTCAAGGTCTGCGACCTCCAGCGTCTCACCGGCGCCTGTCTGCTTGGGTTGAGAGAGGAATACTTGAAAGACCTCGTCATTCACAGGTACAAGCAGTGCCACATGCGGACGGTTTACACAGTCCCACTGTTTAGGGGCCGGCGGCGTCCTGCATGAGAATGCTCCATATGATAAGCTTAGAGCATAGAGGATACCCGCATCAATCACGTCACTATGGCCTTCTTTGAGTCTCTGGCGTGACACAACCTGGGGGCGGGGGGTCTCGTGTTATATTAGTGATGAGTAGCATATAAGCATACATAAGAAGCGATGTGATGTCTTTGTTCAATGACACACGCCCTAGATGCCCTCTGGAGGCCCGAGGAGCCTCAATTCTCTGACGACATTCTATGATCTATGGTGATTGTATCTTGAGTGAACGAGAGACCAAAATAGTACCCATCGGATGATTCTATATCTTAACAGATGGCCATGAGCAATATGAGTAGCCAAGGGTGCAAGAGAGGAAGTCAGGCCTCTCTTCTAATTCGTTGTCTTTGCTTCGTGTGTGAGCCTGGCCAGACACCCCAGAAGATGGAGGCTACAGTAGTATGTAAGCCATTACCAACTCCTCGTGCGATAAGAATTGAAACGATGATGAAGTCGACCGCGCCTTCCGACTGGGATGCTGAAACTGGTTGGATGACGCCAATGCAAATGCCCCCCTTCTGTGCCAGACTGTGAGCGTAGCCCCTTAGGGGATACGAAGGTCTTGGTTGACAATCACTTCAGACCAACGGGCAGTAGATCTGCTACGACCTATGCGTGCCCCATTCAGCCACAACCAAGAGGACAAGCGTGACAATCATTTATAGGCCGCCACTGTGCACTAAGCTTGGGTGGTAAGGCGTCTGACAGAGCCCTATTTTTCGTATATGCCCTCAACTACGAAACTCCCCCCTCCTACGGTAACCTCTGTTGGACCCTGCCACCCACCATTGAATCAGGTTCTTACATAGATTCAATCCTTTCTGCTTCCTTCGCCAGTTTGAATAGGTCATCAACCTCGCGGCTAGTGGTTCCTCTCACCTATGGTTCTGTAGACATGCTCGGTAATAGAGCACCTGCTCATCTTGCACGAGGGGCCTACGAGTACGCATCCAGAGCGGGGAATATCTGTGCAGATGTATCAGGCTCATGTTGCGTGGTTGTTGGAAGACTACCCACATACTGCATCATGTGGTTATTTTCCGTCTAATTGTAGCAGGGTCATTCTTGGTCGTTGTAGCGGGGTATATGCAATCAGCAGGAGCTTAGAACGGGCCACGAGCACCTATGCTTAGGTGACGACAAATGGTAGGACAGTACAAAGAGATTGGGAGGGTCGAGTTCCACCCCGTCAAATCTGAGTGGGCAGAGAAGGAGTTCATACGGGCTCTTGATGCCATAGACATTCCAGGTCGCACAGTTGCTTGAGTGTACAGTCGGGTCTTGCTTCTACGAAACAAGAAGTGGTGCTGTGCCAAGTTCACCAGCCAGCACAAGGCAGAGAGCGCGTTCCGTAAGGTGGTCAGTGAAAGACGCAAGTGGGCCAAAGAGAGGGGCAACACAGAGGACACTATTCCCCCTGATGAAGGCGCAAGAACGTTCGAGTTGATCATGGAAGCTTATCAGTGGCTTGTCAAGGCTGACCGTGAGTTATTTCCGGCTGACGAGGGCGAATTGCCGGAGATTCCGGACTTCGGAAACTACCGAGTGTTCCATGTGCCTTCCGCTATCCGCTCCTATTACGTCCTGACTCCCAAGCACATCTGGAGAGTCATTGGGAACCATAACTCACCGTTCGCGCAGAGGTACGAGAGGACTCTGGGGAGAGAGGCGTTCCTTGACTGTCTGCTTGAGGGCCGTGAGTCCGGACCACCCCTTCAAGAATGGGAGGCGTCGTGCGCCGCATCACGGAGGTCTATCCATGAATAGGTTCACTTCATACGACAGTTGGGAAGAGGCATTAAGGGACATGAACGAGGCAAAGTACGATGCAGACAGAGCTGTTCTTCGCTGGCAGTGGGACGACCTGATGCCGGGAACCTTTGCCATCAGGATTGCAGAGGGTCTGTTGATCTATACAGAGGTACTTGACGACTACAAGGAGGGTTGTATGAAGGGCTTTGTCTTCAGCAAGCACTACTCTGTTGCGTGTTCTGATGGAGAGCTAGGCGATGCTCACAGAGCAACGTTCCTTGCCATCATTCCGAAGGAATCTTTCTTTGCTGCTCACACTCAGGGCTGGACCACAACTCTAGCGAGCCTGACAAACTCAGATGTGAAAAGCCTTGTCACAGTATTCCAACTCTATCATTGAACTCCACTATTAATGAGTCAATCTCACTCATTTGGCTTTGGATGCGTTCCCAGAATTCTGGAAATTCATACCACATCTGATTGAGAGTTTCCAAGGGCATTGCCTGCTGCTCTATGAAAGTGAAATACTTCAGATGATGTATTCTCTTGCGCTCGTAGTGACCAAGCTCAAGCATGGCGTCTATCTTCTGCCCCATCAGGTCCTTGTGATAGTCCCTAACAGCATTCTTCTCAGTGTACTGACCGTGTACAGTTCTGGCTTCTCTTAGTCGTGAGCCGTACAGCTCCATCGAGTCTGTGAAAATAGTAAGGACAACATCCTTGCTCGTGAGCTCGTAGTACTTCGCGAACTTGATTGCCATGAGAACATTGGCGATACTTGAGATTCCCAAGAGGTCCAACTGAGAAACAAACTCTTCGGGAGCACCGATATCATTCACCAGATACTTGCGCCCAGCGGGCTCGTTGAATAGACGCATCAGATTCATGCTATCGTTGTCATCGATTGCAATCACCATGTCAGTGTTGCGAACGTTGTGGATCCAAGGCACATGCTTGTCACCAATCCCTTCGATACGATGTGCCCCATATCCATTGAGTAGTAGTGTTGGACACTGAAGAGCCTCACCCGCGACAATCTTGGAAGCTGGGTATTGCTGCTTTATGAAGTCGCCACATGCGAGAGTGCCGGCTGAGCCAGTAGTTAGACAGACTCCACGGTACTTGCTATTACCAAGCTCCTTGTCGAGCACTTCCTTCATTGCGTGACCTGTGACATCGTAGTGGAAAAGGTAATTTCCAAACTCGCTGAACTGATTGAAGACAAAGAGGTCCTCTCTGGTTCGCTTGAGTTCCCATACTTTGTCGTAAATCTCTTTCACATTGCTTTCTGACCCCGGTGTAGCGATGATCTCTCCTGCAACGGTCTTTAGCCAGTCGAATCGCTCTTTGGACATCTCCTCAGGAAGGATAGCTATACTCTCGCAGGCCAGTAACACAGCATCGTAAGCGCCGCCTCTACAATAGTTGCCTGTACTCGGCCAAACAGCCTTGTGCTTTGTGGGGTCGAATTGCCCGGTCACAAGAGGGGGAACAAGGCATCCAAACGTCGCACCTACCTTGTGTGAGCCTGTTGGGAACCATTTCCCTACGAGTGCAATGATTCGCGCTTCAACGCCCGTAAGCTCAGGCGGTAATTCCATGTAATTGGCAATGGGTCGGTACTGGCCACCGCTCTCAACGGGTTCGTTTTTCCATGTAATCCGAAATAGGTTTCGTGAAACCACATCCCAGAGCTTGATGTCTTTCAGTTCATCCTTAATCCTCTGAGGAACGGTTGTAGGGTCCTTCATCTGAGCAAAGGTTGGAACCACAATGTCACGCACTCTACATCGCTCAACTGTCCTCTTAAGCTGGTCTTCGTGTTTAGTCAAATCGATCATTGCGGGTTGCCTCGTAATGGAAACGTAGTGCCATCAGCAGCGTATTCAAAGAAAAAGGCTTTCGTAGGTACGGAATAACGTGCAAAGGATGCAAAGCGGCATTGCCAAACAGTCACATTAAAAACAGAAGGCTGCAAACCCCAGCAATAGTCGCACTCGATGCTCAGACCTCTCAAATTATGTGATTGCGCTCAGCTTAGTTACAATTAACTGAGAAGGTCAGAAAGATAGGCTGTGATCATATGACTAAGGAGAAATCCGTGTTCAAATTCGCCAAAGGTAAGGCAGATGGCAGAGCAGATATGAAAAACAAGCTGGGTGGAAAGGGGGCTTCGCTGGCCGCCGCCACACTCCTTGGACTGCCGGTGCCCCCAGGGTTTACGATTGCTACCGATGTCTGCAATCTATTCTTGGAGAAAGGAAAGATTCCAGAGGAAGTCAAGAAGCAGGCAACAGAAGCACTTCATACGATTGAGAACGCAATGGGCATGAAGTTTGGGGACCTAAAGAATCCGCTCCTCGTTTCCTCTCGTTCCGGTGCAAGGCAGTCAATGCCGGGCATGATGGAAACCGTGCTAAACATTGGCCTCACGACCAAAACGATTCCTGGCCTCATTGAGAAAACCCAGAACGAGCGGTTCGTCTATGACACGTATCGGCGCCTGATCATGATGTACAGCGATGTCGTCATGGAGAAAGCTGAGGATATCGAGCCTGAAGAAGGGCATGGAATTAGGCAGCAGTTGGAGTATATCCTTGAGGAGATGAAGAGGGACGTTGGCTGCACTACTGATACCGGCTTGAAGACCGAAGACCTGAAAGAGCTCTGTACATTATTCAAGCACAGAGTGAAGGAAGTACTCGGAAGGGAGTTCCCTGACGATCCTTGGGAACAGCTCTGGGGCGGCGTGAGTGCTGTGTTCAAGAGCTGGAACGGCAATCGTGCAGTTGCTTACCGCAGAATCGAGGGCATTCCTGATCGTTGGGGAACTGCAGTCACGGTACAGGCAATGGTGTTCGGAAACATGGGTGAAGATTCAGCCACGGGTGTCGCATTCACACGAAACCCGGCCACAGGTGAGAATACCTTCTATGGTGAGTGCCTATTCAATGCTCAAGGCGAGGATGTTGTCGCAGGAATCAGGACTCCTAACCCGATGAATGAAGAGTCCAAAAATAGTCAGAATGAAAATCTTCCCACGATCGAGGAGAGAATGCCGGATCTCTATAAGCAGCTCTGTGATATTCGTGAGGTTCTTGAGGATGACGCCAAAGATATGCTTGACATTGAATTCACTATTCAAACGGGCAAGCTGTATCTCGTGCAGCACCGTGTTGGCAAGAGGACTGGTACAGCGGCGCTCAATATTGCGATAGACTTCCTGAACGCGGGTGCAATCGACGAGCCAACTGCGGTCATGCGAATGGACCCTGAAAAACTGGGGCAGTTACTCTATCCGATTCTCGATCCTGATACCGAGAAGAAGGCGAGGGTGTTGGGAAAAGGACTGCCAGCGGGTCCTGGAGGAGCCTCTGGCCAAATCGTTTTCTCCTCAGAAGAAGCGATTGCTTGGGCGAAGAGGGGCAAGAAAGTCATTCTGGTACGAGATGAAACAAGCCCAGAGGATATCGCAGGCATGCGCGCGGCAGAGGGTATCCTCACCGGTCGCGGGGGTATGACTAGTCATGCGGCACTCGTAACTCGAGGCTGGGGCAAGTGCTGCATAGTCGGTGCATCTACGCTGAAAATAGATACATTGAACAAGAAAATGACAGCTGAAGGAAGAACCTACGAAGAGGGTGATGTTCTAACACTCAATGGCACCAAGGGTTTGGTGTACGAGGGGGAACTCCCGAAGATTGACTCCACGCATAATCCGCGTCTGCAGGCATTCATGAAGATGGTCGACAAGTACCGGAAGATGGGAGTTCGTGCCAATGCAGATACTCCAGAGGATGCCAAAGTGGCGTTGGATTTCGGCGCTGAGGGTATCGGTTTGCTACGCACCGAACATATGTTTTACGGAGAGGGTTCAGACGAACCTCTGTTCCTACTACGTAAGATGATCGTGAGCGACACTGAAACCGAGCGAGAAGAGGCACTGGCGGAGCTTGAGCCCTACGTCAAGAACGACATCAAGGGCACACTTGAGGTGATGGACGGACGTCCAGTCACAATCCGACTGTTGGACCCTCCACTGCATGAGTTCGTGCCCCAAAGCAGGTTCGGTCAAGAAAAGCTTGCACATTCATTGGGCGTGGAATTGGACGAAATCCGGAGGAGAGGAGAAGCACTACACGAGAACAACCCGATGATGGGGCATCGCGGAGTGCGTCTAGGAATCACGCACTTGGAAATCTACGAGATGCAGGTCCGAGCAATACTGGAAGCAGGAGCCGAACTCATCAAGGAAGGCAAGAAAGTTCACCTCGAAATTATGATTCCAGTGACCGCAGGAGCAGCTGAACTCAGGGCGATGAAGATAGCTGTGGAGGAAGTTTACGATGAGGTTAAGAAAGAACAGGGAATAGACATCCCGTTCCTCTATGGTACAATGATTGAGATTCCACGAGCATGCATGCGTGCCGGCGATATGGCAAAGGTCGCGGAATTCTTCTCCTTTGGTACAAATGATCTGACGCAGATGGGTTTCGGGTTCAGTCGCGATGACATTGATACATTTCTACCGTACTACCTTGACATGCACATCTTGAGGAACGACCCGTTTCAGAGCATTGACAAGAGAGGCGTCGGGCAGCTCATGGAGATTGCAATTGAGCGTGGCAAAGCTCAACGCCCCGACATCAAGATTGGAATCTGCGGTGAGCATGGAGGCGACCCACGGTCAGTGGAATACTTCTACGAGATTGGACTAGATTATGTATCATGTTCCCCATATCGTTTGCCGCTGGCCAGATTGGCAGCTGCTCAGGCCGCAATCAAGCAGAGCAGGAAGAAATAGACTAGAGTTAAGGCGCAAGTCCCGTATGATGCGGAGCTTGAGCCGTTTACTCCTTTTTGTGCTAGCTGAGTTGTTGGCTTTTACTTGTGAGTTTTCGCAGGTCCGGATAGAACAGTACCAGCACGATAACTGTGACAAGAGCGATGAATAATAGCCCAGGGTACAGTGTTCTGTTCCATGTGCCCGTGATGGACCAAATCGCGATTAGTCCTACTGCAATAAGCGGTCCCGCAAAGATGAGGACTACCGCGTCTTTCTGCCATTTTTTCAAGATGTGTCCCCCTCGGACTTGTGATGTTCCGAAATTATTCCACTGAGTATGATTATCACTCTGAAGAGTTATCAGTGTTTGGCAGTTACGCGCACGTTATTCGGAAAGTAACTATACGACGCTAACCTTTTATTGGCCAATCTCGGCGTTTCGCCATCCTGACGAGGTCTGACGATGAAGCGGATACTGGTTACAGGCGCCTACGGCCAAATAGGGACAGAACTGATTGGTGTTCTAAGGAAAAAATATGGCGGCGAGAATGTCATAGCCACCGGAAGAAAGAAACCTCCGGAGATTCTCACAAAGGATGGACCATACTGCAGACTGGACATCCTCGATGAGAATCAATTGCATACAATGCTTGTTGATTACGACATCGACATCATTATCCACAATGCTTCAGTCCTATCAGCAACGGGGGAACGGAATCCCCAGCTGGCCTACAGGACTAACGTGGAAGGCAGCTACAACATCTTGGAAGCTGTCCGAATACTGAACCTCGACCAGGCACTCATACCCAGCTCAATCGCAGCTTTTGGTCCTAGCACACCTCAAGATAATACACCGAACGATGTGATAATGCGCCCCACAACGATGTATGGCGTGACAAAAGTCTTCGTCGAATTGCTTGGAGAGTACTACGCCAAGCGATATGACCTCGACTTCAGGTCTCTGCGATATCCTGGAGTTATCAGCTCAGAAGCTCTTCCAGGCGGCGGCACAACCGACTACGCTGTAGAGATCTTCTATGAGGCGCTCAAGAACAAGAAGTACACATCCTTCCTTGCAAAGGATGCGATGCTGCCCATGATGTATATGCCTGACTGCCTGAAATGCACAGTTGACCTTATGGAAGCAGACGCTGGCAAGCTTGTGCATCGCAGCTACAATATCACAGCAATGAGCTTCACGCCTGAAGATATAGCTAACGAGATCAAGAAGCACATTCCTGAATTCGAGATAGACTATGAGCCAGACTTCCGTCAACAGATAGCTGAAACTTGGCCAAGGTCCATCGATGACAGCGTTGCGCGTGAGGAATGGGGTTGGAAGCCCGAATACGACCTTGCGTCGATGACGAATGATATGCTTGAGAAGCTATCAAAGAAGCTCGGTGTTAAGTACTAGTCAAGCGTAAGCCATGTGGTGGACTATCCTTGAATAAACGTGCGCTCTATCTGTCATTGCTCATCCTCTCCATCATAACAGCGTCCTCACTTTATCTATCATGGTCAGCAGACACTGGCATCGGTGATCTCGTCGTGGAGAGAATGGAGATAGAGAGTGATGCTGGAAGGCCAGTGAACTTCCTGGTCTACTCACCAAGGTCTCGCACGTATGGGCAGCCAATGCCAATCGTCTTAACAACTCATGGCATAGCTGGCTCCAAGGAGGGGATGTACTCCTTCAACATCGAACTTGCTAGACGCAATTTCACTGTACTTTCAGTCGATCTTGCAGGGCATGGCGATTCTGAGCTTAGCTTCGATTGGACAGATTATCCCACCCTAGCAGATGACTGTTACGCGGCGCTTCGCTATATACAGACAACTCGCGATTATGTTGACAATGAACTCTATGGAATGCTGACACACTCCCTTGGGCTCCAAGTGGCACTGGCAGTCAACGAGCTAGCCATTAAGCCTCATGCCTTTGCTGCAGTTGGTTACCTTGGAGACATAGACATCCGTGATACAGTCGTATTCCCAGGCAATTTTCTCCTTGCACTGGGCGAGTATGATGAGATGATTTCTACTGAAGATGCACTTGAAGCACTTAGAAGAGCCACCGGGAATGACTCCGCAGTAGCTGGTGTGACCTATGGCTCATTTGAGGAGGGGACGGCCTACAAACTTGCGCTTGCTCCCACCGAGCACGTGTTCGAAGCGCTTGATGCAACAATTGTGGCCGAGTCCGCCCTATGGTTAGTTCAAGCTTTGCATGGAGAGAGCCAAGTCAATCATACTCTTCCTATGTACGAGCAAGTCTACCAGTACAAGGTCATAGCAACAGCAACCGCTCCATTGGGTTTGCTTGTTTCAACAATACCACTGATGTTTGTTATCTACTACGCTCTGCCAGAGTCATTGAGACCTCGGAAGATACCAAACAATGCAACGGTCTTCCCAATCAAGAGAACTGTCATCTACGGCTCAGCAGTCGGAGCTGCAATGGTATTGTTGTTCACAGCTTCTTGTGCTGCAAGTTTCCATCTTGAAAGCGCTGATTCCGCATGGATTAGTTCCATGTTCGGCTCCGGGCAGATGCTCTTCTTAGGTCTAGGCGTTTTTGTGCTCCCCTTGACCATGATGTTGCTTATTGGGAAAGAGAACACAAAGCTATCTCTTGCCGCTGTTGGTATTGAGAGGAAAAGCCCGAAAGAGAAGTTCGCCGCATTTCTGAAGGTTGTTCCCATCGGAGGAGCCTGTATCGCGTGGTTACTCGGGTGGATGATTGTCGGAGGTTTGCCAGAGTCAATGACTCCGTGGATTGCCATTGCACTGGTGAAGACACCCGTTGGAGTCAGGGCATTCAACATGCTAGTTCTGTTCCTATTGGGTATCCCCTACTTTGCAGTTGAGGCCGCTTGGATTCGAGGTATAATGCTATCAAAAAGGGACTGGGGCGGCGAACGTGAGTTCACGAAAAGCATAGGCTTGGCGTTCATAACACGCATTGCAGTGGCGGGAGTGCTAGCGATAGCCGTCACTTCAGTGACAACGCTTCTCGGTCTGATTGCGGGGCCAATGGTACTGCTTGGACTCCTTCTACTCCTATTCATGATCGTGTCAATGCTGACAACTCTGCTCATCTCGTGGGCATCATTGGAGATGGAGAACCCATGGCCAGCCGTGATTCTTAGTGCATTTCTATGGGCATGGATTGCTATCTCCAGTATCCCGATAATCTAGTAACTTCGCCGTCGATGCTCACACTCATCTCAAACCGCGCGGACACATTCCATGTTAGAAGACGCGTTGCTTGATCTCTATGCCCCGCTTCTTCATCTCATCGATGAAAGGCTCAGGAGGTATGGCTTTCTCCGGTGGCAAAACTCCTCTCTCGCTGATAGTGCCATCAGCCATCATCGTCGCTGCCGTAGATGCTGTAAAGGAAGTGGTTCTCATCATCGATGTGAGACCGGTCTTATCATCAAAAAGATCAACAAGCTCGTACTCGATTTTGCGAGACTCGGTGCCCTTCCAGCCCTCAACTGTGACTCTGAGAAGCGTGACATCCTCGCCAGTCGGTGGGAGGTTCTGCTCAAGTAGCTTCTCCAGTACTGTCCGCGGGGCCACCTTCACACCACCAAAATCCTGTTCATTGCTGTCCATTAGGCCGAGCTTCATCAAACACCACATTTTGTGGCCATGGCCCGGATAACGAAGGGTCTTGTAGTCCAGATTGGCAACCTTACCCTCGTATGTCAGCGGCAATGTAGAAGAGCCCCCACTTGTATTGAACGCCTCAAGTACGCCATACGGCTCTGGAAACTCCACTTGCTCAAAACCGATCAACGGATCTTCAAAAGCAATCTTCCCATCACGCAGAACCATACATGGCTCGATGTATTCATTGATCA
>DAOVDG010000115.1 GCA_030669595.1 Candidatus Thorarchaeota archaeon
GGAATTAGAGAGATTAGCATGGACTTTGCTGGAGTGGACCCAATCGAAGAACCCATCCCCGTGGTGCCAACTCAGCACTACTCTATGGGTGGAATCGATTGTGACAAGAACGGAATAACATCTCTGAAAGGCTTGTTTGCTGTGGGTGAGGCCGCATGCATGAGCATCCATGGAGCCAATAGGCTTGGCGGAAACTCTCTCCTAGAAACACTAGTTTTTGGGCGCATAGTTGGCAAGAATGCGAGTGATTACACGGCCAATGCGAAAGACCCTGATGCAGAGGTCGTGAATAATGCAACCTTCGCGATGCGAGAGAAGATTCAAGCAATCCTGATGAATGAATCTGGAGAGTTGGGCGCTGAACTCAGAGAACTAATGGGAGCCACCATGGATGACGATGTGGGGGTCTTCAGAGACCCAAAGAGGATGGAAGGAGCTCTCAAAGTCATCAAGATGATTCAAGAGCGATTCAAAAACGTTTCAATACCTCGAAGCGACGACCGCTTCAACTACGCTCTAATCCGAACTCTTGAGCTCGAGAACATGCTCCAGCTAGCTTACGCCATCACAGCAGGAGCCATCTGGCGAGAAGAGAGCCGAGGCGCTCACTGGAGGATTGACCATCCAAAAAGAGATGATGACAGGTTCCTCAGACACACCTTGATAACACTCATCGATGGCGAAATGAAAATCAGCACCAAGGATGTCAATCTTGGCAAGTTTGAAGTAAAGGAGAAGACTTACTGATGCTATTCAGAGTGGCTAGAAGCAGAGATGGTGGAACAGTGTCACACTACGACCTCTACAAGGTCGATGTCAAGAAGGGCATGACAGTTCTAGATGCTCTGTTTCAAATCCAAGACAAGATGGACCCCTCGATTTCTTTCAGGTATTCATGCCGCGGCGCGGTTTGCGGCAGCTGCGCCATGCTCATTAACAAGGAACCTCGCCTGGCCTGTAAAACCCAAGTGTCTGACCTCAATGATTTGAACATGAATCTCAAACCGTTCCCAGCCATAACTGACGTGCTTCCTGGCTGGAATCCTAATGAAGAGGTATTAGTTGAGCCATTGCCGAATCTCCCTATCCTGAAGGATCTCATTGTTGACATGACTAGGTTCTACAATGCACTTGAGAATATGAAACTGTGGGCTGAACCTGCGGAAGGAGAAAAGGCACGGACACAGTCCTTATCTGATCGGAGGAAGATGGAGCGCTATGTCAACTGCATTATGTGTGCACTATGTTTTGGTTCCTGTCCAGTCAACGCGAAGAAGAAAGAGTATGTTGGACCTTCAGCTCTCGCTAAGGCGTGGAGGTTTCATGAGGATTCGCGGACAGCCGACAAGGAACGTTACTTCAAGGCTGCAACGGCACCTGAAGGAGCGCCTCTCTGTGATTTGATAATGAATTGTATGAAGGCGTGTCCCAAGGGCGTTGCACCCGGGGGTGCAATTAGGAAGATAAAACAACAGATTTGAGTTGAAACGATTCACGTGAAAGCCGTGGTGTTCTGTTCTAGGCGCCAGCGTTCTGGCGAATCCTTCGGTAGGCTTCTGCGTAGTCTGGGTCCTCCCCATCAAAGAAGGCTGAATCAACTGTCTTTGACGCAAAGAGCTTTTGGGCATTTGTTTCTCTCGCAACACTGGTTTGAGAGAGCTGTCGTTGTCTGCATAATCTCCAGTCTAGAATATATGCGAGCATGGCAACTAATCCAAAGAAAGCGAATAGCACCCAGACCAACTTGATTCCTCCGACAGGTCATTCTCCCGTTAGACGATTCCACTTCATCGTCAACTATACATACTCTTCAAGAGATATAAACTTCTGGTCGGGGTTCCCTTGCTGTTCCTACTGCTTGAGTTCAGTGATTCGCTTCAGTTCACCCTGAATAAACGACTCAATGATGGATTCAACATCCCACATGCCTGCCGGCAGTTCATACACTGCAACCAACTCAGATCGAAACATACTGAATGCGCCCCTCCCGATGTCAGCCGCAACCACGGCGTCAATTCCTTTGCCCGCAATCAAGCTTTCTATAGCGAGAAAGCCGCGTTTCTTGTCTGCCGTAAATCCGGGATTTTCTACAGACTCGACTGTCATCACCGTCTTTTCTACAATCTCGACGACACAGAAATAGGGCGCTTTTGCGAAATGTTGACTCGCCTCGGAAGCTAACCCTTTGTGTTCGCTGGTTGGCACTGCCACTCTCAGGATCTCCTTCTTCGCAGGTTCTATGTGGATGATGACGCTCTCGAGTTCAGGAATCAGCAGCTTGAGGAGTGCTTCCATCTCATCAGTGAGCGCATGCGCACGGTCCACTGGCATTTCCTTGCTCATTGTTGCATGCATCTCACAGAAGTAGACAGAACCAGCCACTCTTACTTTTATGTCATGGACATCCACGACTCCATGGACTCCCTCGGCTACCTTCCGTATCTCCGCATGCCTTTCAGGAATTGGAGATGCGTCCATCAGACTCAAGGCTGAATCTCTAATCAACACAATTCCCCCTTTCATGATATACGCTGCAAGCATTAGTGCCACGAAAATCTCAATGATTGGATGACCAATGATGGAAAATACCACACCTGCAAGTACGAGAACGCCTGCGTAAACATCCAGCATGGAGTGCTTGCTATCAGCAATCAGACTCGGGCTGGCAATTTCATTGCCCACCTTAAGCTTGTACCTTGAGAGACCGAAGTACACAATCGCAGATGTCACGGCGGCGGCAATTGGGCTGACTGTGCCAATGAGGGGGGTTGGATCTGTGATGTTGCCCGCTGATTGCCATACGATGCCTACTCCCGCGATGAGAATCATAATGCCAACGAAGAAAGAAGCCAAGGTTTCCCCTCTGTAGTAACCGTATGGGAACCTCTCATTGGGGTCCTTTCCTGCGAGTCTCAATCCCGACCAGACCATGGCGGAGGCAAAGATGTCCGATAGTGAGTTGACGGTGTCCGCCATCAGAGCGACACTATTGCTGAGCAGAGATACGGTGCCCTTCAACACTGTTAGGAATATCATGAGTAGAACTGCAATCTTCTCTACCTTCTCTCCCCTAACGTACTTGCTTCTGCTAGGTTCTGCGTTCTCCTCCTCGGACACCCAAAATCGCCTGTTCCCCATGTGCATGATGTACTAGTTGAAGGTTGTCCTCTGGTACTTGGCTTCGAACTTGGCCAATCTAGATTCCGCAAGATCAATTGCGACTTCGGAGGAATCACAAATTATCCATCGTCTATGTGTTCTCTCAGCTGCAACCGCTGTAGTTCCTGATCCTGCGAAGAAGTCTGCGACAATCTCTCCTGGCTCGGTTGCAGCCTCTATCATCCTCTCTATAAGCGCCACAGGTTTCTGGGTTAGAAACCCCGTGAATTCCTTTGAAGCCCCTTGAATGGGTGGAATGTCCATCCACAGATCAGAAACAACCACGCCCGGTATATCAGACAAGTACTGCTTCTTCGAATAGCGGCCATTCTTGCTCCTGTAGATTTTTCCTTCATTTTGCCACTTATCCAATGTTTCTCTCTTGTACAGGTAGGGCGCAGTTCTCCTTTCCCATTCAAACTGCCCTCTGGTTTCTGACCGCTGGATCCCGTGAGCCTCGATCTCGATGAGCCGGAATCTGCCTTTCTCATCCTTGTAGCTGTATGGTTTCAAGGACTTCTCGTCATGTTTTCGGTAGATTGAATGAGTCTTGAACTCTGAAGCATTCTTCGCGTAGAGTAGGATTATGTCATGTTGGCTGCCGAAGCCTCTGCTCTGTGACTTGGGACTATTCGTACGCTTCCACACCAGTTCGTTAACGAAGTTGGAATACCCGAAGAGATCGTCGAGGATAGTCTTGACATAATGAGAGACGTGCCAGTCAAGATGAACCCACAGACTCCCATTCTCGTGGAGCAGGTCTATCATTGCTCCAAGTCGTTCCTTCATGAAGCGTAGATACTCTTCAAGCCCACCGTCCCATCGGTCGCTGTACGTACTCGTATCCCGCAACGTTGGGGCGCTTGATGCGTCGCCGATGCCCTTCTTTTTCAGAGTATATTCTGTGCCCGAAAAGAAAGGGGGGTCGATATAGATGAGTCGGATTTTCTCATCGAGAACCTTGCTAAGATGCTTCATTGCAGCTAGGCAGTCGTCGTGAAGGATGAGGTTTCGCCATCTGTCCATAGACTGTTATGTGGAATCGCATCCTTATGACATCTTTTACGGCCCTTTTGCCGCTTCCATATTCAAGTATCAGAAATAGACTGATGCGCAAGAAATGATATCATGAGATGAATCTACATCTCGGTATCGCCATCAGTAAAGACTTCTCCTTCTTCATCAATCTCAGCTCGATCGCGAGCATGCTGAATCTTGACGAGTGTGACACAATAGCCTGCGATGCGATTCCGAACCTTCTTTGTCTTGGCATCAGTGTACTGTTGAACAAGTCTCTTGTTGGTTTCAAAATCAGCTGTGAACTCGTCCGGGTACCAATGGAGAAGAAGCCTCGCTGCACCCTTGATGTATTTAGGTCTGATGTTACCCAATTAGCAATCACCGCATCTAGTTGTCAATTTCGGCAGTCCCTCTGACTGTGTTTATAAAGCATACGGTGTCCGATTGATTATCGGGGGTCATCTGGACGTGCTCTACGAACGTATCGCTCAAGCATTCGAGCTTATCGAAACTACTTCGGGTTCTCTCGCGAAAATCGATATCTTTGCAGAACTCCTGAAAGAGGCCGGCTCAGAAGAGGTCAGTGAACTTGTTGCCCTCAGCGTCGCGAAGCTGCATCCAGACTGGATGGAGCAGCCGGAGATTGGGATTGCCGAGAAGATGGCGGTCCAGGTTATTGCAAGTGCCGCATCAGTTTCTGAGAGCACAGTTGAGGACAAGCTCAACGAAACTGGGGACATAGGATCTACTGCTGAAGCTCTTCTTGAGGGAAGCGTGCAATCCTCGCTCCTCGCGGAGGAGCTCACCGTCAATTCCGTTTTTCAAACCTTGGATGCGACTTCGAAGATATCAGGACAAAGGAGCAGCAGGGTGAAGATTGCGAAACTATCCGGGCTGCTTACGGATGCGAAGCCTATTGAGGCGAAGTATCTCCTGCGAACAGTAACTGGAAACCTTCGCTTGGGCCTTGGGTCCATGAGCATTCTTGATGCTCTCTCAACTGCTTTTACAGGCGACCGGGATGCCAGACCTGAACTTGAACACGCATTCAATGTGTGCAGTGATCTTGGCCGCGTGGCACGCGTACTCGCCACCGAAGGACTTGCCGCTGTGAAGACGATCAAGGCAAGGGTCGGAACGCCAATCCGGATGATGGCAGCCAAGAAACTCTCAGACGCAACAGAGATACTTGAGAAAGTCGGAAAGAAGGCTCTCGTTGAGTACAAATACGATGGTGAGCGTATTCAAGTTCATAAGGACGGTGACGAAGTTGTGCTCTTCTCTCGAAGACAAGAGAGAATCAGTTCGCAATATCCCGATGTGGTTGAACTTGTACGCAAGAATATCAAAGCTGAAACCTGCGTTATTGAGGGCGAATGTGTCGCCGTTGACCCGTCCACCGGGAAGATGCGACCGTTTCAAGAACTCATGCGCAGAAGAAGGAAGACAAATATCGAAGCTATGAGCCAGGAAGTTCCGGTTGCATTATTCTTCTTTGATATCCTTTTTCTTAACGGTGAAGATGTGTCTTCGATTCCCATGTTGAAACGTCGCAAGCTCTTGGAGAAGATAATCACGACAGTTGATAGAGTATCCCTGACGACAGGGGAGGTCACTGAAGATCCAGATCGCCTTGATGCGATATTCATAGAGGCCCTCAACTCGGGACATGAGGGAGTAATCGCGAAAGCGATTCATGGGAAATCAGGCTATCAAGCAGGGTCTCGAAGCTGGCTTTGGATCAAGCTGAAGGCATCCTACAAGGAGGGGATATCTGACTCCGTTGACCTAGTCATTGTAGGGGCAATTCACGGCAGAGGGAAACGGGCTGGGCTCTATGGGGCGATACTCGCTTCCGCCTATGACGATGAAACCGATACATTTCCCACTGTCTGCAAGATTGGAACCGGTTTCACAGATGAGATGCTTGAGGAATTCAAGAGCCGCTTGGAAACCCACGTATTGGACCGGCGGAACCCCAAGGTCCTTTCAGATGTCAAAGCTGATGTTTGGTTTGAGCCTGTTGAGGTCATTGAGGTTCTTGGTGATGAGCTCACTGTAAGCCCAACACATTTGGCTGGAAAGGACCGAAT
>DAOVDG010000018.1 GCA_030669595.1 Candidatus Thorarchaeota archaeon
CAATCATGAGTGCGGTGGCAATAATCGGGACAACATTGTGGTACGTCAGTTTCTACACAAACAGCTGGAATGATGGGCCCAGCCCCTTTGATGCCTTGTTTGATCTCGCAGATTCATTGGGCTTCACATCAATCCTAACGCCTGGTTATACAGTTAGTTCTGTTTCATTGGGTTTGCTGGTTGGTGTTCCATGGAGATGGCAGGATATTCTCTCAGTTGGCTTGTTCTTTGTATTGGGCGTAGGTATGGTACTCCTCAACTCTTACGTGAGCGAAATGGCACATTACAGTGGTTGGTTGGCGAGTGACGCTACAAGAACATCAAAGGAAGCGATACGCAAGGAGCATGGAACTTGGAATCCTCGGTCCTTCCCAGGTCTAAAGCAGAGCAATATAGTGACTGCATCAATGTGGTTTAACATCACCTCAGTGCGTAGAGATGCACGAGTAATTACTAACTACTTACTGGGCCCCATTCGCTTTGCAATCTTTTTGGTTATCCCGGGCCTTGCTTTCGGAGATGGATTCGGCGATATTACCTCCTACTTTATCCTAGCAGCCCTGATACCTTTCGCGACCTCATACGGGCTTTACTTCGCCGGCTACGAGCTTGTCTATGAAGGTGCGAACATAATGAACCTGCAGCTGGCAGCGACCAATCTCGAGGAATACGTGCGCGGGAAGGTTTACAGTGCTGTGCCATTCGCAATCATAGCAAGCGTCATTGTTTCAATAATCGTTCTCTTCGTATCGCCGCTGATGTGGGTATATCTTCCAGCTGTAATTGTTGCTTGCACCTTCCTGTGCATGGCCTCAGGCGGCATTGCTGCCAATCAAGCTGCAAAAAGTGGTGATTTCAAAGCCGACCGCAGCTTTGCTCGTCGGAGGGGAGCTGCCATTCAGACGCCTCTGCGCGGATGGTCTTCTGTTATAGCATCAATAGTGCCCTACGCTATTGGCTATGCTGGTGTATTCGGAATGATACTTGCTGGCGTTTTCTTTGGGGTTCTTTACACCTACGCCATTCTCCCCGTGTTTGCCTTTTTCTGCTGGCGACTAGCGACTCATTACACTCGTAGTGCAGGCGTAAAGATGGCTCAGATTGATGCCACCAAATATCTCTAGATTTAGACTGACTGGCCTTTCTATAGTTCCAATGTTTTGATTATCTTAGCTGGTGGAACTGTAATGTCTGTGTCGAAGTAGAGGCCAATCATTGGGTTCACCATTTCAACTAGTGTAAGGTCATCATAACCTCCTTTGAACAACTCAACCTCAACGTCACCTGAACGGCCACTCTTCACATCGTAAATGAGGTATGAAGCTGTTAGGGCGGCGAAATCAATTCCATCTGCACCCGCTGACGGGATCAACTTGAGGTTGATGTTTGGACCACTATCAATCCAATCTCCCTCATCGTCGAATGTGCATGTCGCCCTCATGAGGACCTCTCCTCCACGCTCAGTGGTGGCAACCAAGGTGTCATCCTTCCACTTCATGGATATCTTGGCATACTTGCGAGGATATCCCCACACCTCTCTGCCTACGGCTATGGCAACATCAGTATTAGCAAAGGCATTGGAAAAGTAGACTCCGACATCCTCCTCTCCTGTTTCGGGGTCTTCATAGATGCATTGGACGAGTAAAGCCGATTCCATGAAAGAGCCCGTTTCCTTGCAGGGTTGATAAGCGTGAAGCATTGCAGTGAGTCCCATATCTGTCGGTCGCAGAGGATCAGGAAGCAGTTTCTGCAATGATTCCTCAGTTGCATTGAACAGTGCCAGGAAAAGCTTCGCATCAATATAATGCAACGGGGGTTTCGGATAGAATGGACTCGTCAAGGGTGTGCTGAATTCATCTCCCATAGAATACACCAATCCTTAATTCTTCTTGGGAATTCTGCGCAAACTCAATCTATTAAGGGGTCCGTTTCGTTTTGATTTTGACCAATATCCGTCATTGAGTGGGTGTTTCAGATTCACTAGCAGCGTTGGAATTTCTTCGCTTATTGACTATCAGTGCAATGATGAAGATTGCAGCAAATATTGGTAAAAGTGGTATCCCGAAGGTTGGGGGCGGAGGCGGGTATGGTTCCACTTGGACAATAAATATTATCTCACGAGTTTGGTAGTTGCTCTTATCTATATTCACAGATATTACTGCAGTACCAAAACCCGCTCCCCGAAGTGTCACAATGTATTGTCCGGGGTTAGAATCCGATTCAGTGGGTGTTTCAACTATTTGTAACACATCTGAATCACTACTATTGACTGAAACGTTAGCTCCTGTAATCGGTATATCGTGCCAAGTATCTATGAAATTGAGTTCCAAAACAAAGACCTCTCTTTCAAGTATAAGAAAAGCATCGGGTCCTCCAGATGTTTCTAAACTCGTTGGGATCTCAATGATTCTAATTCTCAAATTAATTTGGCATGCTGATCTGTTTTGTAATTGAAGAAATACATTGAGAAAATATGATTCTCGTGAAAGAACAGGTTCTCCACCTGTCGTGATGTAAAGGAGAGGATCTAGCGAGTCGAAAAGGATGTTATAATATCCATTACCAAGTTCGGTGACTGAATAGTCAGACAAAGGTAATGTTGGTCCCCATATCTGGCAAATTGATTCTGCATCGGGAATGCCTCCTACATAGAAATCAGATGAGTCCGTGTCATTGTAGAACAGTGTGATGTTTATCGTGTCACCAAATGGGACTATAAGATCCCAAGGGCTTACGTTTTGGTTTTGAGTAGGTGCAAAAATCACAATTTCGGTGGGCACCGGGACAACTCTTACGTAGACTAGTTCATTGAGAGGTTCATGGCCAGGTTTTGAGGCCAAAATCGTTAGGGGATATGTACCTCCCGGGAATACCTGGCGGGTATCGATTGGTATTGCATAAGTACCGTTACCCGTTTCAATCGCGAACCCGGTGAAATACGCCCACCAATACTGAACAGTGGCATTCTCGATTCCTTGATCAAGGGTATCGTTCCAGTATTCAAAACTGAGATTGCCGTTCCACCCCCAAACTAAATCCTGTTCGGTCGGATTGCCAGCTGAAATCTGAGATTGATTATGACCGTCCTTTTGACTATCAACTGGGTCGGAAGCAGTTTCAAGATAGAACGAGTAAGCAGAATCCTGAACTGCTGTTGGAATCTGAAAAATGGCAAGGCATGATAGCATTAGCAATATACAGATCAGCCCACGAACACACGTCTTAGAATTCCTATCGAGCAAGCCCACCACAGTATATGGGCAAGAATCTTCCTTATGAATGGATTCTAGAAGGACTCTATGTCAATTATCGTCAGAAGCCACATTATTTCGTTGGATAATTGATGATGAATTCATAGCGAGTCCCCAGACCAAACCGGGCATAATCCCTTCCGAGGAAATAGGTTAGACTGGGACAGAGAGCCTTCGCTCGTTTCTTTGGATGCTTCAGGCCCTTTCCAACCCTGAGGGTGGAATTCCTTGCTATTTTCTGCGTGTCTGGCTATACAGGTAAGCCAGTGATAATTCACTCATTAGTAACTCTCGGAATACACCAATTTCTAAATCTAACAATGAGTGAACTTACATCGTCCTTCTGTGCATCTTTTGGACATGAAGCCACCACATCCTGATTGTCAACAGTATCTTGATTCACAGACTCATATAAAACCAATGACTGTGAAAACCCGCGAGAGAATCTTGGTCAACCTGCTTGAACCTGATGACCTCACGGTTTAATGGTGGAGAAACGAGATTATGCGAATTGCTCGACTATGAGGCGAAGCTATTGTCACGTTTACGAAGGGCTATAGCTATTCCATACATCGCTATCAGACTTATTCCCCCAATCATATAGAGAATGTCTAGAGGTGTATTAGATGCTAGTGGTGGGGTAGCTCCACCCCCGGTAGTTTCAGTAGTACCCCTGGTAGTAGTGGTAGTGATAACATTTGACACATACACAATTACTTCTTCGTATCCAGTGTTGCCTACGTTATCTGATGCGGAAATCCGAATGGTGTGCGGACCATTGGAGTATCCCATTGTATCCCATGAATAACTAAACGAGCTGTCGGATTCGGTGTCCTTCAATAACCCATCAATGTAGAGACTGACGCTCGATATTGCGAAAGCATCTTCTGTGATGGTCGCAGTGATCTCTTTGGTATCAGAATACGTAGCTCCAGCAATGAGATTCATCGATATGGTTGGAGGTGTATCATCTCTGTATAGATTAACATCGATTGTCTTCGAAAGAAAAATGGCGTAGTTCTTGAACACAAAATACCAAGTATCAGTTGTGGGAACTATGAATTCGAAGGAGTAGTCAGCTACATGCTCCTGAAGATGATAGACGCTTGCAGTTTGTCCTGCTACCCATAGATCATAATTCTCCTGATCACATATGAGGAAATTGATAATTTGATCCCCACCTGAAGCCGGGTATGTCACTTCGAAGTCCCCATAGATGCCATTGCCACTGTTTAGGGACCAAGGAATGTAATTATGTCCAAGAATACCAACGTTCACGGTAGTGCTGTAATGGTAGTCATCTGTTAGGACCATCACTTCTATTGGGTCCTCGTCGAATGAATAAGGCGTTCCTGCTGATGTCCAAAAGGAATTCAGAATGATAAAGGATACACAAAGAAAAAGCAGTCGTTTCATGCTGAAACCTTCTCCATATGATCACATGAATTCGATTTCTTCATGTCTAATATCCTTAGTTTGTACATCATCTAGTGTGATAATCATCACACCTAGAATACACCATTTGATATCTACCTGACGAAAACCTAAGAGTAGCTCGTTAATTTGATAGATGATGTTTTCGTTTGGTAGGATGCAGAAATGAAGTTCAGCGATGGTAATTTGAGGTTTGAATTCTATGAAGCTATACTTATCTTCAGTAGTGTGAGTGTTTCCTGTTTCCTAATACTTCCAACCTACGGCATAGCGATAATTACCACTGTACTGTTCTGGTGGTTCTATTATCAAAGCGAAACAAATCGCGTTGAAGAAGTTCTTCAACATATATCTCATTATCGCGAACGAGTCAAATCTGAAGTTGATCGAGTAAAACCTCTTTCATCATTCGAATCCTATTTGCCTAATCGGGATTGTCTAGAACTACAGAAACCTATCAACAAGCTACTCAATGAGTTTTCGAAATTACCCAGAGGATACTCTGAAATCTGGGTCCCCCTCAAAGAGGAGCTAGAATCACAGCTGAAATTTCTCAAGAAGTACAATTACAACTACATCAACACTGAACAAGAGCGACATAATGATTTCTTCAATGGAACTGCCTATCATAGTGGGAACGAATTCAATGAAGAACAAATCATTGCTATTCTAACCAATGACTACAATAATCTGATTGTTGCAGGCCCTGGAGCTGGAAAAACTCGTGTATTAACGTCACGTGTGGCATTCTTTGCGAAACGTAAGGGTATACCACAAGAACGAATACTTGTACTCGCGTATAATAATAGCGCAGCTGGAGAGGTTCGAGAACGTTTACGGAATCGGTTTGGATTGGAGAATGTAGATGTCAATACTTTCCACAGCTTGGGCCTTCGCATTCTGCGTAATTCAGGTCTGATTGCAAGTAGAAATGCCGTAGAATCACGTGGTGAAAGAGTATTAGGGGAAATCACCAACACGTTGCTGAATACAGATCGTGGGTTTCGAACACAATTTCATCATTATCTTGATTTATGGGCTTCTCGGAATAATAGGTTACAAGATCAGCGTCATATTGATGAAAAATTCAAACAGAAGGAGTTGGAGTCGTATATCGCAATTGATGGCACGTCAGTGAAGAGTCTAGCAGAGCGTGATATTGCCAACTTCTTCATTAGGTATGGAATCCGCTATGAATACGAAAAAGAAGTAGAGTGGTGTGACGAAGATGCCACCGAACGGAAACGAACCTATTGTCCAGATTTCTACCTTCCTGACTTCGATATCTACATTGAACATTGGAGCGTGTCTGCAGATGGTGAAACTCCAACATTTTACACAGCTGAGGCATCAGAAAATTACAAGGAGAATATGTCTTGGAAACGAGAGCAATTTGAGAAGCATGCAAAGATACTATGGGAAACAAATCACACTCTGTTCGTACGTGGAAAGCTCCAGAAGGAACTAAGTACTCGTCTTTCCAAAATAGGCGTGGAGCTAGAACAAGTAAGCTATAACGAACTTCTGGACAAAGCTGGTCTTGATACTAATGCAACAGATGTTGTGAATAAAGCCATCATTAGTGCTGTTAAGGCATCAAAGGTGTATGGCTTCTCACCTTCTTCTCTAGCTGAGAAGATACGTGATCATGATGCAAAGGATCGACAAGTTAGTCATGATGCTGAATTCATTCTGGATTTGGTCATTCCCGTTTTTGGATTGTATGAAGAATACCTCAGAGAGAAGAATAAGATTGACTATGAAGATATGATAAACAAAGCTGTGGGTGTGCTTGAAAGTCTGGAGGATGTGTCACAAGATAGCATTCCTCTTGATCCCTTTGATCTGATACTAGTAGATGAGTTTCAAGATATTTCCTATCAACGGTTGAAGTTTCTTGATAATCTACAGCGGATTAATCCGGGAAGCCGCCTCTATTGTGTTGGGGATGACTGGCAAGCAATCTATGGATTTAGTGGCTCTTCTGCCCAATACATGATTGATTTTGACAAGTACTTCCTATCTCCTGAAAGAGTGGATTTAGTGCAAAACTATCGTAATCCCACTGAGATACTAGATTTCGCCAGTGATGTCATCGAAAAATGCAAAGCGAAACTTCACAAAAAGATCATCCCTCGGAAGATTCAAAATTTAGAGGAAGTAATACCTAGCTTGATTTTTCATCGGGTTCCTACGAATGACGAATTTGATTTCAGATACAATCAAAATGAAGCTGCTATTACGCATATCAGAGGCTTGCTAAGAGAAGGTGTCAGTCAGTCAGAGATAATGGTTCTCTCAAGATTCAAATTCGGTTTTGCAGATTTGAAAGAGAAATGTCAGAATGCATCTGATATCCAAGTTGAGATTATGAAAGAAGGAAGTTCTGTAAAGGAAGGAATTCGGTTCATGTCTATCCACAAGAGCAAGGGACTTGAGGCTGAATACGTACTCCTTCTCAATGTCTTTGAAGGACTCTATGGTTTTCCACCAGAATTTAATAAAGGACTGGAACTGCAAATAATAAACCCGGATCTTCCTGAACGTCTTGATGAGGAGCGTCGACTTCTTTTCGTAGCATCGACAAGAGCCAAAATACAGTGTACCGTGTTCACCATGAGAAGTAGAGAGTCTTCTTTTCTACAGGATAACACGTTCTATCGGAAGCATTTCAGCAAACAAATAGAATCAGAATTCACTGGACAGATTGTCCAGGAAACAGAGAAAGCGTTTCAAATGATGGCTCATCTGTCACCAAGTTTCAAACCCATCTTTTGGGCTCCTAAAAGGGTGACCGATCTGACCCCTCTAAACGATGGCAGTTCTCTTCTGAAAATCCGCCTTGAGGAATGGTGGTTTGAAAAAGAAGGAGAGAATATCAATGAATCAATTTGAGTCGCTCAGCCCATTTTCTTGGAATCTTGTATTGAAATTGAGTCATAGAGCCAGTCAAAAAGCAGTTCAAAATCCCTGGCTACTCCCGATAACTTTTTGTAAAACTTAACAACCCCCGCCAAACTCTTGCTTCCCCTTTTTTCATCCTCCATATCTGAGAATAGCTGAGAACATTGGTGGATGATTTCCATCGGTTTATTGTAGACAGATTTCCGGAATGAAATCAAAGCGACTCATTACGATAGTGATAGAATGTTAGCCAAACTGACCGCATCCGCGTGGCTGAAATCAATCATAGAAGGTAATCAGAATTATCGCTAACCATCAAAACAATAGTCTTCAATGAAACAAACAGTGATAATTCACTCATTAGTAACTCTCGGAATACACCAATCACTCATGATGAAAGGCAGGTATTGAATCTGCCGAGATGGGTCGTAGGATAGGTTGACCTAGCACAAGTCACAGATTCACTTTCTTGAATATGAATAGCCAGATGACTGTCCCAATCAGGGCAACCAGCCCATACCTTACCGCTCTAAGCCAGATATCCTCAGATGGCAGGAATGAACTGAGACCGAGCATAGCGCCAATTACCAAGACCAGACCAACGATAACTCTAACAACTAGTCGCCATTTCTGTCCGTCGTGCGGCTCAACGCTGAAATCGATGAATTTCTTCTCAAGCAGCACGCCTAAAGCCATACCCATTGTGAGTCCACCGGTGAGTCCGAAGTTGTCATCTGGAGGCAGAGGGAGAAGGTATGCGCAGATCACCAATCCCACAAACCCAACGAGGAGCAGTACGATGTAAGGCGCCTCTTCTTTGTGTTCTGATAGGAACTGCTCTACGGACGGCCCTGCGTAAACAAACGCGAGCAAGATGACAATGCCCACTCCCCATCCAAGGAGAATGTCCTCCAAGTAGTGAACACCTAGGTAGACTCTCGAAACACCAATCAGAATTGAAAGAAGTGCAGCCGCCAGCGTCAGCCACCACCTTCTTGCCTTGACTGCAATCCCTCCAAAGAACGCCGTTGAGTTCAGGGCATGTCCGCTTGGTGTGCTGTAGTTAGGCGTATCAATTCCAGGCAACCTGTAGCTCAGAGGCGGCCTTGGGTTGGCAATTGCTACCTTGAGCCAGTAGCTAGTCAGAACGCTTGCCAAGAGCATGAAGGCAACTTGCATTGATTCCTTCTTCTTGTATGCCCAGAACCCTGTAAGCACAATAACCACATAGATTGTTTCAGAACCAAGGTCGGTGATTATCCTGAAGAAAGACTCTGCCCAAGGCAGGGCGTTGCGAAGCACGTTAGTTATCTCTGGGTCAAAGAACATCCACAGACATCTCCTCTGATACGAAACCGTTGAAATGGTAGTAGGTTTCCGTGAACGAAAAACCTGCTTATTCTTAGGAGAAGTCGCTCAGTCCCAGAGCCGCAATCTTCTTCTTACTTGGCTTTCCGGTCTTCCGGCTCCATTTCCGATACTTATACCAGGTGGCAAGCTGGGCCTCAACATCAGGGACATGTCCTTCTGTGGGTCCATCAAGTGGCTTGAGCAGCAATTCGGGTAGACCCTCATTCTTAGTGTCATAACCAAGCTTCAGGTTCATCAGCCGTTGTAGGGTGAATATTCTCTCTCCTGCCTTGACAAGCTCTTCCAGAGTGAAGTTCCATCCAGTCACCAGCCTCATCATCTCTGCGAGCTCATCTGACTTGATTGGATAGAAGTGGCAGACCAACGCAGAGTTCGTAACACATCTGAAGTCCTGAACTTTCGCGGCCAAGACTGCCTCGTTATCAAACCTGTTCACACTCTCGACGCCAAGCCCTTCGTCGGTGACGCCCATCTGGTAGTTATACATGTCACAGCTCATGTGGCATGCTCCTCTAGGTGATGTGGCGTAAGCTATGGCCATGCCTGAAAATCCGCGGGGATCATGCATCGGAGTTTCAAGCCCGTTCACCTGTACCGCAAGTTCTCCTACGCCGAATTTCTCTGCGAATGCAAGACTCCCTTCAGCCATCAGGTCTCCAATCCCCTCCCGGTGCGCAATCTTCTCAATGAGCTTGACGGCTGAGTCAACCTCTCCCCATTTTGGGTCGATGCCATCTAAGTCCTTCTTGGTTATCTTTCCCTCCGAGATCAAATAGTACGCCAGTGCGATTGTATTCCCGCCAGATATCGTATCGAGTCCAAAGAGGTCAAGCTGCTTATTTGCAAATGATAGTGCTTCGGCATCATTGTTCAGAATCAAAGTGCCCATTGTCCCGGTGACTTCCAGTTCAGGGCCTGCAAATCGACCAGTGGCATACTTACCCTTGTCTATCTGTATCACTCGACCGCAACCGATTGGACACCTGAAGCAGGCGGTCTTCCCAACGAGGATCGTTTCCTTGACAGTTGTGCCGCTTAAGTTGTACGAGTCAAAGTCTGAAACTCCGTAGTAACCCGCAGGCAGTGACCCGAACATCATGCTGGCCATGTCGACAAAGCCTGCTGTTCCTAGTTCTGAGTACATCATGAATGAGGCATCGTCTGTCTTGTCCGCTGTGAGTTCAGCAGATCTCTTCCTGATTTTCTCAGGCTCAGCCACTGGGACCTTCCTATCCGACCCCTGAACTACCAGTGCCTTCAGGTTCTTCGAGCCCATCACAGCTCCCATACCTGTACGGCCAGCTGCACGGAAATGATCAATCAAGATGGACGCGTACTTGACCAAGTTCTCTCCAGCCGGTCCAATCCGAGCCACGCCTGCCTTCTTGAGACCGGTTTCTTTCTTGAGTATCTCCCACGTCTGCTCTGTGTCCTTGCCCCAGAGTTGCAAGGCATCTCGAATCTCTACATTAGCGTCCTTGACCAGTAGATATACTGGCTTCTCAGCTTTCCCCAAGAACATTATTCCGTCATAGCCGGCGAACTTGATGTCTGCACCCAAGTGCCCTCCGAAGGTGCTGTAGCCCCATCGCCCTGTCTGGGGGGACTTTGTGCAAACGGTGGCCTTGCTCCCTGTGGGAACCATCGTGCCGCAGAATGGGCCAGTCAGGAACAGCAGTGGGTTTTCAGGTCCCAAGGGGTCTGTGCTTGCATCTATCAAGTCAAAGAGCAATCTGCAACCCAAACCCATGCCGCCTATGTATTTCCGTGCCATTTCCAGGTCTAGCTTCAAATCTGAAGTTACGCCTGTACTTAGGTCCACTTTGAGGATTTTTCCTCGATACCCGTACATTGCTCGTTCTCCTAGAAGTCGATAGACTTGCCTGTCCACATGTAGTTGTAGATCTTTTCAATCGTGTCGCTATCCACGTCGCGGGGGTTCATGGTTATGCTGGAGTCCATCATTGTGAACTTGACCAGTTTCTCCATTCCATCCTTTAGCTGCTTCTTCTTGATACCGGCCTTCTCAAAGCTCTGAGGAGCTCCAATCTCCGTCATCAAATCCCGTATCTTCTGTGCAAAGGCCATTGAAGCCTTCACATGATTCTTAATTTTGATGCCAACAAGCGCCGCCAGTTCGGAGTAATACATCGCTGCTTCAGGACTGGCAGTGCAATTGTATTCGATCGTGCATGGCAAAGCCATGCCTACAGCCATTCCGTGTTGCATCCGATGAACGGAGCCCATGCAGTGCCCAAGAGAGTGGGCGAGTGCGACCTGAGAGTTGCCAAATGACATCCCCGCCAAGTTGGCTGCAATGAGCATCTTCTCTCGAGCTTTCAAGTCTTCAAGGTTTCCAACAGACTTCGGCAGCCATTCAAAGACCAACTTGACTACCTTCATGCTGCAGGCATCTGAGAAGTCGTTCTTCCAGAAGGATACATACGCCTCAACGGCATGGGTCAGCGCGTCCATTCCTGTGTAGGCTGTCAGTGCTTTCGGGAGTCCCTTGACAAACTCAGGCTCCAAGATTGCGATATCGGGCACCAGTTCTCTGTTGCTAGTGGCGAACTTCCGACCAGTTTCGTCCTCTCTGATCACAACTGCGCCCGTTGCTTCTGAGCCTGTACCCGCAGTGGTTGGGATACAAATCAGTCTGGCCTTGTTCCGAAGCCCAATCGGCTGGAGTGGTGTAACTGCCTCCAACTCGGTTTCAGGTTGTTCGTAGAGGATCCATGCCGCCTTGGCAGTGTCCATGACACTTCCTCCGCCAACTGCAACAATCCAATCCGGCCCGAATTTGCGCATGGCCTCTGCAGCCGCTTTGGCGACTGAAACTCTTGGATCTGGCTCTGCGCCATCCCAGATGGCGGATTCCCAGCGCTTGGTCGCGAGGATTTTACAGATTCTCTCAGGAAATCCCAGTTTATTCACAACTGGGTCTGTGATGACTATTGCCTTTCGACCTTCAAGTAGGTCGAGCTCATTTATTGCTTCTTCACCAAAGATAACCTTGGGGGTACTGAACCACCATACCATTGAACACATCTCCTAAATCTAATGCAGACTAACAGACTGCATTGCGAAATCTACGCGTGAGGTACCGCCGAACTTCCCTTTAAGGCCGTCGAATTACTTTCCTAACACTTTGCCGGGAACAGTTTCAAGCAACATCTTTGCTTCAGTCATGATATCGTTGATGAGGTCTGCTGCCTGTGGTAGGTCGCTTATCCGCCCCACGACCTCGCCGCCAAACATCAATGCGGTGTCCTCTTTGCCATCCATTAAATCAGTGAATCCCGAGCGCTCAAGATCGAGAATCGCTTCATTGGACTCCACGGGCTCTCCCAGATAGAACCGAGGTGCATCATCCAGAGTACGCTCTACGATCTCTTCCGCTCTTTTGTTCCTTATAAAACGCATTGGGCCAAACAGCCCACGCCCTGCAAGTGTCTGTCGCTCCTCTCTGTTCACAACTGCTTGTTTCCACATAGGTTCAAAGTCACTCTCCTGAGTCGCTATGAACCGGATCCCCATCTGAATGCCCACAGCACCAAGCATCAAGGCTGCGGCCAGGGACCCGCCGTCGCAGAATCCCCCCGCTCCAACAACTGGGGTCTTGACAGCCTTAGCCACTGCAGGTACTAGGACCATCGAGTGCACTGGGTCCCACGAGATGTGTGCACCTCCTTCATGCCCAGAAGCGACGATGATGTCCGCACCAGCCTTCTCTGCCTTCTTGGCATGGTACACTGAAGGCACCACATGAATCCAGACCAGGCCATGCCTTTTAATCTCTGCCCACGGTGTCGGGTTTCCAGCTGATGTGACTATGACTCTGAGACTGCGCTCTATATCAGAGTCGCTCTCTCGTGTTTCTATCGTCTGCTCCACGAACATCTTTGATGCCAAGACAAATTCAGCTGCGACAGGCACATTCACACCGAATACCCCTCCAGTAGGGCGGGTAGCTTTTGCCACTGCCTTTATCGATTTTCGCAAAATCACTCTTGGCCGATCCGAGCCAAAGAGCCGCTGTGCATCGATTGGTGCTGCTTCTGGTAAAAGCGTGGCAGCCATCCCGATGCTACTAATCATCCCGAGAGCGCCAGCATTAGCGACGGCAATTGCCAAGCTCTCTGTCTTGTAGGGCCCCATTCCACCTTGAAATATCGGATGTTTAATACCAAGGAAGTCACAGAGCTCAGTGCTTATGGGGACCATGTTTTCAAAGGAAAACAGACTCGAATTTAAGCATATCATTCGGCATGGTGCCTTCGTCACAGCCATGCACGACTAGCGATCTTGCCTTCACGAACCGATCTCATGTTCATAATATGAGGGATTCGTTTTTCTACTGAACACTAGATCTCTTCATCCACTGGTGGCAGAAGGGCTTCGAGTGCAGACTTGGAGAGTTTCGTAAGTTCTTCGAGTCCAACCGATTCCTTGATTTCTGGAGGTAGGAGATCGATTAGGTCACTCTTCGTTAACCGCTTCTTGAGCCTAGTTTTCGACTCTTCAGTTTCGGGTTCGACATCGGGCTCGGATTCGAGAATCGCTTCTTCTACTGGTTCAATTTTAGGCGTATCAAGGCGCACTTCATCAATCACCGGCACAATCTCAGCGCCTTCGTCAGCAATCTCGGAGAGCGACCTCTCCTTGGTAAGCCTACCACGCACGATTGCTGATACTCTTGAAACCCCCTTCGCCATCCTTGAAGACATGTAGGGAACGACCACTAGGAACACCACAGGCATTAGCACGATGACACCCAGAGAGTAGCTTCTCAGGAAGTCCATGGTGAGTACCGTAGTTCCTGTAAGAACTACAAGGAACATGAAGAATTTCATACGTATGGATGAACCCATCTTTTCCACAAGGTCAACGCACTCTTGTTCTACAACAACTGGTGGTGTTCCCAATACGGCCATCTCTTGGACTCGCATAAGTCCCTTGCTGATTTCCCTGTAGAGGTTCAATGCGACTATAACTATTGACGAGATATACGTGGCGAATATTGTGAGCATTATAGTAGGAATAGCAACTTCGCCAAGGCGAAAGACATTCTGCAGTACATAGAATTCCAGCCACTCGATATGCTTACCCCACTCGAATATCTGTAAGATTACGATGGGAACGAATGCCAGATGCCAGAGTCCAAGAATCATCCGTTTCTTACCAATTCTCTGTGTGCCTAGTATTGTCGAGCTTGCATCTCTGTACAACCAAATGCCGTACAATACGAGTGAAATGCCAAGAAGCAAGATGCTCTCTGCCACTGCTAGGCCATAATCCCCAGCTCCCGCAGAGATGTAGGAATGGAGAACCGTCAGTCCCGCCATGCCCACGACAGCAAGATAGAGATAGTCCAGTCTTCGGATTCCTCGTATCAGTATCTCTTGGGTTCCTCTCGTAATCGATAATCCGGATGAGATTCTGAAGTAAACAAGCATTCCAAGAAAGCTTACTACGAATGAGATTGCAACAAAGTAGCCAAATGATTCAACACCAAATGATACTTGTGGAACTGCCACAGCTATGTTGATAGCTGCCGTGTCCTGATTGGCGATGCATGTTGCTCCCTGAGCCTCAACAATGATATCTTCCGCACCAAAGCCCTGATCTGCTACAAAAAAGCTTACGAAGTACTTCCCGCTATTCGGTATCTCCATAGCATCCTGTGTCTGATTCTGGAATGTGACGGTAATGGCAAGATTCAACATTAGGTTTCCGTACTTGTCTGTGACTTCAACCGTGATGTTAAGTTGCCCTCCTTGCTGAGGTTCTTGGGGCCAATATTGCACGCGGAAATCCAACTCTGCCAAGATCTCCACTGTCCCTCTAATTGTCGTTTCCTGTGCGAGGTACGCGTGACTCACCATCAGAGTGTAGTTGTATGTTTTTGCGGCCCAGCCTACAGTTGATATATCACATGAATAGGTTCCATTGTGAAGGTCATCCAGTACGAAAAATGAGTCGTGAATGAGGACTGACACAGAGCCATTGCTCATGGCATTGCCTAGCATGTCCGCCAAGTCTACTTGAAAGAGCACAGAATCATTTCCCTGCACATGCTGCTGGCCTTCCGTTGGCGACAACATTGCGACCAAAACGTCGCTCTTCACTGGAATCATAGTAGTCAGAATCTTCAGGGCTATGTGCGGCCCTGAAATAGTTACATTGAGAATATACGAATCTGGCTGTAACTGTGGAAGGAATGTCCAAGTCTGGTTATAGAATGTAGAGCTGCCCGATATGTTATATTGGCTCCCAAGGCTGATGATATAGTCAAAGTCATTCACTGGGTTACCGTACTGGTCGGTGATAATGAACTCAAAGGTAGCATTCTGGTAGTTCAGAACCGTTGAAGGCTTGGTAGTCACAGCGATAATTGCATTCCCTGTCAGTGAGAAGCTTACAGCCAGTTGCTGAGTGTCCATGAATCTCTGAGAAACAGTGATCTGTGCGAGATACTCTCCTGGCGGAAAGCTAGTAGTGGCAACTGTGACCGTATAGATGCTCGGTGATGTTTCGACGAGTACAATAGTGCTACCGTATAGAACCAGATCGACATCAGCCTCTGTGATGTTGTTGAAGATCTCGTCCTGCACATGAACAACGAATTGGATTGGGTTTCCCTGCGTGAAGGATGCCTCGTCTGCTGGTGCAAGAATACGGGCTGATACAACTCCTTGGACATCGATACTGAAGCCGAATGTCGAGAACTGCAGATGTATTCCGTTCAAGGTCATATTCAACCAGTACGCTCCGGGTATGAAGCTCGGGTCTACCGTCCAGGAGAGTTTGTAGGAATTGGATGCCCCCGATTTATAGCAGACTCCGGCGAAATCAAGAGTGTAGTTGAAATTTGATATTGGGTTTCCGTAGCGGTCAGTGATGGTAAAGTTGAATGTGACATTCAGCTTGTTCTGGACTGGGAATGGTATTGATGTCAATGCGACATCCGCCTCTCCAACAACGGCCAAACCATGCGTAGTCTGCCCCTCGTGCAGGTAGGCATGTCCTGCAGTAACGAGAACTGTGTGTTCTCCTAGAGCATAGCCCACGGTGTCAAAGGTCACCGAATAGGTTCCGTCGCCATTGTCTTGGAATGCAAGACTGCTAGGACTGATTGCTATCACCGTGGCACCTATCACAGGACTGCCTATCCAGTCACTCAGACTGACGGTGAGTACCGTAGAATCCGTCTGATTGACGACCCACCCTAGCGACGAGTCAATTGTCATATATGCATCTGAGTACACATAGACATCATAGATGTCAGACCTTGCATTCCCAAAGGTGGCGTCCACGTAGATTGTAAAGCTGTTGAGCCCGTGAGAAAAGTCGGCAAAAGCGGTGACTCTGAACTCTCCAGCCGCAATCTGAACAGCAGGATATATGACTCCGCTGACATCAGCAGTTATGTTCAGTCCTTCTGGGACGGTGCTGTAGATGTCATAGACGAATACAGATATGTTGAAGCTGGATCCCGCTTCAGCAGTGCCAATGACGCTCACAGATGGATGCAGGTCACCAACAACACCAAGATAAAATTGGTCAAATCTGCTGTTTTGCACGTACGTATGGGACACAAGAATCTCGCATGAGTAGTTGCCTACTGGTAGGGATGCACTCTCATTGAGCAGGTACCGTCCAGGTTCTATCTCTAAAAGAGTGAACTCCGTTGTGCCACAGTCTAGGACAACGCTTGCATTCGTAATATTATTACCAAAAGGATCTGTGATGTTCAACCAGATTGTGAAATACTGGTCCTGGTTCACAAACTCAGGCACATTCCCCAAGATGACTAGGTCATCTGCAAGCACAGAAACTGAAGCTGTATCGAATGCCGCCGTCGTCGCAAATGGATGTTCCGCAGATGCCAACACTGTGTGGCTCCCTGGAGCCAGCATGATGTTCTCGACTAACCTGTAGTACGACCCAGAGAGGGACTGTGTCGTGTAGTTTGTGCCGTCAAGTGTTAATGTGACATTGGCATCCGTGACTTTCCCTCCAATACTGTCTGTTACGGTGATATTCACTTGGAGGTCCTCTCCTTGAGCAACCTGGGACTGAGTAAACAGAGTAACTGTAAGAGGCGACTCAACTCTTAATGCGTTCGAGTGAGTTTCTGCATGGGGCTCGTAGTGCTGATGACTGACAGAGAGAGTCAGATTGATGCGTCCAATAGGCCAGTTAGGAGCAACCATGGTGGTGTACTGCTCCATGATGTCATCATACACTGCCCCCATCGTTTGCTCAGCTGTTCCAGCCCCAAATGCATACTCGGCCACCAATGATACGGAGGCGTCATAGACTGACTCATCGTACACATTCCATACGGTCGCATTAGCCCAGAGACTAGTGGCCTGGAGTGTGGTGCTGGATTCGAGGGCAAAGGTTACATTGAGTATATAGAGCAGGTCGATATTGCGGATTGTAGCCATTGAATATCGAGCTCGTAGGATTGGAAACGCCGCAACCTCCTCACCTGGGCCGATGTCTGTACTGCCTACCTTCACCATGTTGAAAGCCATTCCAACGACTGCTTGGTATTCCACTTCTCCTTGGAAGCTAACGGCTGTTAGCTTGTCATCAGAAGTGGCGATGAGGAACTCGTCTTCACCATCGCCATCGTAGTCCAGTACAACTGTGCTCAATGGAATCGCATCACTGATGTAGGTGTCCCACTGTTCTGGCTGCGCCTGCGAGAGGTCGTGAAGCGATAGGTTCCCGTTCTCCTTGAATACGAAGATCTCCTGAACACCGTTGTAGTTCAAGTCGTGTGGGACCAACATTCCTATGTGATTGTTTAGCGTTTCATAGACGGGTGGATCTCCGACCTGTGTTGTTTCGTCATCAACAAAACAGAGGTAGTTTGTAGGGGTGTCGCCGGACCAGGTCGTGTAGAGGACAAGGAACTGTTCGGTTGCGTGGCTTGAGTTAGTGAATGGGTAGATGTCCATGGGCCAATCATCAACGGTGGACCCAGGTGACAGGTAATCCAATGTCTTGAGCAGTGTAGAATTGTAGGCTTGGATAATATCGACCTTTCTGTTCTCCCTCAGTATACCAAGCTGTGGCCGCGTTCCCGATATTGTAGCACTGGCTACCCCTACTACGAGTCCGTTATCAGGAAGGTTGACATCTGTCCTTGATGATAGGTCACTCTCTACTCTGAACATGGAGATATGTGTTTCATTGCTTGCCACGAAGTGGATCTCATCTCGTCCATCCTCATCATCGTCGAAGACCTTCAGAGGATGATATGTGTATGCTACCGGTTTCGAATAGCTTGCATTCCTCCATGATGTGCGATTGGATCCGTGCAGAATCCAGAAGCTAGTGTGTGTGTCGTTGTATCCTGCCAGAATTGGGTCCCAGATTGTGTCACCATCCTGCATCCCCACGTACACCTCGAAGCTATCGCTGTAAGTCGCATCTTGGATTTCGAAATTGAGTACATTTGTGCCATTAGTACCAAAGGCTCTCAGAGTTGCCGTATGTTGGGATGATTCCCTTGTCACAAGATAGAGAAGTTCCTCTCCCATTGATGTGTTGCCCAGAGCCATGACATGCCTGTGGCCTTGGTCGACTGTTGTATTGTAGAAGTGCCCATCACTGAAGTGGTCTTCCACAGTGAGGGCTTCTGGACTAGTGCAGTTTCCATACGAGTAGATGTTGAGATAGGGGTCCATGACTTCAATGTAGTAGTCATAGTTTCCCGCTGTGAGGTCCGTTGTGATATACAGGTACTTATCGTTCGGGGTTTCTATCATCTCATTTCCGGTGTATGAGGTAATTGGTCCTGTACCTGTTGGTCTAATGAAAATCGTGGCATGGTGTATTGGGAGATCATCTGTGGCTGTCAATTCAAACTTGAAGTAGCTGTCATAAATGGTGGGATGCGATGGGTACAGTGGATCGAGTGTAACATCGGGCGCAGTCGTGTCACTAAGAAGTATTGAGATTTGATCAGAAAGAGATACCATGTCTTCTCTGTTGTCCCCATTGATGTCGTAGGTCAGCACCTGACGGAATGGAGCCGGAACCCTGTACTCCTCATAACCAGTTTCACCTGTGCTTCCTCTTACTAGCGCCAATTGGTCACGAGGTCCTGAGATTGCCACATCTGTATGAGTGTCCGAGTCAAGCTTTGCGGTGGCGAATCCCATGAAGCTCTCTGTTGTGCATTCTTCAATAGACTGTCCAATCACTGTTCCGTTGCTGCCATCAACAATCAAAAGGAAGTGTCTCATCTCAGGAGCTACGACCAAATCCTCCTGAGTGTCCTCGTTGAAGAATCCGGTCTTGACATAAGAGGCATCATAATAGTCCAGCATGGATGTGACGAAGTGGGAGGTCATATCCGCACGATATGCGGCTACAAAGCTTTCCGTACCCAATATGTCAGTACTAATACATGTAATCGCGAAGTGGTCTAACTCGACATCATATGCATAGGACGTCAAATCAACACCTTCCACCTCAGATGCAGATGAAATCATTCCCAAGATTGTACCGTTTCCGGCCATCACTGTGACATTGGCTATCGGAAGGGATAGTATATTGACCGTGTTGTAGAGCACTGCAATCTCGCTCTGGCTGTTGGCCGAGAAGTTCCCTGTGCACGCCCGTTTGATCTCACCCGATGGATTATAGACACCCAAATCACTGCCGTCAGTAAGGTCCTTAACACGGACTGTGTTATCGTTGTAGACTGCGGCATCTGTCTGGCCATCAGCACTGAAGTTGCCAACGATTATCTCAATCGGGTCGGTGACATCACAGAAGTACTCAGTGACTGTGCTGGCGTCGAAGTCCGCTATTACTAAATTCATGTGAGTGGAGTTGTCCAGCATGAACAGGAACTCGGTGTAACCATCAGCATCAATGTCTGCTCCTGTCAGAGTTTGGTGAAACACATCCCCACTTGGAATTGTCAACGAATCGTTGTTAAGAGTAATGGGGTCCTTGAAGCGGATAATGCCTTCATGAATATAGGCGTATCCAGACCCTTGAGGTGTCGTTCCAACAGCGACTGACTCAACTGGATATGGCAGCTTAACTCTGATTAGGTTTGATGCAGGAGCCATGGAGCCATCATTCACCATAGGTATCGCACCTCCTTTGTCATATCTTGGAGATGTCGCAAGGAGCGGAACCGTCAACAGCAATAGTAGAAATGTGAGGATGCCTAACCTAACAATGAGGATATCTTGCTTCGAGCACAGACGTGCAATCGGCTTGCGATTGCTCAATGACATTTCCTGATGCATCTATGGTATCACCTGATAGCTTGGTCCATTTCATCAGGGAGGTCCTAGCACGACCGCTCCCTGTGAAGGAAGGACTACGGTGTCAAGCAGCAACAGCAGTATTTGCTCGAACAGTTTTTAGCATTCCTCGGATGTGTGTGCCAGCTTCCAGAGCGGAGAAACAGCTGAAGAACCGAAGCGAAGCCTTATCCAAACAGGCGACTGCATTTCAGAGTCGCTAGTTAACCGGATATGCTATCCAGCTTAACAAGGACCGGTGTGGTTCACTCACCAAGGAACTTCGTCGGCACGCTTGCTGCGGTTGACACAAGCTCGGCGGCTGCCTTTGTGTATCGCATGATTTTACCCATATTGTCGCCTTTACCGAGGCTGAACTTCCGCGACATCAGTCCCTTTATCGGGTCTATCTCTCCTGCGAATAGTTTCCTCCAGTTTACATAAGTTCCCGAATAGGTGTACTCGGCCTTATCGTCATCCTTGGCCATTCTGGCTTCCCTGCAGTCGCCGTGCCAGAGATCTATGTAGAGTTTTATAGGCTCTTCGATAATCTCCCCGTCGGCGTTGACTTGGAAAATAAAATCACCTTCCCAGTCGCTCGCGGCGTCCTTGTATGCTGCGTTGTCGTTAACCAGTTCCCAGAACTTGGCCACCCACTCTTCAGAGGGGAACAGAAGCTTTTCCTTATTCATCGGAGTATTCTCCATAGTCTACTGTCAACTGGTAGTTGAGAAGCGAGAGAAAAGCCTTCTGGCTCATGTGTATCATTCATCAGGGACCCTTGTAGGCACCCATAGAGGAAGATTGAGCGCATCTGCGAGCTTGGCTTGCTCCTCGTTTCGTCCAACTCCGTTCAACTGATGTGCGTCGCTACCGAGTGTGAAGCGGCATCCCTGATCCCTAGCAGTTTCGAAGAACTCAAGGTTGTCCGGTGCGTACCTCGAATTCAGTTCTACCGCGATATCATTCTCTGCCAAAGCAGCCGCAACAATTTCGCCATCAGCCTGTCTGTATGTGGATAGATAGCCATCAAAGTGGCCTAGGATATCCATAGTCCTTCGTTTGGATGCCCCAATCACAGCGGACGCCCACCTAGATGAGTCACTGCTCCAGTGTACGGAACCTATGACGAGGTCAAACTGCTCATGGCCTCCTGCGACCTGAGAGAAAGTCCCGTCTGGCATGATATCTATCTCTGCGCCATCGAGAACTCTAATCTTCGGGAAGTCCGCCCTAGCTAACTCGATTGCTCCTCTGCGTTCACGGATGAGTCCAATTCCCCCTTGGTTGGATCCTATACAAGGCCAGAAATGATCAGCAATTCCAATAACCTCAAGCCTCAACTGCATTGCGCGTTTAACAATCGCTCCGATTGTTTCCACACCATCCGAGAAGAGAGAGTGAGTGTGTAGATCTGATTTCCGAGGATTCATTGGGCTCATGGGGCCCAACTACTTCAGTATCTTCTTTCCGAGATTGCGTCCGAAATCCCGGGCTGTAAGCGCTTCGGCCTCGTGAAGAGGTCCCTTCATTTCCATAACCTCGGCGGATAGGCCCTCTGAAACCAAGGTTATGCCAGGCACCTTGTTTCTCACCACAGCTTCCATGCTCTCGATGGCCCTCCCGTTATGGGTACCCATGTATGTTTCAAAGAGGGCTCCGGTCCTTCCTTTTACACCCGCCTTGCCAACCTTCTTTATGAACCCACGAATCCCTCGAGTTGCCCTGTTTATATGGACGGGACAGCCAAATAGAATCGCGTTGTATTTCGACACTTCAGCTGGGTCAAGGTCCTTTGGCTTGCTGAGCGTGCAACTAATCTTTCCGGCTTCCTCCATCCCAGCGGCAATCTCCTGAGCCACCTGCTCTGTATTGCCATATTTGCTCTCGTAGATGATAATGGCTGTCTTCAATATCGCACCTGTTGCACCTACGCTCTCTGTGGAATTAAACCTACCTAAATGCACAATGCGATTTCCTTCATTCGCATGTCTTATTACGAAATGTTTGTTACTTACTACGGAGGAATTGGCATGTCACAACCCATTGATGCAACGATTGTCGAGGTTGAGCTACCAGACGAAGTGTGGAACCGGGACGGCCTTATCGTTGTAGAGCTCGTTACTGGCGAGCGCCTAGGAATGCGATATGGTCCTGATGCAAAAGGAGCCTTGCCCGAAATAGGACAAAAAATAACGTTAAGCTATAGGGACTTCATGACACTCCAAAGGGCACAACCACAGCCGCCCGCACCCCATATCGATCTACAGCCACAATTCCCCGCCAAGACGTGGGATAATAAGGACCCTTTCGGAGATTTTCAATCCACCTATAACAAACCTGCGGGTGTTGTTCTGATTGTTGTCTTCAACCTATTACTTTCCATGTTCGGGCTTCTTTTTGGATTCCTTATGTTGTCAATTTCCTCTGCGGCAATCCTCTTTGGGGCCATTTTCTTTATCATTGGTGTCTTTCTGCTGGTTGTATCATACGGCCTCTATAGACTGCAATCGTGGGCTCGTATAGCATACATGATCTTCAGCGTGCTCATCTGCTTCACAATCCTTGGAGCTGTCATAGGCGTCCCAATCCTCATCTACCTATTCAGCGATGTGAAGAACAGCTTTGATTGACGCATGCCAGAACACGAGTTACCTGTAGGCAAGAAGGTGCCTGTTCAGCACCTGATGTTTGTTAAACACAATTCGATTGGATATTACCAAACGTTTGGTATTCAGCAAACTATTTATAAGGAAATGTGCTTATGTTTGGCATAAGTCAAACGTTCCGATTTCACGGAACAATCACATGGTGAAACGACAATGTCAAACTCAAAGACTGATTTCAACACGATAACTGACGACATGATGACAAGTCTTAGACTTGCAGGGGACAATTTTCTCACTTACTTCCTTGCAGGTCTTGGAATGGCTGCCTTAGCCATTTTGATGATAGTAGCAATCTCGATACCGATTGGGATTGCGGCTGCTGCCATGGCCCTTTCTATGGGTCCCACATTCTGGACTGGCTTTGGCCCAGGCATGAGGACCTTTGCAACAGCTAACCCCTACCTCGTTGTAGGTCTAATGGCTCTGATTGCTTTGCCTTTTGTGGGTGTTCTCACAACTGTTGTGGGTGCTATCTACGGTATCAGCAAGGAAGTCGTGGAAGACGGCGAGACTAAGGCTGAGAATGCTTTCTCCTGGTTCAAGCGCAGATTCCTGGCATTTGCAGGTGCAGGGATCATTCAATCCCTAATTGTAGTAGGACCTATCTTCCTCCTTAGCGCCATACTTTCTCCAGCGTTAGGTGGCACTGTCACCGGCGTTTACTCCATTCTCCTCGGCGTGTTCGCATTTGTGTGGGTCTTCATTACTGAAGGACTCCTCTCAATGATGCTTCCTGCAGTTGTCGATGGGAAGAACCCGATTGAAGCACTCCGCGTTTCGGCTAAACTAGGCGTTGATCGATTCGACAGGGTCTTTGGAGTCTGGACTGCATATATCGTCCTATTCGCGGCGATGGCAGCGCCAGCCTTCATAGCCGCTTATGGAGTTGGCTTCACCCCTGGACCACACACGGCTATCCCTATGATTGCCGTAGTCGTCGGGGGCTGGACCGCGCTAGCTGGTCTACTACTAGTTGCAATCGTGCTTCCAAGCATGATTCTAGCCCGCGCACGCGTATATGCAATCCTGACGGGCAAGCAACTAGCCGCGCCCAAGGCACCTGAGGTGCCAATTGTATAGAACAATCGAGTGGACTTAAAGGGTGTCTACACTTTCGTGGTGTAGGCACTCACCACTTACCTTGTCGAGGTGTCTGAACGATGATGAAGGGTTCAAGCTTTTCAATCCTGATGGACGACCTGAAGGCAAGCTTCAAGCTTGCAGTCAAGAACATTCTGTCCTTTCTTCTTGGGATGATTGGTGTGATTATTGTCACGGTCCTTTTGATAGCAGCCATGGCAATAGCAGTCATACCGGTAGTAATCCTCTTTCTAGGCATTGAGGGAATGACCAACGCCATTACTCAGCTCGCACCGCTTATGGGGACTGGAAGCGGAGCTGCTGCAATAATCTTCGGAGTTGGCATGGTTGTTATATCGCCACTCCTGATTCCGTTCTTCGTTTCCGTAGGTGCGCTATTCGGGATGGGACGAGAGATTGCTGAGAGTGAGGGCACAAACGCTGAAGGTGTCTTTTCTTGGTACTCTCGCAAGTTCTTCTCCTTTATTGGAGGCGGACTAATCATCTTCCTGATCTCAATGTTGCCTTTGGCTCTCCTGATGCTTGCTCTAATACCCGTGCACGGAGGCTCCCCTAGCGGACCATTTGCGTGGGTTCTCCCAGTTGGGGCATTCATCTGGTTGACTGTGAGCTTGGGCATGTTGTCAATGACGTACCCAGCCATAGTAGATGGGCACTCACCTATTGAGGCAACGAAGATATCCCTGAAGATGGGCTGGACCTACTTTGACCGCATCTTTTCGACGTTCCTGGCTTTCATCGGGATAATCGCTCTCCTATTCGCACCCTTCATAATCGGGGCACTTCTGAGTATGCCACTGGGCACGGAACCTCCCGGGCCGCTAGCGCTGTTTGGCGGCTACGCGATAATCGTTTCCCTCTTCTCAGGTCTGATTGTGCTCCCTGCTTTCGTCATATCGCTCAACCGAGCATACATGATACTAAGCGGAGAGGATATCACCTCGCTTCAAGAAGATGAACACCCTGACGTTAACCTCGTGGGAGGGGTATGAACGATGGCAATCATAGAGAAAGACGTTGAGCCCATGAAGGACTTGGAGGTCATTTCTGATCCAAAGACCATCAAGATTCTCTTTGAACCAACAAGGGCTGCGATCGTCTTCAAGTACTTGGTACAGGACTCGATGACAGTGAAACAGCTATCGGACCGGCTGAATAAGAACCCCGGAACTATCCTTCATCACATTGAGAAACTAAAGAAGGCGGGGCTCATTGTTGAGGAGCGCACTGAGCAAACTAGGACTGGAATCGTTCAGCGTTACTATCGGGCAACAGCCAGAGAGTTTCGACTTGGAATCAGTGGCATGATGGCGGCAGATGGCGGAGTCGCCAAATTCGCAAGGAAACGCCTAGAATCAATGATCGCTAGTCTTTCGGTCTATGGCATAGAGATCTCGGAATCAGAGACCCCTGAAGCAATGGAACTGCTCAGGGCCGTCATAGAGCGAGAGAACTACGTGAACTCGAACTTGTCTATCACTGACAAGAAGAGCTACAAAAAGCTCTCCTCTCCGGTACGCAATGAT
>DAOVDG010000034.1 GCA_030669595.1 Candidatus Thorarchaeota archaeon
TTCAAGCATTTTTCTAGGGGTTTATATACTCAAGTCCGTAATAAGATTCCATGAGGTCTTACTGACACGAAATTGGACCTCAAGGAGTCAGTCCAATGCCGCTCTTGGAGGGACATCACTCCTGTGTCCAAGAATGTCCAACTTACAATGAACGGTATAGTCCGTGTGATGTCGCACGTGTAGTAGTCTTCCGTACTAATCAGAACCTTTGCTTGAATCACTTTTAAACACCCGTCGTAAGACGGCAATACATTGATGTCCATGATAAAGCTTGCTCTCACACGACTCAAGAAGTCCGGGGTGCGGTGAATACTTGCAAGAAGAAGAGAATGAAATCGAAACTCGCTCTTCATTTCGCACATATCTAGTGGCGGTTCTTCTTGCCCTAGTAGTCACGGCACTCTGGGCGTCTTCTTGGATTATTATCAAGTTTGGTTTGGAGGAAATACCCCCCGTTACGTTTGCTGCCCTTAGGTACGGCCTAGCGGCCGCAATCCTGCTTGGACTAATTCTCGCGAATAAAGAATCTCGCAATGGTGTTAGGAGACAGCACAGAAGATGGTGGATTGCAGTGGCAGGCTATGGAATCATCTTCGTTACTATTACGCAGGGCACACAGTTCTTGGGCCTTAGCCTTCTCCCAGCAATTACGGTGTCGTTGATTCTGAACCTTACTCCCATTGTTGTGCTCTTCCTTTCTGTGGGCCTACTCAAGGAGCGGCCCTCCCTTGATCAGATTGGATTCATCTTGCTCGGGATTATTGGAATCGTGGCTTACTTCTATCCCAAAGACCTAGGAGAAGTGGCTCTCTTTGGGCTTCTAGTAACTGTAATTGGATTGTTAGCTAACTCGCTTTCCGCAGTTGTTGGCAGAGCGATTAATCGCAGTAGAACGGCTCCAGCACTTACTATAACTGGAATAAGTATGACATCCGGTGCCGCAATTCTTCTTATCTGGGGGTTCGTGACTGAAGGAGTTCCAGCCTTGTCGCTGACCTCTTGGACCTACATCATCTGGCTGAGCGTAGTGAACACCGCTCTTGCGTTCACTCTTTGGAACAAGGCAATGCAGTATCTCAGAGCGGTTGACATATCCTTGATTCAAAGCACAATGATGCCTCAGATTATCATTCTCTCAGTCATCTTCTTGGGAGAGATTCCCACCATTCTCGACTGGATTGCACTATCACTGATTGCAGCCAGTGTTCTGCTCGTTCAAGTGAGTCAAGCCAGGAGAGCTTCGAACAATCAGACTGAACGTAATCCATAGAGGATCTTAACTAGGTTCTTTCACTTAGCCATCAAAATAGCCTTAGCCATGTCAGCGGCGCTGGCTCCTACTAGTGTGGCACCAGCTTCATCCAAGAAATCTTGAATGTCAGCAGCGAGCGTGGCCTCGTCAAGCTCTTTCCCGGCAAGAAACTCTTCAAGAGCTACCAGTGTTTTTTCAGGATGAAGGAAGAAGTCCCCCTTGATGACTATGGCAAGAATCCGACCTTCTGAGGGTGTGAGCTTGACCTTCAGAAGCTTTCCACCCGGAACTTTGAATATACTATCGCCCATGATATTCTACCTCGAGAGGTTCCATTTGGTGGTTGAGTATTTCTCTTTCATCAATCTCTGAGCATCAGCCCATTCTCGTGCCATGAGGGCACCAGGAATTAAGTCGATCTTCAGCGCTTTTGAGAACCCCGCCTTAAGCGCATTCCCGAGCTCATCCACTTCAACATGCCTGTCCAAGACTTCTCTAATGGAAGTAACGCTATTCTTAACGTCTTGAATCATCTTGTCGGATATCTTCTCCTTGGGAACCTTCAGTATAGAGAACATCACTTCAACATCCAAGTCGAGTAGAGTCGTTCCATGCTGCAATATACACGAATTGCGTCGCGTCTGAGCATTGCCTGAGATTTTCTTTCCGCCGGTCACTACGTCATTTATCGGTCGAAATTTGGACTTTATTTTCAGTTGTTTAAGGGCCTCAATAATTCCTCCACAGATTATTTTGTAGGACTTCAGAATATCAGACGGAGCCAAGCGATGACCCTTGGGAACAATAAGACTGTAGGTCACTTCCCCTTCGAAATCGTGGTATACCGCTCCACCCCCCGTGATCCTTCGGATGTAGTCGATCTTGTTTAATCTGCAAAACTTAAGGTCAACTTCATCTGTCATGCCCTGAAACGTTCCAATGGATACTGCAGAGGGTCTCCATCTGTATAAGCGCAGGGTGGGAGGCGCTTTTCCCTCCTTCATGGCTAGTGTGATTGCCTCATCAACAGCCATATTCTCATAGGCACTGTAAACGCATAGTTCTAGGAACCTAAACTCTTCCATCGCGGCTCACGAATCCTGCCTCTGCGAGAGCCTTGTGTACTTCATCCTCTGAGAGGGGTCTAGGGTAATTGTACATAGGCCCGCGAGGCCTTTCATTGTAATAGGGTCGATTGCAGCCACTGCAACCTGTCACTCTAAACGCCTCGCCTGATGATAAGGTTTCCCTGAGCCACGCGGCATCGCTTCCTAACTCAAGTTTTCCTTTCTCATTTGCGGAAACCCCTTCACGGTCAACCAATTTGTTGGCGACAAGATACCTCAGGACCTGCAAACGTCTGTAGGACTCTAGAACAGGTTGACTCGTTTCTTCCAGTGCAGTACCTCGAATTGCTGTAAACGCGAATAGTCCCACGGTTATCCCCAGTTCATTCATCTTGATGATGAAATCAGCTGCCTCCGCTTCTGTTTCACCTAAACCAATGATAAGATGAGTGGTGACATTTCCCGGGCCGAACACTTCCAACGCCTGCTGCATGGCTTCAAGATGGCGGTCCCATCGATATGGTCCTCTACGACCTGCACCTTTGATCTTTTCAAATAGCTCGGGGGTGCATGCATCCATAGCAATCCCAATCTTCTGCGCTCCAGCCTTTTGCAGGCGGTTCATTTTTTTCAGACTCACTGGATGAATGCAAATGGATACAGGCAGTTTTACTTTGGTCTTGACAGCCGCGAGTATCTCCACAACATCATCCACAACTGTTGGATAGTTCAAGCATTGTATACATACTCTTCTGAAGTTCAATCCTGGCCGCAGGTGACGAATGAAATCTTCAAGCTTGTACTCAGGCCACCCAATCCTCGATAGCATGTGAGGTGATGAATTACTGTCCTGTGCTTGAGGACAGAATGCACAATTAGCGGAACACTTGTTTTTGCTATAAGTCATAATGAAGGCAGTGGTGAAATTCGGATCGTTTGCCCCTTCCTCAAGCCCCACTTCTATAGCAGTGCCCAATGAAAGGCGTACCAATTCGACCAAAACAATCGTGTGTCAAGGCTATCTATTGCTCTTTAACGATGTTGTTTGGGTGTTTGAAGGAAAGGACACCCACATCCCCCTCCACGAATTTCCCAGAGAACCCGCCATACTGTTGAGGAATCATTATGACCGGCGGAAACCCCTTCACTATTTGTTTTTTCGTAAATGCAAAACATGAGACTCCCCTGATGATTTCGCCTTCGAAAGTAGGCTGGAACGGCTCTCCTCTTTTGAAGGTAAGGCGGTTACCCAAGTTGGCTGCAGTGTATCCGATGTCGGTGCGCCACGCGGTGACCATGCTTTTCTCAATGGGTTTGGCAAGACCTAGAATTCCGCCGTGGCTGTAATGGGGGACTCCGGCATCCAAAATGCCTTGTCTTCTGTCGATCCCACAGTAGGCTGCATGCCCAACGAGGTCTCCGGAAATGGCTTTGGGTGAGTCGTCTGTGACTGCTATTATAACATCATCAGTAACTCTTGTGATCAAGCATTCGAGTTCAGAGGCGCTCTTCTGTTGTGTCTGTTGCACGGCGCCTAGTTCGACGTTAAGAGGATATGACTTAGTAGACCTACTAAAATCGCGAGCATTCATTATCTCCATGTGATAGTGAGGCCCAGTCCAGTAGTTGAAGTAACGTGATCGAAGAAGAGACCCCAATCGTTGCCCAGCTTCAACTGTCGTTCCCTCATCGATTTCTGGGACGCAATGCAAGATGCGCACGATGTCAGTGGACCCTTCTGGAGCAATGGCTATGCCAAAGTCTGCTTCGTCGGAAGGGAAAATCTTCTCACTAGCCATTCTCATCTTCTTGACGCGAATGACTTTACCTGCGATTGGAGCGTAGGCAGGACCGCCCCATTCCTCGTGGCTAGGATAGATGTCAATCGAGGCGCCTTGTTTGTGACCCACATATGGGCTGTTGAAATACGAGAAGTAGGCATCAGCTGGAGCGAAGAGGTTAATCCCCGCAGCTGAGCCCACCCTTCGCATGTTCTATGCCTTCTTGGCAGCATTGTAGATTGGAACAAGCCGTGCTTTCCAGCCTTGGAGCCCCTTTGGAGAGTCAGGATAATCGGCATAGACGACTTTGACCTGCTCCATAATTTTCGCAATTTTGTTGATCCTCATGAGCAAAGGAACCTTTCCGACACCTGATATCAGACGTTTGAACTTCTCTCCGGACCCCATTGACATCTTTCCGGTCATGCTTGTGTTGAGTAAGTCGCTCGCCTTTACAATCTGTTTCTTGAAGGCGAAATTGATGTCTTCATTTGTAATGTTCAGAAGGAACCACCTGAAGACATCAAGAGATGCTTGCTTGATTCCATAGCTCTCCATGTACCTTGGGTTGTAAGGCCATAGAGCGTTGATTGAAGTGTTGTTTTGCTCAATCGCCTCTGAAGCAGTAATCGCAGCTTGCGCACCACCAAGCATTGACGATCCTATTCCTCCTCCATGAATTGGGTTGACCTGTGCTCCCGAATCACCGACGAGCATGAAGTTGTCATCGACAAGTGTATCTATTGGACGGCGCACTGGAGCAATTCCACCGCCTGAATGAATTTCAACTAGCTTTGTCTTCATGAAATCCCAATTCTTCCGGACAAAGTTGTCGAATATGTCCTGTGGCTTCTTGTGACCTGGAATCGTCATTAGGCCGCAGCCAACATTGACCCTATTGGTGCCTTGCGGGAAAACCCAGATGTACCCACCCAGCGTCTGTTCTTGATTCCAATATATGTCTAGGATATCCGGGGTTTCAAAGGTGTACTCGGGGGTCTCATAGATATCGCGAACGGCAACCATGAAGTCCTCCTTTGCCATTGTCCTTTCTACGGGCGAAGACTCCGGAAGTTGACGACGAAGCATTCCAACGGCTCCAGTAGCATCCACAACAATCCTTGCGGTCAGTTCCTTGTCCGAGTCAGAACCCTCTTCCGTAATCTTAACACCAGCGACCTTACTCCCGTCAAACATCAATCGCTTCACTCGTGTGGAAGCCATAACGGTTGCACCAGCGTCTTTTGCAATTGAGAGCATCCACTGTCCCAACTTCAATCGGTTAAATGAAAAGCCACTGGTCGTGGGTCCAGCCATTCTGAGTCTATGCTCTCTATCTGGAGCGATAATGTCTATCCCAGCCACATCGTACTCGACGATTCCTTTTGGCATCTTTGGGAGCCCCACAAGGTTATCCAACTCCTTGAGATGGTGAGACCCGAGAGCGTCTCCGCATGTCTTGTAACCAATCATGTCCTTTTGTTTTCTATCAATGAGAAGAACAGAGTGGCCTTTCTTTCCCAGCGCGTATGCCATTGTGGCTCCGCCCGTACCCGCGCCTGCAATAATTACATCATAATCCACCATTGGTCAAACTTCCTTGGTAGTTCTCCAAGTCTGCTCGAGAAAGCTTTCGAGTTGGAGCGAGATGAGAGAGTTATCTACCCACCCACACACGGATAGGTCTGGCATCGAAATTAGGGCTTCCTCGCCATCGACAACCAAGTTGATTGCCATCGTATCGTCCCTAATATGTTGCTGGATATCGAACCCATGGGTAGTGGACTCGGTGCCGAGGATCGCTCTAATGACAACTCTTCGTTCAGATGCCAGTTGAAGTGCCTCGATAACAGAGTTTCCAAGCTCCGTTAGGCTCGGAGCGGCAATCATTATTCGGTTCTTTGAATTGCCCAGCATCCTTAACATCTTAGCATGAACTTCGCTCATGCCACGTATCGTATAGACAAGTGCCGGCATGATATGACTGGGTTCTCGTTCTCTCTGCAAATGCTTAAGGTCAGCAATCAATTGATTGACTTTTGTTGAAAGAAGATCCTTCAGGTGAGTAAGTGGAGCAAACCCGTAGACTCTTGGTCGACCCCCACTACTTACAACGATTCCCCTGCCAACAAGCCCATCAAGTACAACATAGAGATTTGCGTGATGAATCCCTGTAACTGGAGACAATTCCGACACGGTTGCTGATTCCAATCTGTTCAACGCAATAATAACCTCCGCCTCATGTGCACCAAACCCGAGGTCTCGAAGGACCTCACTGACACGCGAAACGGTGTTTTCTATGCTATGCTCACCCTGATGGCTCATCTCAGTCAATACTTTTATGTGCAATTACTACTTATAATCCTTCTGACTAGCAAAGCCTGTGAGAGTTTCTTTTACCACGTCGCGGGCAGCAACGGAGGTTTGACCCGTAGAATCAACCATTGGGTTTAGCTCTACAATGTCCACGTGCTTTACCTTGCCAGTAGCAAAGCAAGCTCTCAACAGCTTAACAAGCTCAACCATGTTGAGTCCGCCTGATTCCGGATGACTAACCCCGGGCGCAACACTGGGATCCAGAACATCTAGATCGACTGAAATGTAGATGGTGTCTACTTGCTTTGCTATTTTGTTGATTGCTGTGGAGAAGGACTTTAGAGATGAAGGCATGACTGTCCCAATTCTAGCCAGTTCTATCTTCTGTTCAGGGAGAGTGGCCCTAAGATCATAGGTTAACAAGTTAACCCCATCAATCAGACCATCTGTAAGGATTCTCCTTAGTGTAGTTGCGTGTGAGTAGAGATGACCAGAGTAGACAGGATAGAAATCAGCGTGGGCGTCGAGATAGACTAGTCCATAAGTCCCAGGCTTGCCGCGACTGAGACCCCTCAATATGGGGTAGGTGATGAAGTGATCACCGCCCATGAATAACAAGTGACTATCTTGCTCAGCTAGCTTAGCTGCAGCTTCAGTGATATCGAGCATTGCTTGTTCAGGAAGTCTAAGTGAAACCTCGAGGTCTCCAATGTTCTCTAGAGTAATCTGCTCTGAAAGTGCCTTGTCATTATTGGCAGATGGTTGACCAATGCTTAGTGGATAGCTATGCGACCGTTCACTATCTGTAGCCTTTCGAATTGCATCGGGACCAAAGCGAGTCCCCGGCATATAGCTTGATGTTAGATCATACGGTATTCCAAGCACACCAACATCTGGGTCACCAGTTGTTGGCTGTGGAATTCCAAAGAAATCCCGGGGCAAACGTAGGTATCCATTGAGTGAATCCTTAAGCGGCATCCGACATCACACTAGGTTTGTGACAGTTGTTCAAAGATAAAGCTGCTGAAGAATGAACCTTAAGAGACAAAGCTTGTTGTCGAGAAGAAGAAATGGGTTAACGACCCCCGACTAAGATCGCGTCGAGAGTCGTCAATTTATTCTAGACTTGGTACCCGCCGCCGGAGCTGCCACCCTTCCGCATCTTGTTGATGTTGAAAAGAGCACCTAACGCGACAATGCCAAGGATTGCGCCTGATATTGGCATCCCATCCAATATCATCTGGCCCAACAATTGCACAGGGTCTGCAACGACATCATAGCCATCAGTTACTGTGTTCTTGGCGTACTCCTGAGCGTTGAACTCATAGGTAAGCTCAGCGTTGGGGAATGTGTACTTCCCTTCGTTCGTGAAAGTCACAGTATAAGTGATTGACGTAGAATCTCCTCCGGCAAGAGAAGCTGTGGTACCGGTCGTAGCTCCTGTAACATCAACTGTGCTGTATATCGTTCCAACATCATCGTCAACAATCTTGACGTTGTCTATTGGAACAGTGCCGTTGTTCGTCACAGTAACAGTGACTTCCACAGAACCACCAGGCGCTGTGCTCGCAGGACTAAAGGTCCTCTTAATCACGATATCTGGCGGGAAGTCATCGGATTCAAACTCAATAATGTAGTCTGACACCACACCCAGCCCGCTGGCATTCCAAAGGACCAAATTCGTTTCGTTATCATACATTGCTAAGTCTTCATTATCAGGACTATAGCCCGTGATATTGGAGCTCTCAGGCAGCTTAGCCATAACAACAGAGATGCCGTCATCCATCGGACTGAATGAACTAGTAGCGCCGACTAGACTTCCTATGCTCAGATCTGTATCACCATATGACACGATTTGCTCACCGATATATCCGACAGCAGCTACAGAGATCGAGCCATTTATCATATCGAGCTGAGAGGGGAAGAACGACTCAGCAGCCAATGAAAAGCCACCATCTCCACCCATAGTGCTGTTGAAGAGCTCGACCAAGTCACTCATATCAGGGATGGCCAGAAGGCCTGCAGCCGCTCCGCGCTCTGCAATGAATAACTCCGGGTTAATATTTCCTAGAAGACCAGTATTGTCAAGCCCACCAAGCACAACATCAAGCGCATTAGCGAATGGGTTTGTTACTTGATACATGAAGACATCGAGTGCTTCGAAGGGAAGCTCCATCTCCATCTCCGGTGGGAAGAAACTTTCATCAATGCGAAGGTGAATAATATCAGCGAAGCTGAAACCAAACACGGCTGGGTTCGCAAGGTGATTCAGAACTTGGCCCATCCTTCCGATTGCCACGGCTTCATCAAGGTTATAGTAAGCAGATATCAACAGGCTGAAATCAGTGCCGAGGAGGTCCAAGATGGCTTCTGGAGTAAAGCCTTCCTCAAACTGAGAAAGCATGAAGCTCGACTCCCCACCACCCATGAAATCATCCCCTATCATGCTAAGAACGTAGTCTAAGAGTTCACCGCGGGTTGCTACAACAGCAAGCGCGAGACAATTATCAAACATTTCCGCTTCCAAGTTAAGTTCCTCGGATGGAAGTCCTAGCTGCGCATAGATCACAGTAGGAGCTCCGTTTGCATCTATGCTTGTAATGAGAATCTCCGCGCCTTCGGTCAGGAGGATTTCAAGGATTTCCTCCGGAGGCCCATCTTGGGCCATAACTGGATATGCTGAGGCCGCCATAGGCAGTATCAGGAATGCAAACAACAGGAATGCTATTGCGTATTTCTTATCGACGTGCATCTAAAATTCCTCCTTTGGTCTGATGATCGCGCCAACTATGGCACCTATGATGATGATAATCAACGGTGAAAGGACATACACCGCGACCGACATAGCAAGACCGGCAATATCGGGTCCACTGCCACCACCGCTCATACTGGCGATTAGCCCAGGCAAATCGCTGATGAACGACTGGACTATTGGAATCGATAGAACATCAGCAAGGGATGTCCCCGGTGGTATGGGTGGCATGGACATGGTGATTGTTCCATCCATGATTGGCATCAGAAACTGAATTAGACAGAATGCGCCAATGGCAAGGCAGCTTAACCAAGTCATGAACGCAACCAGGATAGCTCCTTTCTTGGTTCCTGACATTATTCCTCCCACCAAACCTGCGATGGCCCAGATTGCAACCATGACGAGATTCCCCAAGGGGTTTACGATCAAGATGTTGACCATCACAAAGGTTGGCCGTGCATAATTGCCTAGAACGGGTGCAAGCCATTGAATCAAGGTGACGTAGCCTGCGGGCAGCAGAAACCAGCCAGCTGCAAGAACAATGACTAAACTTAGAATCCATGCGAAATACTTTGATGAAAACGTGCTAATGATAAAAACCTCCACTTGTGAATTCTTGAGATTTCACCAAGGTTCTCCAAGTTACGTTATTAACAGTTTGCTGCTTATATATGGGAACGAAAAGTCGAAAGGTTCAGATGTAGAAAAATGGTTGCTTCTCTGCCCGGAAAATAGAAACTGCCGACAAATCGTTCGACTCCGAACGAATATTCGTATTCCCTAAGGCAAGATATGATTGCTTTGTTGTGAGTATTTACAAGGCTTTGTGTTCTAATAGGCACAAGAAACTAAATAGATGGGCGAGAAGGATGGCTGACGACGACACTCTACGCACAGTGTACGAACTGGTTCAGCTCATGTCTTCTCTTAATGAAACCCGGAGAGCGATTCTCCTTGCGCTAAGCCATGTGTACCCCCGAAGTGTGAGTGGCGTTCAGCTAGGTCGCCTCATTGGCTACAGCGGGAAGTCAAGAAGCCTCTATCGAGGAGTCTTAACTCACATGAAGGAAGATGGCATGATCTTGGTCGACGAGCTTACTCCAAGGCTACACGCAATCAGAATCAACAGTGAGCACCCTCTGTTGTCAGTGCTTGTTGAGATGTGCAGGAAATTCGGGGAAGACACTTCGAAGATATATGCAAAAGCGTTGGAGGAGTAGGAATGGATTGCCTTCTCAAACATGCACAAGGCCTATACATTAGCAGACAGAGGATAACCATAGCCACGCTCATGGTTATCTTCGCATTTGCGTTTCATAGCTTCTACAGTCTAGGAATTCATGGATTCGGGGCAACGCCTCCTGAGTGGTTCCCAGTAGGTTGGACAGAGATCTTTGACGTAGTGGTTTCCCTTAACACGGTAGCGTTTTTCCTGGCTTTCTCATTGATAGTCTTTGCATATGGCCTCTGGTCGTGGGCATTCCTCCCGAGTCCAGCTGTGTCCTACACCGTTGCGGCTTTCCGAGGTCTCTTCGGACAGAATGTGAGAATCCAGTATCGCATAGGTAAACGCTTCAGAGTCTTTCTCGAGAGTGGTAGACACATTGACGTACGATGCAGAATCAAAGAAGCAAGCTCTGGTGACTGGTTTGTCTACCGATTTACATCTTGTCCCCTAACGGGAAACAATCTTTATAGCATCGCTTTGCGACACGGCATGTCTTCCAGGAATAGACGCTTTACCACATGGATTGGACATGACGAGCTACACCATCGTGCTCTGCTGATGGCCAAGGCCATGGCAAGCGTAACCCCGGCTTCATAGACTCCCCAGTCAAGGATACGCAACATGGCTATTTCGATATCAGCAGATAAACGGCAAAGGGATCTGCAATGGTGGTTCGCATCAAACGAACAATTGACATAGCAATGAGCAATTACAGCGAGATTCTCGGTTCGTGCGTCTTCACCTATGAATGAAGAGTGGCATATGCTACAGAGAACATGCAGATTGCTCAGGATGTTCCACCGATTTTAGCGTCATGGCAACGGCAGGTGCAGAGCTTCACAGTGGGCGGGATGACATTTCTCTCGGCATTGAAAATAGAGAATGGTTTTGTTGGGATACGCCCAGAAGGAGCACTCTGTTTCATCTGTGGTACAGGCAAGGGAGTCTGGTTCGTGTTCATCTTCACGCGCATGGATACAGACAAGAGCGGAATTCTTCGAGAGTGCGTGCAGGCTGCAAAAAGTATCGAAAGCTCCGTTTCGGCTATGGCGTTTGGCTAATTGGTCCCTACTAGTGATGGATCTCTTCCAAATCACAGATTGGTGTTCCACAATGAATCAGCGATGATTCTATACTGTTGGAAAATCATCCATCCGTACGAGATCCAATTCTATTAGTCGGTCCCTGACTCTTATCGCAGCCTCGGGAACCTGTTCCTCGAGCTTTGCACCTGTAATAACTATTTTGCCACTACCAAATATCAAGACTACAGTCTTGGGGACTTTCATTCTATATATCAATCCCGGAAATTGTTCAGGTTCGTACATGGAATTTTCAAGAATCAAAATCGCTTTCTCGAGATCTATGTTAACCCCAATGTCGCCACTTGCTACGATGTTTTGTATTGTGATCTCAGGTTTGCCCCTTATCTTGATACCAGCTTCATTGAGATTCTTCACAATCTTATGCACAGCCCTTGTTGACTCCTTCACGCTCTTCCCGCCTGTGCAAACCATCTTTCCTGTATTGAAGATAAGCGTAGCAGTCTTTGGCTTCTTGAGTCGGTAGACCAATCCTGGAAACTGCTCTGGGTGATACTCGATATCCGGGATTGTAGCCACTATCTCATCAAGGTCTATGTCTTGGCCAAGAATCACTGAGGCAACTACGTTTTGGATTTTGGTTGTGGGAATGAATGTAGACGTACTAACGACTCCTTAGCTTGGTATGCTAGTACGCTTGGAGTCTGAATATGCTTCTTTCTATTTCAAGCGAAGAACTGAAACACCAACTTCTTCTATTTACAATAGTATACAATCGACTGCTCTTCCATTTCGATGTATATTATTCCACTATGGGTTTCTGCACAGCAACCGTTCGAGCGATGATTGCAAAAATGGCTCCTATCCAGCCAAGTGATTGGCCCACCTGATGCATTAAATCCATTGCCAAAGTGCCAACCATTACAAGCTGAGCCAAATTAGTCGCCAATCCTAGGACCCCCATTCCTGTAAACAGAGCCACAAGTATTCGGCCCAGTTGTACTCTTCTTGTTGTTAGAATGATACCACTGGCAATGACTCCCAATCCACCCAGTGCTGTCAGTAGTACCAGCATACCCGTTACGATTTCTACAGTCATCAGAGCTGTGGGGTCCATGACTTCCTCATTGGCCCGAAGGAGCTCCCCCATAAGCTGGATTGTTCCACTCACTCCCGCAAGCATCATCAAAATGCCGCCCACCAGACAGAGAAGGAAGGCAGTGCTGTTGTGTACATCTTTCTTCAAGGCAAACGACCCTCGACGTGTTCGTGATTTAAGCATAGTGCAGGTGTAATGGTGTCCCGAAAGGATTAAGCTTTTCCCTGTTTTTCATATGGAACTGCGATGGCTTTCGCAAGTACTAATCTGCATGATACACATTATCGCAGCGTCGCTCAACACTATTGTTATGACTGTTTCATAGCTTTATCCTGCGGCTTCCTTTTCATAAGGAACTCCAATTCCCTTTGGAGGTCTTGACTTCCTAATGCCTGCTAGCGCAATCACAACCAGGATGAATGGGATCATTGCGATTAGGTCAATGTAATTCATTAGGAATGCAAGGTCGGAATTGTACTGTGCAAGAACTTGGATTATGTTCGGGAGTCCGTTTAGGAATCCAAAGAGAAGACCAGCTAGAAAGACACCTAGCGGGGCCCAATTACCGAATATTAGGGCGGCCAGCGAAACAAAGCCCCTTCCGCCGGTCATCCCTTTTCTGAACCTAGTGGTGAAGCCTATAGAAAGATAGGCTCCTCCGAGCCCTGCAAGACATCCACTCAAGACCACACCGATAAAGCGAACCCATTCAACATTCACGCCAGCAGTATCAAGAGTCGAAGGGTCCTCGCCTGCAGCCCGAAGTCTAAGGCCAAATGGAGTCTTGTACATCACAAACCACGACAGAATCGATAATACGAACATCAAGTAAATGATGGGCGATAGCTGGGAAAATACAATCCCTATAATTGGGATATCAGCCAGAAACGGCAGCTGCACCTTGGGGAGTGGAGTAACTTCGGGTGTGTCACCAGCAACACCCCAAACGGCGTCAAGCATGAGCGTCGTAAAGCCCAATGCAAAGAGGATTATTCCAGTTCCGCTAACAATCTGATTCCCCTTGAATTTCACAGAAACGATAGCATGAGTTGAGGCCAACAAACCTCCGGCGAGCGCAGCTGCAACTAGTCCGATCCAAGGATTGCCGGTGAGAAATGTCGCCCAGACTGCAGCGAATGCGCCCATAAGCATCATCCCCTCGAGACCGATGTTCACTACGCCAGATTTCTCAGAGTACATTCCACCTAAAGCCGTTAGGATCAGTGGAGTGGCCATCTGGAGAGTTGTTTTGAGGAGAATTCCGATGAGAAGGATGCTGATGTCAGCTTCTTGCATTAACTTTCCGCCTCCTTGACAATGTTTCTGTCTTGGTATCTTCTACGAAGAAGCAGAAGATCCGTGATTGAGAGCAGGCCCATTACTCCTGCAATCACGGTTACGAGTAAGATCCCTGTGAAGAATGACACAAGCGCGGTGAGTAGCCATGCAATAGACAGTATAGTGAAAATGGGCAGGATGTAACGGCGTTTTGCAAGGAATATCGCAAAGGCTGCTATTGCCACAACACCGACCAAGAGAAGAGAAACCGATAATAGCAGGTTGCCAGTAGATGCAGATACCAGTCCAAATGAAATAAAGACGCCAACCAAACTAGATATTATTCCGAACAAATGGTCCAATGGCAACTTCTCTTCGGACTTCACCCACTCCACATATTCCACACCACGATTCTGCATCCACATAATGGCACGCGGTGCTGCAACGAATAGCACAATCAGACCCTGAATAACACTGACCATTTCTATTGGCACGTGTGCATCCATCTGCATAGCGTTTCCTCCAACACGCAGTGCCGCGAAGAAAATCGCTCCACCGAGTACACCCCAGGGATTATTGCCCCCCAAGACCGCAACTGTGATACCATCCCAGCCTAAGCCTGGTGACCAGCGATGAATGAACCTGTTATACGTTCCCATGATTTCCCCCCCACCAGCAAGACCTGCCAATGCCCCACTGAATGTGAGAGTTAATGCAACGTTCTTCTTTGAATTGATGCCTGCGTATTCTGCGGCATCTCTATTCAGACCGACAGCTCTCATCTCATAGCCAAGCACAGTACGATTGATTAGGTAATCCACAACGAACACTGCCAGTATCGCTACGAATATCCCCCAATGAAGATATGGCCCGCCTATGGTAGGAAGGATTGCAGTATCCTGCAACAGTGGTGTTTGCGGGATCAGCTCTGAACCTGCAGTATCCATCCAGAAACCGTTGGGACCGACAAGCCATGTGGTCAAGGCAATCGCGGCATAGCTAAGCATCATGGTTGTTACCACTTCGTGGGCGCCTCTGTATGCCAGCAAAAGCCCAGGAATTAGCCCGTAGATTCCTCCACAAATCGCTGCCACAAATAGACATAGGATTGGATGAGCAAGATATGGCCAGGATATCGTAAAGCCAACAACAGCGGCTGCCATGGATCCTATGTATAATTGGCCTTCTGCGCCAATATTGAAAAGACCACATTTGAATGCAAGTGCAACTGCAAGGCCAGTAAGAATGAGAGGGGTAGCGAATTGGAGCACCCTGCCGGGTTCTCGAAGTGCTCCTACGAGAAGGTAAGCGAATGCTCGCCCGGCATCATATCCAGCCATTGTCATAATCACAGCAGAAACTAGGAGGGCTAGGATAATTGATGCAATTGTCCAGATGACTTGTTTTTGAAATCTTGAATCTGTCAGTTTCGCAATTATTGCTTGGGGGGCACCACTAAGGTAACCAACTGGATTTGATTCACCACCTTTTGCAGTGCCCTGCTCCGAAGTTCCCTCTCCAGTACTTGGAAATTCAGTCATGCTGATACTTCCTCCAAATTGCTTTCATGGCCCGCCATGAGTAACCCGAGTTCATTGGGTGTGGTTTCGGCAGGATTCCTTATTGCCATGATTTTACCATCAAAGATTACTGCAATGCGGTCAGAGAGCGTCTGAATCTCGTCGAGTTCAGCAGAAACAAGAAGGATTGCGACACCTGCGTCCCTCATGGAAATCAGCTCTTTGTGGATAAACTCAGTAGCACCAACATCGAGTCCTCTCGTAGGCTGGGCGGCAATTAAAAGGCGCGGCTTCGTTCCGAGCTCTCGAGCTACGATAACCTTCTGCTGATTCCCGCCGCTCAGAGTGCTAGCCAAAGACTTCGAGCTTAGAACCTTGATTGAGTGGTTGTCAATTGTTTCCTGTGAGATGTTCTGTATTGATTCAAGGTCAAGGAATAAAGTGAGTGGACCTTTCGCGTATGGAGCAAGGTACTGCTGGCCCAATGCCAAATTCTCTTCAACTGTAAAACCTAACACCAACCCTCTCTTTTGCCGGTCCTCGGGGATATGACTAACGCCAACTGCCCTAACCTTTCTTGGACTGGCGCCTGTAATGTCATCGCCGGCGATTCGCACTGACCCAGACTTCAACTTTCGTAGCCCTACTATTGCCTCCACTAGCTCGGTCTGACCATTCCCTTGCACTCCAGCAATTCCTAGAATCTCACCTGACCTCACTTGAATTGAGATGCCCTTAACCGTGAGAAGATTCCTATTGTCTAGGACTTCCAGATTCTTCACATCCAACACGACATCACTGGGAGCGGCTGGAGTTTTCTCAACCCGAAATACGACTAGACGTCCAACCATCATCTGTGCAAGCTCTTCCGGTGAGGTTCCCGCTTTTTCCACTGTGCCAACTAGCTCGCCATCTCGAAGAACGCTGATTCTATCGCAGAGCGCCATAGGCTCACGGAGTTTATGGGTGATCAAGATGATTGTTTTGCCCGCTTCTCGGAATCGTTCCAGTGTGACAAACAGCTCATCAACTTCTTGAGGTGTTAGGACTGAAGTTGGTTCATCCAAGATGAGAATGTCCGCCTCACGGTAGAGAGTCTTAATAATCTCTACTCTCTGCTGAAGACCTACTGAGATGTCTTCCACCTTTGCCATGGGGTCGATATCAAGGCCATTCTCTTCGGCGATATGCTTAATCTTCTCAATAGCATCTCCATATCCTATCGGCATCAGGTTCTGAGAGAGCGTAGCAATTATACTGCCTATCTGTTCAAGCACAAAACCCAGCCTACCAAGACGATTCAACCCTAACCGTTCAGATGGATTCGTCATTCTAAAGATGTGATACAGAATCACCACAGATAGCAAGAGGATAAGAGCGCCAAGAAGAGCCTGTTCAACCGGGAGGAATAGTCCCATCAATATGATGGAAAATGCTGAAAGTAAAACGATAGTGCCAAGGCCGCTTTTTGTTGGTTTGCTTGATTTGGGTTCCATGCCCAATACGACATTTTCTGCCACTGTGAGTGTTGGAATCAGCTTGAAATGTTGATGTACCATTCCTATTTTTTGAGCTATTGCATCGTGAGGGGAGTTGAAACGGACTTCACTGCCATTAACAATAATCCGTCCATCATCACTCTGTAGGAGTCCGTAGAGAACATTCATCAAAGTGCTTTTGCCAGCTCCATTCTCCCCCAGTAATCCATGGACCTCACCCTTCTTTATGCGAAGGGTGATGTTCCTATTGGCTTGGACACCGCCGGAAAACGTCTTGGATATATTCTCGAGCTCAACAGCGTACAATCATACTTCACTCCTGCATTCCAGTCCAACCATAATCAATTACAGTGAGGTTGAGAGTTGCACTTTGGCAGAAGGCCGTGTATTTAACCCTGCGGGAAGACCTCAGCAAGCACACAGCAATAAAAAGAAAAAAAAGAGAGCAGTTGAAATGCTCTCTCTCGTAGCTAATTAACTAGGGTAGCCACCACTTGTGGTCGAAGGGATCAAGATCGATTGTGCCATTTGAGATAGCAGTCTTGAGGTCATACACAACATCCAAGATGTCTTGATCAATCTCAAGGAGGGTGGAATTGACTTCAAAGTCAAGACCGCCATTTGCAATGTCAAAGATCTTGACTCCGCCTGCGAAGTCATCATCATGGCAGGCATCCTTGATTGCTTCGTAAACAGCAACATCAACCTTCTTCAACATGGAGGTCATGCACAGGCTCGGGCCATCCGGGTTCTCGGGGTCAGCAGTTCCCAAGTACATTTGAGTACTGTCAACACCAATCACCCATAGTGGATAGGCTTTAGTGCCATTCATCTCCTTGACACTGTCAAAGACTCCCAGACCTGTTGCGCCAGCCGCTGCGAAGATGATGTCGCAACCGAGATCATAAAGGGTATCCCCGGCAGTCTTGCCCTTGACCGGATCGGCAAAGTCCCACGGATAGTTGAATGTGACGTTACAAGCGGGGTTAGTGTAGTTAGCACCCCAAGTGTACCCGCCAGCAAACTTGTTGATGAGCGGAATGTCCATTCCACCCACGAAACCAATCTTGTCGGTGGTTGTCATCAATCCAGCCATTGCTCCCACAAGAGCCGAGCCCTCATGCTCCTTGAATGTTAGGCCAAGAACGTTCGGGAATTCGACCGCGGTTGTGGATACGTTGTCAAGAGATTCGTCAATGATGGCGAATTGCTGATCTGGGTATTCAGCTGCAACCTCAATCAATGGCCCTTTCTGGTCATACCCAATACATACTATTAGTTCAAATGGCTCGATGTACCCGGTGTGGGCTGCATACTGACGAATATAGCCTTCATAATCAGCGACAACTGAGGTTTCTACATACGTAAATGTAATCTCGAAGTCATCGACGGCTTTCTCAGCGCCAGCCATACAGCCATCATTGAATGATTTGTCTCCAAGTCCGCCCGTTGCGAACACAATCGCAACGTTATACGGATTGGTTACAGGCTGGATGAAAATCCACACTCCAACACCTGCGACTCCAATTACGGCGATTAATGCGATAGCGATAATTGCATTACGGTTCATTTTTTTTCTCTCCATTTCTGATACTCACTAAGACCAAAGTGGTCTTGAGCGATAAGTGCTTTCCACTTAACTTGTCCACGATAAACTCACTAAAAAAGCTCATGCTTCAGAGTTGGAATACCAATTCAATCCATAACGTTCAAAGGTGGCAAGGCATCCTGCAACTATCATGCAAGTTCACTACGAAGAGCAAGGAAACGGGAACCCCGGGCCAATCATCATGATTCATGGTGCAGGGGGTTCTTCGGCAACTTGGTTCATGCAACACAAAGGCCTTTCGGAAAACTTGCACGTGCTCGCACTTGATCTCAATGGTCACGGCAGAACACAAGACAGGTCAGATGAGAATCTGGCAGAATCCTACCTTGAGGATATCGACTCGGTTGTATCACGATACGAAAAGCCAATTCTTGCAGGACACTCGATGGGCGGTGCACTCGCACAGCTCTACGCTCTTCAAAATCCAGATGAATTAAGCGGCCTTGTTCTCATAGCAACCGGAGCAAAGCTCAGAGTAGCTGACATGGTGTTTGATCTTCTTGACAATGATTTTGAGGGTTATTTGGGTGCCTTTGAGGAATTCATGTTTCACAGGAACACTTCTAGAAAACTCGTAGAAGCATCAATTGTTGAGGTCCGCAAGTGTCCCGTGCCGGTAATCCGTCGTGATTTTGAGCTGTGCAATGCGTTCAATGTCATGGGCCGGCTGAAGG
>DAOVDG010000062.1 GCA_030669595.1 Candidatus Thorarchaeota archaeon
CGCGTCATAGATTTGCTTTGGCATTGTTGCGCCCCTTGTTGTCTTGTCGATTGTTTGGATAGATTGGACCATTCCGGGTATGGAATTGCCTGTTCCGGTGCCGCCTGCCTCGAGAATCCATGTCGTTATAAGAGTGACGGAAAGCTCAAGGAAAATCGCAATCAATTGTTACACTATTCTCATATTTGATGGCAAAGGCTTATACCGATGGAGGGACAAGTTCTGACCGAGCATTGGAGAGTGGCCTTTCTTGACGGAATTTGAACCCGGTTCGGATTCAGATGCACTAGAGCCCATTAGATTGCCCTTTTCGGGATGGCAGCTGCATAGGTGAGGAGTGCAAATTCTGGATTCGCTTTGTGGACGACAACGAAAACATTGTGGGAGGGGATTGCGTATACATTCGTAGCTTTGTGCGCACTCTGCAGGCTCAGGAGCGCCTTGAAGGTCAGGTTTCTCCTATTGCCTGCTGCGCAGTCATAGTGGTGTTAATGCTCTTCGTGTGGTTGATAATTCTCTTTTAGGTAGTCATCCCAATCTGAACGAGCCTCTTATTGTGTTACACCCTCTTGATAGATGGAATTCCGTTCTTGACAAGCGATTCTTGGGCTTAATGCGACAGGAACCAAGGTAGGTTTCGTTAACACTCTGAAACTACGATAGCTTCTCTCACAATGTGACTAGATCAGCTTTCAACTGCCTTCCAGAAGATAGAATGGTGGGCCGGACGAGATTCGAACTCGTGACCTCCGCCGTGTGAAGGCGACGTCATAGCCAGCTAGACCACCGGCCCAGTACCGCCGGCTCATCACTCGGGAGGAACTACCTTCTAGACCGCCTCTTCGGCCTGAGGTCCTTTGTATTGCACTTCCTACACTTCTTCGCCTTCAGCGGGTTGGTAGCTCCGCAATAACGGCATACCGATTTGTAGAGCAGATAGTGCTGTGCAAGTCTGCGTTTTTCTATATCTGCTATTGGCATTTTCTACAACCTCATTCCTTAACGGCGAACTATCTGTTTCCCCGCAAGTCTGCTCAGGCATCCCCGCTAGGTGACGTTAAAAAACTTATGCTCTCTACGCCACCCATTGCTTGTGCTGAGTCCGCTCACAAGACATCCTGGAGCAATCTGGCGACATCACTTGGCTTCTCTGCCACCGGTATACCTGCGTCATTCAGCGCCTTGATCTTGGCTTGTGCAGTTCCAGTGCTGCCACTTATGATGGCTCCTGCATGTCCCATCCTCTTGCCTGGAGGTGCAGTTCTTCCTGCGATGAAGCCTACGACAGGTCGGTCATAGTTTTCTCTGATGTATGATGCTGCACGTTCTTCTGCATCCCCGCCTATTTCCCCCACAAGAACCAATGCCTTGGTGTCATTGTCGTTCTCGAACAGTTTGACTGCCTCTATGGGCGTCAGTCCAACGCATGGGTCACCACCAAGACCAATCGCAGTGGTAATTCCGATTCCCGCGTATGTCATCCCAGCAGCAATCTCATAGGTTAGTGTGCCGCTTCGTGACATGAGTCCCACAGGACCATCAGCAAAGACGTGACCGGGCATAATGCCAAGCTTCTGCTTTGCTCCTGGAGTGATTATTCCCGGCGTGTTGGGGCCAATCACGGTGATTCCCTGTCTTTTGGCGGTATGGATTAATCTAATCTCATCGCGAACGGGAACATGTTCAGTTATCACAACAACAGGATTCAGCTGTGCAGCGATTGCTTCAAGTGCGGCGTCTCCTGCGAACGGTGCAGGAACAAAGATTACTGCAGCAATGGCATCATGTGCCTCCTTTGCTTCCATTACAGTATCAAAAACCGGGATTCCATTGACCTTTTGACCGCCTTTCCCTGGTGTCACCCCTGCAACGATTTTGGTTCCATACTCAAGCATGGCCTGCGAGTGAAATGTTCCCTGTCCACCTGTGATTCCCTGAATGATGACTCTGGTGTCTTTGTCTGCTAAGATGGCCATTCTATTTTGCCTCCTTTGCAAGATTAACCACCTTGGAGGCTGCTTCCTCCATGGTTTTCAGGAACGGAATCCCTGCCTTGTTCAAAATCTCTTGCCCCTCTTCTTCATTCGTTCCTACCATGCGTACAACCATTGGCACGGTTATGTCGCCATCATCACGTGCAGCTAGGATACCTTTCGCCACCTCGTCGCATCGCGTTATTCCTCCCATTATATTGATGAGTATGGCTTTGACCTTGGGATACATCAGAGCTACCTCAATGCCTTTCTCCACTCTCTCTGCATCTGCCCCACCACCTAGGTCAAGAAAGGTGCTAGCGTTGCCTCCGTACAGCGACACAGCATCGAGGGTTGCCATTGTGAGTCCTGCTCCATTGCAGATGCATGCAATGTTGCCATCGAGCTCGACATAGGCCATGTTATTCTCTGTTGCCAACTTCTCTCTTTCATTCTGTTCTACTGGGTCCCTCTTCAGGCTCTCCATCATTTGCTTGTGCCTGAAGAGTGCATTATCATCCACATTCAGACGTGCATCAGCTGCTAGGAATCTGCCGTCCTTTGTGAGAATGAGGGGATTAATCTCTGTCAGCTCTACGTCGTGTGCTTCAACGATGTTCCACAGTTTGAGGAAGAAGATTGCCAACTTGTTGATTTGTTTCCCTCGGAACCCCATTTTTATAGCCATTTCGCGAGCATTGTAGGGCAGGAATCCAGTGCTCGGGTCTACATACAGCTTCACAATCTTCTCAGGGCTTTCTTCCGCAAGCTCTTCAATCGACATTCCACCGGATCCACTGCCTATCACAACATATTTTCGCTTATTCCTGTCAATGGTTATGCCTGCATAGATCTCCTGTTGAATGTCCAGTTTTTCCTCAACCAAGACTGCTTCCACGGACAAATTATTGATTTTCAATCCTAGGATAAGCATTGCGACTTCCTTGGCTTGTTCAGGTGTATCTGCGAATCTCACACCGCCTGCCTTCCCCCTCTTCCCCGAGAGTACCTGTGCCTTGACGACCACGGGTTTGCCTACCTTGGCAGCAAGATTCATCGCCTCTTCAGGCGTCTTAGCTACGCCTCCGGGGGGTGTGGGCATATTAAAGGCACGGAAAATATCCTTGGCTTCGTGCTCAAGTAATTTCATGATAATGCTCCCATGCATTGGGGCTCATTGTACGACCCCGAGCATAGGCTCGGACCGATGCTCTGAGCTAGAAAAAGGTAACTGAAAATGCAGGAAGGCTTTGATTGGTCCGACCCGTGCAGACTTGCGTTGTAGTGTTCAAGTTTCGGGCAATGCTAACTGATGGTGTCTAGAGTGGCTGTCAAATTCTTGTCCAATTTGCGAATCTTTCTCTTCAGTTCTTTGTCGGCTTTTCTTCCCATGATGCCTATCAGGATGCTGTTGATATAGTACAACTCTTCCAGACAATTCTCAACAATTCCTGGTCCATGTTGCTTGCATTTCACGGACTTCTTCATGTCATGTGTCAGTACCGCATCAAGAACTCCCACAATCGCCTTCCTAGGCATTCCCGTTCTAGCAACTGCAACATCGATCAGGATATTCGCTAGCTTCTTTCCCGCTTGTCCCAGTGCTTTGGTCACTCTCTTCGCATCCCTCACGGAAACACCCAAAACAATGACGCTTTGCCCGAGTTTAGTACATCTGAAACCCTTACCATCCCGATGTATCAATCCTTCTCTCTCCAACTCGCCAAGAATCTCTAATCCTCTCAGCGATTGTCGGATTACCGAAGCGGCGTATGGTTTGGTTTCATCGTTCTGAAGAGCGAAGTTCGAAAATCGAACCAAGTGTTTGCATAGCCTGTGCCTCCTAATTCCTTGGTACTTCCATGACTCGCAGGTGCACGAAACCCCCTCGCCTGCCTTGACAACGACATGGTGCCACAAGTCTCGACTCCGACTGTGCACGAGGCCTTCAATCTTGCTAGGGTTTATGCTTACCAGCCTCACATCTTCGTCTGGTATCTCGCGCGCACGTGTGGTTGTGGATTTCGTTGTACGCAAGGAAATTAGTGCCTCAACATCAGCATCGTCTGCTAGCATTAACCCCTCGCGAGATATCTGAGTGACGCGATTGGTTGCCGCCCAGAATGTCCGGTCCATAATCGAGAATGGGTCTTCCTCTTTTGTGTGGTCACTGCACAGCTGTCGGAGCACAAGATCTTGAGCATTCTCTGGATCATCCATCGAGCTGTCAACTTCACCAAGCCTGGGACTGATGTTCCCTTCCGAATCCTCGACGAAGTATTGTGCAAGAACTCTGTGCCTTTCAGTTTGAGTACCAACAACGACTATTCCAAAGGCTTCGTTATCGACACCTCTCCTACCAACAGAGCTAAGTACATCATTGAGCTGCCATTCAGAGAGTTGCGTTAACTCCTTCTCATCTGCCAGGTCTCCAATTAGATCCTGCATGAAGACTCCGATGAGAAAGACTACAGTCGCCCTCAGCCCGCTTGCAATTGCAAAGCGCGTTGGCATGACAATCACTGGCACGAGACCGTCTTCCCACGCAACAGATATGGTCCTCCTCTGGTTTCGCGCAATTCCCTCGTGGATGAATGCAACCCCTCCGGAGATGGTTCGCCCCAGCATAATTGATGTCGCGCATTCTGGGTACCTCCCCATAATATCCCTTGAGAGGTCTCTAAGGTCATCCCTATGTTCGGGCGCTAGCCTAAGATCAAGAGCTGACTCCTTGCTTGCATCACCTATTCCTGTAAGCTGAGCCGCCAACTCTTCGCATGCATGAATGTTGGAGCAGAGAATGGCTACCTGTCCACGCCTATAGTGAACAAACTCAGTGAGGTCCGCGAGCGACTCGCTGACGCTTTCGAATGCCTTGACACTGAATATGCGTTTCATGTCAGTCTTAGTGTCCTCTACAATCCCAGCGCCTAGCCATGAACTGAGGTCTTCGACATCTGCGACCGGGGGGCTCACCACGACATGCTGCAGTTCAGTATTCATGCCCATCAATGTAACCAACACAGTTTCCAGCTTCGCACCAAGCCTTGGCTGCCCAATCAAGTCAAGACGGTCGGTTAGGAGATACTCGATGCTTTCGAATGCATTAGGATGTACGCGCAGAGCGATGTTTAGCGACCGGAAGGTGGCAACGATTACGCGACCCCCCTTCCAGACGTCCCCTGTGGCTGTCCTTCTCCGAATGATTGCTGTAGCCTCGATGCCTAGTCGTCTACATCTGTAGCTCAATGAATGAAATCGTTTCTCGGCTTGATGTGGATTTGGACAGAGTACAAGCGCCCTCGTCTTGAAGTCGGACGCTACGCGATTCAGAAGCGATATCTCCGCTATCTGATAGGCCTCTTCATAATCATAGGTCTGAAGAATTTGACTCTCCCCTCTCAGAATCCCTCCATCAACCGCAGCAGACTGAAATTGGGTTAGACTAGTTAGGCCTTCTCTTCTGAGAACCTCCAATAGACGAGGCGAAACCCGCTCGATTTCAAGTTCTCTAAGCGTGCTCAATTGAGTATGCTCCGATGTTAACCTTGTGCAACGTATGAGGATATGTCATTCTCTTGCTTTGCAGTTCACCAAAAAGTGCTAGTATTATCCAAAAATACCCAGCAGCAGGGATTTCTTGGAGAAATGATGAGTTGCCTTTCGCTTCCCTTTCAGCTCGATTGTCAATCTGAGCATATAGGATTATAGTGTCCTATCCTGCTATGACACAGTGTTAAAAAGGAACAGCGCCACAGCGCTATTTGAAAGGGCGAGGAACGGTAAATACAACCCTTGCTACTTCAAAGAGGCATGAGAGAATGGCATTTGTTGCAACGAGACAGTCTGGTTTTGACATCATCCTAAAGAAAGGCTTCCAAGTCAAGCCCGGCTCCACATTCATCTGCGGCTTTCATGGTCTGGGCGAAGTAGGCTTCCTAAGCACCGCCCATTTGACCAGAACTTTAGAGGCAAAGCGAGTAGGGTTCATCAAGAGCGACATGCTGCCATTATTCGTATCGATGGAAAACAATAGGTTGGTGCTTCCGTTCGAGCTCTACTCCTACCCAAAAAAGAAATTGATTTTCCTCGTACCTCGATTCCAGCCACATCAGAGCGACCAATGGAACTTTGTCGACAGACTGGCTGAGTGGCTAGCGAAGTGCAAGTTCTCCGAAACCATCCTCCTAGGCGGATTGGATGCAAGCTTCAAGGAAGATGAAGCCAACATGCGTTGCGTCCCAACGAGCAAGTATGAACCATTGGTTGAGAAGTGGGATGTTCCGCTCCTAGAGGAGGGGCTTTTCGTAGCTGGTCCACTCGCACTCCTGTTGGCAGAGCTAGAGATGCGAGATGCACCCGCAATCGGTCTGCTGTCCTATGCAATACGAGGAAGACCAGATCCGAGGGCAGCCGCCGCAATGCTGGAGAAGATGAACCAAGTATATGGTCTAAAGGCCAACGTGGAGCAACTCCTGGAAGAGAGCAAAGAGATTGAACGGCTTGAGAAGATGCGCAGGTCAATCGAATCTGACGATCGGACTTCTGACATGTTTGTCTAGTTCAACCTTCGAATGTACCACCCGATGTCAACAAGGTTCTTTGCTACAAGTCTATCCTTGGCCAGACGTCCAATCTTGGCAGCATCCACTGAGAGCGCTGCCAGACCAATACACTCACTTGATTCGTTGAGGATGAAAACCTTTTGACCTCTCAGAAGTGAAGGTTCAATCTTGATAACTGACTCTTTGAGAATACTTCTTCCGTATGTAAATGATTCAGCTCCCCGCCTTGAAACAACGAGAAGGTTGGAAGTGTATTCTTGAACGCGTTCCAGTGCTGGTAGGCTCAACCTAAACTTGCCTTCCACGAGGTCTCCAAGCCACATGCCGAGTGAGAGGGGAGTAAATGGTTTGAAGTCACGGTCAAGAATCTGCAGCCAACCGGTAGGAACTAGATAGAATGAGATTCCCTTGGCTCTGGGTAATGATACTGGTGTAAGAGTACCCAAGATGCGCTTTGTCACACCGGCACCAAAGTCCGAATCTATTTGGTTCCTCACCGTGTCCCACTGGACCGAGTCTACATACTCTGGTTTCAAGATGATTCCTCCTTCTCAATCCTGCAAATGAAGAAGCCTTCCAAGTTGTGCTTATGGGGAAGAAAGCGTCTTGCCAGAGTCAGTGATTCGTGTAATTCAACGCCGTACGGGTTAGGATATGCAGGGATGCCAAACTCGATGTCAATTGGCACTAACTTCGTTTCAGGCCGCCGTTTCAGGAGATCATCAATGACGAACTCGTTTTCTTCAGGGGCGATAGAGCAGGTCGAATAGACGAGAGTTCCTCCCGGGGCGAGAGAGGTGATTGCAGAATCGAGTAGCGCATCCTGCTTGGTAGCGCAAAACCTGATGTCCGCCATACTCTTGCTGCGCTTTCGTGATGGATCCAGAGCGATGAGTCCTTCTCCTGAACATGGTGCATCAAGTAGTATGTAATCTGGTACTATACCAAGCTGGTTAATCTTGCGAGAATCACCCCGCAACACAATCGAATTCGTCACACCGCAACGATGGATGTTACTCTCGAGACTTGCCGTACGAAGCCTGTCTTGTTCAATAGAAACGACAACGCCGGAATTATTCATCATCTGAGCCATATGCGTAGTTTTCCCGCCCGGAGCAGCTGCCATGTCTACAACCAGACTTTCTGGTTGCGGGCTCAATGCCTTCGCTACGGTCATTGATGGCACTCCCTGAACATAGTAGAATCCTCGCATGTGCTCCAAAAGTGAACCCGGCGATATATGATTGAAATCAGCATTGTATCCCGTATCTAGCCATGGAACTCTCTCCAACCTTACGCCCTTGGCTTTGAGTCTGCTGAGCGTTTCCTCGACGGTTGCTCGAAGTGTATTGAGTCTGATGGACTTCTTGATTGGCTGCTCACATGCCTTCAGGAACTGGATCGCTTCCTGTTCGCCCCAGAGAGCAACGTATCTTTCAATCATGTACGGCAGGAATCCATACTGCTTGGCAAGCTCCTTGGCCCTCTTGCGCTGCTCTTTTCCTATCAGGATTCTGTCACTTCCGTTTGCTATCAGATTCAGACGCCAATGTCCTCGTTCCACAGTTCTGGATACCCTTTGATGAATTTCCGCATGATCTCGATGCAGTCATTGTCATCAATAATCGTGACCTCTACTCCACGACTCCGAACATACTCCTCTGGCCCCTTGAAGTTTCTATTCTCGCCTACAACAACCCTGGGAATGCCAAATAGGAGTATGGCCCCGCTGCACATGTCACAGGGGGAAAGGGTGGAGTATATCGTGGCTCGTTGGTATTCCGACGCCTTCAATCGTCCTGCATTCTCAAGACAATCCATTTCAGCATGTAGGATTGCACTACCCTTCTGAACTCTGCGGTTATGCCCTCGACCCACAATCTCGCCGTCGATCACTAACACTGAGCCAATGGGTATACCCCCGTCTACGAATCCCCTCTTGGCCTCGATTAGCGCCTCTTTCATAAAATGAATCATCTCTGGCATCGTGGGTTTGGACTGTTGACGTTTGGTCATCTCCTCTACTCCTTTCATGCACGGCTCTCAAGTGCGGCCTTCAGCTGGTCAAGATCTGGCGTTATAAGAACGACCTTGGGTGTGAGTCGATCAGGCGTTGCCAAATCCTTGAAACCAGAACCTGTTATTGGCACAACAACTCTGTCAGACTTGTCGATGATTCCTTGGTCAACAAGCGATTCAAGCCCTGCCAATGCTGCAACACCGCTCGGTTCAGCAAAGATACCTTCCAGTTTGCCGAGAGCTACAAGCTGCCGCTCTATGGCATCGTCTGGCACTGCAATCGCTCTACCGTCTGCCATCCTCAGATACTTGAGCGCCGCGTCGCCGTCCCACGGGAATGGGTCTGCAAGACCTCCTGCCACGGTTTCATTCGAGTCCCATGGTTTGATATCAAGAGGGTCTTGATTCTTCTTGAACGCCCGAACGATGGGTGCACATCCCTCTGGCTGAACTACAACTGGTCTTGGAAGGCTGTCTATCAACCCCATCTGCTGGAACTCCCATAGTCCCTTCATTGTCCCAGCCATAAGTCCTCCACTACCTGTGGGAAATAGTATCCAATCCGGTGGCTCCCAATTCATCTGCTCGGCAATCTCATAGCCAAGCGATTTTGTCCCTTCGAACTGAAAGCAATTAAACGGTCCAAATGATGGTGTTGGTGTCCACCCCAGTTCTGTGCAAGCAGCTTTGAGCAAGGTTGTTGTGGGATCTACTCCATCCTTGACCTTTTTGACTCTGAATATGCGTGCCCCGAGAGTCCTGAGATGTATGAGTTTGCCCGCAGGAGCGTCCTCTGGCACGAAGACCACGGCTTGCATTCCCGCTCTAGCAGCGTATGTTGACATGGATGCCGCAGCATTTCCTGATGATGCTGCAGATACCGTTTCTGCGCCATCCTCATAGGCCCGACTTACTCCTACACATATCGGTCGGTCCTTGAAAGATCCTGAGGGATTCGTCGTTTCAATCTTCAAGAACAGATTGCCAAGTTTCAACTGGTCCCCAAGTCGAGCACTTCGTAACAAGGGCGTATTTCCTTCACCCAGAGTCACTATGCTCTCCCGCTTCTTCAGGGGCATTAGCTCGAAGTATTTCCATAGACCTCCCTTGCGTTGCTCGACGCTCTGCCTAGTGAAGATTTCCTTGAGTGCCTCAAGGTCAAAGGATATGTCGATTCTTCCCCCGCATCCATCGTTGGGCGGCACGTCTTTGTCGGTGTATTCTTTCCCGCATTTGGCACACTTGAGCTGTTTGATTCTTGACACGGCCACACCTATCTTCAATGCTTGTCAGGCCTCCGTTATGATAGTATTGGAAACACCTATTGACTTGTTTTCCCGTCATTTTGCAGTTCCTACCTATGCACTGACAGGAGTCTGGTTTTAGATGAAGGAATCCATTGAGGTTGAGGTCAAGATACCGATAGAGAATCGAAAGTCCGTTGAGGCGGCTCTTCATCGCATTGGTGCGCAACGGCTGAACAGCGAAACCCAAGTTGATGCATACTTTGACCATCCTGCAAGAGCTTTTCAAGAAACCGACGAGGCTCTTCGTCTGAGAAGCTGTCATCCCGATGTGGATGGTAACGAACCGGACAACACAATCCCCCCTCCGTATGAGCTGACCTACAAGGGGCCAAAGCTAGAGTCCCGGTCCAAATCGCGTGTTGAACTCTCAGTACATATCAGCAACATAGACAGCGCTCGGTCAATCCTAGAGAGTCTTGGATTCAAACACGTAGCTACTATCTCAAAACGACGTGTGTTCTACACTGTGGACTCTATCACTGTTAGTGTCGATGATGTGGATGATGTTGGTCTTTTCTTGGAACTGGAACGGGTGGTAACATCTAGGCGTGACATGAACCCAGCTCTGGACATGATATTCAATCTCATTGAGAGGCTGGGACTTGATTCGAATAGCTCGATTAGAACATCTTATTTGGAGCTCTTTCTGCAGCATGGATGTTCTTAATTCTCCACACTAGATTGAATCTCTTCACGTAGCTGATTGACGAATCGGTCAAGAATAACGTGACGCTTTTCCGCCAAGGTCTTCGCCTGCTCAGTGTACATTAGCTTGTGCAGATTCAATAGCTTCTCATCTGCGTGAATGAGAAAGCCGTCAATACCTACACCTGTCATTGATGCCTGTGCAATGGCTCGAAACACGCCAATTGCTCCCATTGCATCAAGCTTGTCTGCATCACTGAGAACCTCTCCTTCAATCGAAGTGGGTGCCAAGCCCTCACTAAACCTGTGTGTCCTTATTGCCTGCACAACCAGTTCGATTTCGTGCTCTGTGTATCCTACCTCTCGCATGATGGGTCTACCCATCTCACCAGAGATTACTGAATGTGATTCGCCTGTCTGAGCTTCACGTGGTCGCCCTACGTCATGAAGTTGAGCTGCAGCGCCAAGCACCTTAAGATCTGCTCCTGCCTTCGAACCTATTGCCATCGCAAGCAAATAGACGCGCTTTGTGTGATCATACGAGTGAGCGCCCTTCTCGGAAGTGAGAAGCACACTCCTTACGAACTCATCGATTTTCTCGTCCATCATCTGAATACAGCACTCCTCACGCGACCAAGGGTAAGGCAATAGCGCGGACAAAGAAGCCACATATCTGTGTTCTGAGTGGCATAAAAATGCGCGAAGATGTCATAAATGACCTGCGTATCCGAGAAACGCTTTAATTGCTAGGCCCGAAATCGTTTGTCAGAGGGGTGACCATATCTCCCTCCCCTTAGCACGCGCCCAATGTATCTTACCCATCACAAAACTGGAGGAAATGTCTGTTGAGTGCCGCAAAAACCGGAGTTCGCCGCAAGGTAAGCCCGATAACTCTCATCAGCTCACTATTCCTAGTTGCCACCATAATTTGGGCCACTTGGAGTGTTATCAACATCCAGGCAGGTGTGGTGAGGTTGGAAAATCCACACGAGCCATATCCTCCTGACGAATGGAAAATCAACGTTAATTTCAATGACTGGACGAGTAACTGGTTCGAGAACGTGACCTACCAAGACCTGCCACTTAACATGACCCTTCCCGACAATCTCCTTGAACAGCTTGAGAACGTGCTCTTCATCGTAGACCCGTATGATCCACCTCAGTTATGGCGAAGTACCGCCTATGATAGATATGATGGCTCTGGATGGGCCAAGACACAGTTGGATACAGGACCCCTTGACAGCACAGAGCTCATTACCAGAGCGCAGGCAGTAACCCAAGGCAACACGATCTATACAATTTTCATCAATGTTTCCGCAGGAGGGGCAACAGGGAGTGTTGAGCTGCCTGCATTGTTCCCGCAAATTCAGGTCATACAAGACTCGTTTCAAAGCCATCCGAATGGTTTGCTTCTGCAGTACACCCTCGAAATAGATGATTACGACACACTTCTTTTCAACCCTCTCATAGAAGGCGAGAGCGACAAGTATGTGCTAATCAGTTACGAGGTCACATACAGACAACAAGACCTAACGAACGTCGCCAACAACGCGCTGCCAGGGATTGTTGCTCCGTCTTTCGTCAGGCCACTCTACACGACGCTCGCTGATGTTCAACCGCTCTCACAACGCGTACAAGACAATGCCTCTCAGTTCGTAGGAGCAGCGGACAATGCCTATGAAATGGCCGTATTGGTCGATGCTTACTTCCGCAACACATTCGAGCTGATGCTTGATGACTACCAGGAGCGCCCCGAGCCAGGCCGAGAGGTCACAGATTGGTTCATCGAGAGGGGTGGTGGTCTACCTATGGACTTCGCCACAGCCTACTGCGTCTACATGCGCTATCTCAACATTCCCGCTAGGATGACGATAGGCTATGCTGTAGGAGATCAAGAAGAAACGCATAGAGTGGTGCGAGTACGTCACATGATGTTCTGGGCTGAGGTCTTCATACCGATGTCAGGTGGAGGTGGCGAGTGGATACAGGTAGTTCCAATTCCACTGCCGGACAATATGGGTGGCGGGGACATCCCTGAGAATGTTGGAGAAGGAGATCTTCAAGTTATTGTTTGGCCTAACTTGGCTGAGCCTTGGGCGTTGCTAG
>DAOVDG010000031.1 GCA_030669595.1 Candidatus Thorarchaeota archaeon
GCTGGCATGAATGTTGAGATTGGTGAGAGAGAGGAGGTGCTTACTATTCTTGAAGCAGAAAGCAAGGCCTATGTTGAAGGTCTTCCGGACACAGTCACGATACAGGTCCAAGTATCCCACTCTGGCTTTGCATATCCTTACTTGGTCGGCACTGTGTACAAAGGCGCTGAGGTCTTACCAGTACACAAGTACCCGTCGATTAAAACAAAGTATCCGGCAATGCTGGAGTTCTCGATGGACGACGATGTGACAGTGATAGTCGCGCGGTTTGACATCCCCAAGCGCACAAGTAGTGTGCCCAACATCTCGAAGAGGGACTTCCGTGCCTTGGCAAATATCCTTTCAAAGGAGCTCAAGAAGAATTTCAATGAAGCCCAACAGTGAGAACATAGGCATCTTTAATTATAAGACTGAATCCCCTTGGCAATTGCACCGAAATCTTGGTTCGAGGGTTGCCAACAGCTATAAAAAATCGGGCAAACCTAGACACTCTTTAGACAGTTGTTTGATAAAATGAGTCTGCGTGTGGAGATTAGCCATTTCCAAGCCCGAGCATTGCATTTCGGACCCCTTAGTACTACTGAATACCCTATGAGCTTCTCCACATCTCTCTGTTCAATCATGCCCTCATCGATGTGCTCCAGAATCTGTGAGTAGATCGCAACCTCTTCCTCATCATCTGTGTTATCATGCAGGTCCTTGACCTTATTCTTGAATGCCTCAACAGAGAGGACTGGGGGGTCAGTAGCATAAAGGCACCGTTACTGTCCATTCGTGTCGCATGCTGATATGTTCTTTCCGCTTAGAATGGCACATTCACCGCCCTGTCAGACTGCCGCTCTCAGTTTCTCTCGTAGCGCCAATGCCCATTTGATAAGCTCCGAGAGGTCATCTCGTAATTTCCACACAGAGCCCACATCCGGGATTGCCTCATACATTCTATCTAGGAGCGTCACCAATCTATGGGGGCTCACTGAGCTTCGCTTCTTATCACCCACCAAGGCCTTGACCTTAAGGGCAAGAGCCTCAACAAGGTACCACTCAGCAAAGCCGTTTCCAGAGCTCATAGTTTCCAGCATTTTGATGCTCTCCTCTATTGGCCCCAATGCTTGGCCTGGTTGTCCACTATCAAGAAGCTCTTTGGCCTCTATACTCAGTCTGCCGTATTTCAATGTGACCTTCATTGGGTCAATCCGTGATGCCTCTTCTTCCGTACTCGCGAATAGCGGTGTGAACTCGTGGTCCCTGTGGTCGTCAGCTGCTACCTCTGCAACAAGTCTGTTGAGATCAGTTTCAAGGCGCTCCTCGTTGATTATCTCGCAGTCTGAGAGTTTTGCATTCTCCGGGTGGCTCCTCAGTTCCCTCCACACATCCCTGGCAGTCCAGCTCTCCTTAACAACGATGGAACCTTGAGTCACGTAACGATTATGTTTTATCTCATATAATGCGTACTTGAGTGTTCGGCCCTCTCGCCTAAGTATGATCTCGTATTGATTCTCAGGATGATAGCCCCGACCCCTGAGATACTGTTGAATTCTCTCTCTGAGGGCATTTGGCTCAGATATTCTCTCAGTGGAAACGTGGTGAGTGATGGCATTCATTATGTGTTCGGTCATGGTCTCTAGAGTAGCTTCCGGGTTTAGTTCAATGTCAAAGGAGGTGCCACGATAGTATGTCCCCTTGAGTTCTGACCGGGCTGTCCACCGGACATGACTCTTACTCCATGCCAGCGACACTATCCATCTGTCCACACGTGGAAGAAGGTAGGTCCCTGGAACGACTAGCTTCTCCAGTACATCTGGAATGAGGCTCCTGTAGCTCTCCACTAGGTGGACGCACTCTGCAAATTCTCTAGGAAGACTACCAACATCAGGGACGTTGAACTCGTGGACGATCCATTCTGACTCCTCATTGTACATGAGCGCACCAGTCTTCAGGAGGGTTCCTAGCGCTGGTCCACCAATACGGGCCATTTCGAAGGCTCGTACTCCCTCGGGGATTGAATCCTTGCTGGTCATTCCTATTCTCCAGCATGTACCGTGTCGGTACATTGACTCGTTAAGGATCGAGTCGGGCTGGCTCTCTGACCCCTCCACTCGTTTCAGGTACGCCTCAACCTTCTCTTTCGCATCCTCCTGTCTTTTCTTCAGTTCCTTCTCGGAGATATTTCTCAGAGGACAGACTGAGGTATCGTGATACACGTCAAGTCTGAGGTCAGTACGTCTATCTGAATGGATGAACTCTCTGGCAGTCGGAGGGAGCTCGATGTCTGTGTGCCTGAAGGAACTTTTTCTCTCCACCCAAGGTCTGAGAAGTCTGGCATCGCCCTCATACCTTATGTCCTTGAACCTATTCCACACGAACCGCTCTTCATCGACTACCACGGGTTCACACTCGAAGTCAGGTCTTCGCAGAATCTCCAGTAGGTCCACTGTCCTCCTTACTAGTAGCTTGGCTCTCTCATGGAGTTCCTCTTTCTCACCTTTGATATGAAGGGAGAGAGAGAACATCTCTTCCTTGTGGTCCATGGACAGCTTGCAAGTCACTGATTCACAATGTGCGAATGCGACCCTGATGACCTCTAGTGCTATTTCAACAAGGTCCTCAAGATCAACTGGAATCCTTCGCACCTCATCGAGAGGAATTGGTCCGAGGCTGGCATCAGTTCTGAGTGTCAGAGACCTCAGTAGAGTCACAGTCTCTCTCTTTCTTGTGTAATACTCCAGCCGTCCCACGGGGACCCATATCGGCGTCTTAGCGTCAAGGACCCAGAGACCTCTCAGACCCCTCTGTTCTGCAATCATAATAGGAGTCTTGATGGCCTGCACTGTCCCTGCTGACTCACTCAACATCGTAAGATCAGTTTCCCCCCAGTAGGGTTTGTCGCGAATCAGACCTCTCAGAATAGCATGAACCCCCATCTCAATGTCCTTCACGAGGGGGATCAATGTGGCATTCATCTCGTGACTCCCAGGCTTGGACTGGAATAGCAGCCAGAGTGCTGATGATTTCTCCTTCACCTTACGTTCCACAATAATGGCCTGACCAAACAGGACATTGCTAGTATGACCTCTCTTCTCCAAGAGGTTTCCAAGGGTCCTCGTTCTTCTCAAGACACTAGCATAGAGTTTCGTTCTATGGAGCACTGACTCTCCTGTCTTGTGTGTTTCATGATACTTCGGGGTCAGACCAAGCTGAGTCAGCTGCCACGGTCGAACGTGGTCCCACAGCTCCTCTGCCAAATGAGTCACTAGTCTGGGTGGTCGAACAGCCTTGATGGCAGCCAAGAGTATCAGAAACAGATGATTGCCAGTGATCATGAAGATGTCTGGATGACGTGTCATAATCCTACTCAGGTGTTGATACTGTTCCTGAGTTAGACCAGATGGAAGCCATGACCGGGTCTTCCGAAGCATGTTCCAGAGTTCCTTGCTCATGGACTCAAGCTCAAAAAAGCGCCGGATGCCCCTGAGAGAGTCCAACATGTCCCGAGAGGACTTTTGTCTGTAAGAGCTGCTCATTCTCTCAAGGACTGTGCTCAGAGCATTCAAGAACTCCTTCCACTCCCCAGCGTGGGCCCCATTTCTTTCGAGAAACCTCAGTGTACGTCTCATGGCGGCGAGTTCAGTCCGAATGATCTCTCTATCATCTATTGTCGTGACCTCAAGCAGTCCTTCATGGGGAGGTCTTGTGTTCACTTTCGGATGTTCAACATACAGACGAGTGCTTCTGTAATCCCGAGTACTGTTGATCTTATGAATTGGTTCAAGGCGGATGCCCTTGTTACTGTCTGTTTCACCAACTTTCACCTGATATGGTGCGAACGACAGACGATGTGCTATAGCAACTGAAGCTTCAGAAACATCTGGAATTGGTGACCTAATGATATTCGCTCCTTCACGCATAGGGCTATTCATAGGTTCAAATGGGGAGATGTGTGGCAGAAGTTCCAGTGGGGTATCAATGTCCTCCGCACCGTAGGTCCTACTTGGTCGGCCTCTGGCAGGGTTCATTCCCGGACCCTTGAAGAGTATCCATGGACTGGTATCGTGGTCACTCCCTCTATCCACATCAGACCTGAACCTCTCTCCCCAGTTCTGAAGAACATCTACAAGTATTAGCTGGGCTTCGTGGTCGTTATCACGTTCTCGCACGATGATTCGGACATCGTCATCCGCAGGAGCGTGAGATCCAGACCTTGGTGGAGGCATGGGAAGATTCCATACAATCTCATCGACAAAATACATCCACGGGCTACCTGAGTAGAAGGGGGCAACGCATCTGGTGTCATATCGCTGACTGGTCGCGCTGATGGGAACCGGTCTGTCGAACCATATCACTTTGGAGCCTTCAGGCACATCTGCAATGAACTGCAGCAGAAACTCATCAAGGGCACCCGTCAGATGGTCAGGGGTGGCCTTTCTGACCATGTCCCATCCTGTCACAACAATAATCGGTTTCTTGATGCGATTTAGGATTGGATAGATAACGTTAGCGAGTGTCTTGACGGTCCCATCACCATAGATGTATCTACGAACCTCTGAAGACAGGTCAATGAACTTGACCCTTAGCCGGAAGAACCGCTTCACTGCGTCAGCCTGCGCTCCGAGTCTGAGTCGCCCATCTCGGAGGATGGGGTCAGAGTACTCGCCTGTAAGGTCGAACCAGCGAACATCTCTGTGTCTTCTTCTGGCCAAACGATGGATGTACTGAAGTCCATGCCACTTGGCTGCCACTCTGGCTGCGGACTCAGCAGGTGAACCCTTCCCTGACACCGAGAGGTAGAGAATGAACATTCTGTCGTCCGCCCTGTTCTTGGAGTAGAAGAATGGATCAAAACGCTTGACACGCTTCGGCGGTACAACGACTGTGACGTTTGCTCTGTCTGAGAGCACAATGAGTCCCATCTGTAGAATACGTTCCCCAATCCTACACTGGAACAGCTCTCTCTCAGGGGGGGTCTGCGTTCTCATGGCGCTGTAGGCATCCTTCACAAGATGCAGAAGGTTCTCTCGTATATCCTCCCAGTTCTCCTTCGAGTCCGCCACAAGGACCGCCTTTGTCAGTCGCTTTGGTGGGTCTGGATCAGCTCTTGCTATTCGTCGATAGTCAGTGAGAATGGCTCTCTCATAGGCCTTGAGTTGTTTCGTTTCATATCCGGAGGGCATGCTAGCAAGCACATGGTCCCACTCTTCCTTTGCCAACATCTGACGCTCGAGGTTGTACTTCGCGACTCGCTTGCTGGTGTCTGTCGACTTGGTGCGCATTGCATACATGTCTACACCAAAGGCACTCCTTGTCTTGATCTCGATGGCCATGCACGGCTCCCACACAACTTCAGACTGCGAAACATCAGCACGAGAGATGACTTTTCTCCTGAAGAGTACAAGGTCAACACGTCCCCTGCCGTCTGCAACAGGGACTTCTGCAGTTAGAAGAAGTCCTGACTTATCAAGGACCATGGAGTCACCGTGCCGAACAGGTGCAAACAGACTAAAGGGTCGGTGAGTAGAATAGGCATTGGCGATGAAATCGTGGAATGCAACGCCGATTCTTCTGCTCTCCTCAATCGCCATCTTGAGAAGATGCTCTGCATCCCGATGAGTCAGGATTCCATCTTTGACTAGGCGCTTGACAAGCTCGATATGAGTCTTCCAATCTTGATGATCTTCTATCTGGCATCGCTCTACCATCTGCATGATGATATTAACAGGGCCTTCTATCTCGCTAATTGATTCAGTATCATACTCGTCATGAGTCGAGTATTCATGGAGTTCATCTGCGACTACGTTAGCGCTCCCAGGCTCATCTGATACATCGTCAGGAGCAAGATAATTTTCCTGTGAGCGCTCTGTCACCAAGGTCTCTTCGTTCATAGTTTCAGAGATAGATGCAGTGATTGACTGTGGACGCCCGTTGCGCATCCCAAACAGTGCTTGAATTCTCAGCACAATTTCTCTCAGTTCTCTTGCGCCGTCGGGCGTGAAATGTGGTCGTCCAACTCTGCGGTCGCTGTAGACATAATCAAGAAAGGGCACCAGTCTGTCAATAAGCTCATCCGTATACTTCTTGGCGGTCCTCTGTGACACTCCATACCTCAAGCATTGACGGTGGAGCTCGACTGTGTGACTTCGGATCATATCAATGAAGTCTAGTTCAGCCATTGAGTGAGTCGGGATGTATTGTGGGTTCCTAGAGCTTCGAGGGTAGCCCCATACCTCTGTGCCGTCATTAAGAACAATCCTCACAGGTCCCGGGAAGCTATAGCGATCAGCTGCAATATCGCGCATCCTACTTCCTGCATAATCCCCCAACTGGTTGAGATACTTCTTGTTCTCCTTTCTTCGTCTTCGCTTCTCCTCTGTATTACCATATCTGGCTGCAGTGTTCATGATGATTTTATTGAAACTGCGACGTATGTTGTTCTCAGCCCTCTGAAGAGGAGTTGCATCAGGAATCTTGGCCAATACACTCTTGCTGTACTTGCTCTGAGCCTCCTTCCAGATCCTGCAGAGACCCTTCCTTCCCTTTCCGCCTTTGTAGAGGTGTCTGGTGTCCTTCGTAACCCGCTCTCTTGCCAGAGCCAGGGTTGCTGAAAGACCCAGACGCAGTGCTGTAGTCAGTACCTTGCCTGGTCTTTTCGGTTCGGGAAGCCTTCCCATCACGATGACCGAATTAATAGAATTCGCTTTATATATAGAAGTTTCGGGTTGTGTCCAATACTAATTACATCGGTAAGTCTGAGGTATGCCGGTGATTCAGAGTTTCAATGAGTAGTTACATCTAATCTTGTTAAATATAAATAGAGGTCTTTATTAGGAAACCTCAGAATGAATTAGCGGAGAAGAAACAATGACACAAGACATCCAGCGCCTTCCCTGGAAGCAACTACCAAAGCAAAACACAATGGATGGCAAATATAAATGGAGTAAATCAACATCCTCAATCAAATATCTTGTAGAGTCCTTCTCCCTCAACTCCTCAGACAGAGAAGTATCACGAAAAGGAAAGGGTCGCGGACCCGACTTGCTACTTTGCCCATCCATGCAGCAGATTGCTGAAACGCTCTGTAGTTCAGGAAGGAAGGTCAATAACACAGACCTTGAGACCCTTACTCAACACTTTGACCGCTATGTCGATGCAGTGAACCTAGTAATCACTAGAATCTACTCCAACCCAAAAAGAGCCCAGAAGCTTGGCAAGAATCTCGCGGAGTATCGAGGCCACGGATACACGCTCCTCCGAGAAGAGCCTGACCTATGCTATGCAAAGAACGAGGATATCAAAGAACTAGTCTTTGAAAGAATGCATAGAAACGTCCTTGAACAAGCAGCTCGAATTACATTGACTGACTGGACAAGAAGGGAGTTATTCAATGCCGCATTGACACTCCTAGACCACTCTGTTGAGCATCTTGTCAGACTTCTCAAGAATAGCTACATCCCCTCTGACCTGATACGACAGGCTCGGGATCAATGTGAGTCAGTGAGGAACAATGGTTCTGGTTACCATTATTCTCTTGGCGTGTTGAAACAGCTCAGGTTTGCCCTTGATATCCTGGTCCTTGACAGACTAGGTGAGAAGACTAGTTGGCGCACTCGCCAGAGGACAATAGTCAGGGCTGTGTTCAAAAAAGAATGCAAGAACCTCCACCCAATAATCAAGGAGCTCAAAGAACAAATTAACACGTGGGTGACGAGAGGTTACCCCTTTAAGACCCCCCAGCTCCGTGGTCGGACCGAGGACTTCTCGGCATCTACAGAAAACTCCAGAGGCCAAGGTTACTGGTTCACCTTGGACCCAGAGAGAAAGAACGAGGTCCTTCTCTTTCTGAAGTTGCCCCCTGGAATAGACGGCAAGAGTCATGACCTATCCCCATATCGCTCTCGCACTATCACGTTTCGGTTCCTCAACTGGTTCCCGAGAGCGGCTGAGAGAGCTCTGTTGAAGGCCGATGATTCTTTGAAAATGGGGGATGTTCATCGAGCTGAGAAACTCAAGTTTAGAGGTGCCGTGTTCAAGGATATGCACATGCAGCTCCTGAATACAATTGGTCTACAGCATACTAGGCATAGACTCTCAAGGATGAAACAGAGAAAGTCTGTAGACATCAGAGAGGTGACAAGACTGGAAGCGAAGACTCATGAGCTGAAGGATTCGCGGAGGTCTGCGCCGCCAAGGCTTCTTGTGAGAGGAAGGCAAGTCACTCTGCAGATTCCATTTCTGGCACCAGACTCTGAACTCATCTCTCAGGTCTTTGGTCCGCGAGAATACTGCACTCGTGCAGGAGCAGACCGTGGAATCCGGGTGCCTGTCGCTCTCTCGGTTCAAAGAAACGGAGCTTATCATGATTGCCTTGTGTCAGCAAATCAGCTCATCGACAAGAGGGAGCGACTAAGATATCACGCTCGACGACTCACATCTGAGGTAGATAGGAAGAGGAACAACTGGGACAAGAAACGGAAAGGACTGTCATATCCCACACCAATCCTACGAAAGGAGCAGCTCATAGAAGCGGTGTGGAGGAAAATTCGTCGTCTCGACCGTGAGATTGCTCGGCAGGTGGCTTCTGAAACCGTGTGGTGGTGTGAGAAGCATCGAGTGAAGACTCTGTGTTTCGAGAACCTGAAGAACTATCAGCCCCCCTCCGGCTACAGGGACCTCTCCTGGGCTTTGAGTACAAACCTCTGGGGTAGGATAATTGAAACTGTGACCTACATGCGAATGGCTCTCGGGCACAAGAGAGGTGGGATATGGACGGGCAACCCGTATCTGACTAGCCAGAAGTGTCATCAGTGTGGTGAGAGAGGGCTTCGTGTTCAAGATCCAGTTTCAACTGAGGAGAAGCGGGGTGGAGAATTCTTCTACTGTCCCCATTGTGATACTCACTTTCATGCTGACATCAACGCAGCACGGAACATCTTTCATGTTCAAGATTCCAGTGCCGTTCCTGGAAGGGCAAAGGACATATGTCCTAGTTTGTCCAAATTACAATGAACGGTCTGTGATACTAATGATTGCAGCGAACTGGACAAATAAATGGGTCTTGATGATGATGGCTGGAATTGCGATCCAGGCGGTCGTATACCCCTACATCTGGTTCACACAGCTATTCGAACACGAATTTTTCCCTGAAGTCTTCCTTATCAGCATTGTTTCTGTCATAATCCAAATTATTGGCTTTGGCACGATAATGTCGAAGACTCGCGATGTTGACCCGGCAATCTATGGTCAGGGCAGGCCATTCCAGCACAAGCTGAGAGAGGAAGACGAGGCCGTAGCAACGCGAAAACCTACCTTTGATGATGCAGAGTAGCATCACAACGCATCGCAGTCTTGATTCATGCTGACTTGATATGCTCGCTGTTGCATTGTTGGCTCTCAAGTTGTCAATGCTCTAACTGCTTACTTAGCATGTTGTCACCATAATCGGGGTGGCACGTGGGGCGGGATAAACCCTGGATACCACAAGTCCAACAGAGGAAGGTATTGCGCAAGGAATAGCGTGACAACAACGAGAATCGCGAACGTCAGGGTATGAACTGCTGTTACATACGTATAGTATGGTCTTATGTAGGAGTAGAACGCAAACGCCGGAATCGAAACCGCCGCCATCGCCATGATCTCAACTGGGTTGAAGAAGAACGGCATAGAGATGGGGAATAGGAAGTAGAATATCGCCGTAACCTTCTCGCTCGAGGTTTCATGATGCGCGATCTTGTGGATTCCATCGATACCTTGTGATAGGAAAAACACAGGTATGAACAGCCACCACTGCAGCCCTACGAAGAACACTGGACCCGCGTAGAATAGGAGATCACCAACGCTTTCAATGCGTTCCCAGAATGGATTTCTCGAAACGAACTCTGTTGCTTCTGTCATGTAGTAACCAATCATCTGCATTAGGACTAAGCCGGGAAGAAGAATGAATGACACGATAATCATGACCACCGCTGCTTTGGGCAGGTCAGATATCTTACCTTCGTGGTAGTTGTCCAGAGGATAGATGCCATGAAGCGTGAATGCGGTCACGAGAACGAGCATCCCGCTCGGAACCATGTACAGTGGTTGAAGGATTAGGCCCCAAATGCCTAGGCCTGCGTACATATTCGTGTTGAGCGATTCCTCCGCCAAGTAGAAGACGCAAAACACAACTATTAACTCGGGTATCAGCATCTTCATTCTGTAATCTTGGATGAACTTCATCACTTTGCCTGGTTCCTTGCTCTCTTCAGCCATCAAATCCACCTACTGACGACAAACATCAAAGCGATTCATCCTTCTCTTAAAATTATCCTTCATACTCATGTCGGCGCATCTACAGGAGTCGCGTTACGGTCTCTCTGAATACCGAGGGATACTCCTTGCTTCTTTCATGAATCTCTTTGCTCAGCTTGGGAGTGGCTCTCGAGAGTCCACACTGCGTTGACAGCATTGAGTTGGCACTCAGCAATTCGAGGCTCACGCCGCTGTTCTGGAACTTCAAAAGAGACTGCTTCAGATTCTCTCTCAAAGTTTCAATCACTGGCTTTGAGTAACCGTCATCCACATTTGGCAGAACTCCAAGAGCTAGACCTCCACCTTTCTCCATAAAGACGTTGAGCATTTCAGCCTGCTCTGAACTAATATCTGGTGGATACGAAACGAGATCAAGATGGGCGATTTTCGGTGTGCTAGCCCACAAGATGTGAGTTCCATCCCTTTCCAAGAGCCGCCAGTCATCGCAATAATGGTAGCTAGGAATTGCACTCGCTGGATATATTCCGTCAGTGGCACGAACGATGCTATCTACTGTGAGGTTCCCAACCTCTTCACTCTCGATCTTCTGAATCACGAATCCCAATGCCGGGTCGTCTTGGCAAAGGATTATGTTGTCGCAATGCGAGCTCAGATGTTCAACTTGACCTCGTGCTATTCTACTCATTAGGGCCGTGTAGAACTGGAACATGTTCTTTGAAACAAGCCTTTTACCGTCGCTATCCAAAGTACTGAAGCACATCGTGGCAGGCGCTGTTTGCTGAGTCTTGAAGAGTTCGTAGTGGCCACCGTCCATCATCATGTACAAACTGTGCGCGTGTTCCTCATCTGGAAGTAGAGAGCTGTCATCCTCCAGCATCTCCCGGAAGGCTAGCAAGTTCACGTCAAGAATGTAGTCGTCATCCTCCTCAAAACCATCGACTAGTGAGCCGAACTGTCGTATCATGTCCTCCTCCCGAAGGCCCGTCATCTGAAAGGCATAGGGCAGTTTCAAACGCTTTACGTACTCAACCGGGGTTCTGAGGTCGGAATCCCCAACACTCCCCACGCCGAAGAACTCACCGGCTAGAGCTTCCGGAAGCAGGGAGTTGGCCACAACTACCTACCTCCTCGAACGAGCCTTTCTTCGGGCAACTCTATTGCAGGTCGCTATCGCAGGACATCCGATGCATTCCTCAGGCACATCGTCTGCCGTCTGGTCTCCGTAGAGCAAGACCTGTTCAGTGATTGCTGTTCCTTTTGAAACCTCACTCTCGATACTCTGCTTGCCCGTGATCTTGACGTTGCACTTGTGCTTGCGCAACTTCTCGCCAAACTTCTCCATATCTCCAGCTATGATGACAGCAGTAGGCCCTACTCTTCTTACAACATTGCTGCTAAAGTCGCCGATTAGAAGCAAGTTCTCAAGCTCACGCTCGTTCTCCGTTTCGAAGATAGTCACGTCAGACACAGTTGCGAAGGTTGTTTGCGAGATCCAGTCTTTGATGGACCTGATTACATTCTTGGGCACACGTTTGCTGCTCTCTTTCTCTAGAAACTCCAGTATTTGGTGTTCTCGCAATCCCAAGTCAATGGCCTGAAAGATGGACCTGTCTGTAATGCGAAACGTACTAACAACATCCGTCTTCACAGGCGTAGTGAAGAGCATCAAGTCGTAAATCTTGTAGTAGTCCATCTCTGAACTAAATATAGTAATCTCGAAATTGGGCAGAACGATGAAGGTGTCTCTGTTTTCGGTTTTGGGCTTCCGCTTCCGAGTTATGACGGCTTCTCCATTCTGAGTCAAGCGTACAGCTTCCAGCTTCTTCCCCTTGTAGGCAGCTTCAAGAAGTCCTAGAAGGACGGGCGTTTCAAGAGCCATCCTCACGCGACTATCATCAACCTGTATCCATTTGAGCGATTGTCCTTCAATGAACAGCTCGCTTCGTATCCACTCACGCATCTCAGTGATACTGATCCACTCTTCTTGTGTGGCCTTCCTAAGGCGGCATATGATTAGATTGAGCGTGTACTCAGTAGGCTGGTCAGGAGTGGCCCAAATCGCCCTGCTCCTTCCAAGAGCCGAGAACAGTACTCTTCGTGAAACCTCATCTTGTTTCCCTGAGAAGAGAGCTTCGACCTTTCCAGGCACTGCTCTGTTTTCATCCACAATCGCGTACGCACCTGCTTTTCTTGCCATCTTCTGGACGAGGTCGAACCTGTGATCGGTGGGTTTGGACATGGCGTTCTTGATGTGGTCAATCTCTCTTTTTGGAAATTCCCAAGAGCCAGTCAATCTAACTTCATTTTTTGCCAAGTACGATACAAGGATTAGCGCATCGATGAGAAGGGTATCTCTTTCGTCCACAAGCGACTTGATGTGTTTTGGTTTCTTAGGGTCCGGTGTTGGTTTTCTTGAGAAGTACTCTTTCAGATGAATTTGAAAGAAATCAAGAACCTTGAACTCCGCGACTTCTCTCCCATAATCCGTAAGCCTTGACATCATCTTGCGGATTATGATTCCCTTTTTGCGTAGGTCTCTTTCTGTCTGGTTCAGCTGACCGTAGCTGTAAATCTTCCGGTATGGTTTCAATCTGTCGTAGCTCAAGGCTCCGCCACTAAGCACAAGCGTGCCTAGAAGGTCTCTTTCACCATCAGTGAATGTCTTGAACACCTGGTTTCTGGAATCAGGATCGTTCATCTTCTCGGCAAGCATCTTCGTAAGCGAGTCCCCGGTACTGCTACCAGAAACGTCAATTCCCCAATACTGGTATGCTTTTGCAAGATCTTCTCTAAACATGTGTTCTATTTCACGCTCGAGACTCTCTTTACGCATCTTGGAATTACAACCCCCGTAAACAATTCGCTTGAAATTAGTCGTTTATGATGCTTTTGGTTCTAATCAATTCTTGCTGAACTGCTATTCCTTGAGTGTTTCATGGATCATTGTCCCAAGTAGGGACAACCTTATTTTACCTCTCCCCGATTTCAGGTGTGGTGCTTATTGTGGGTTCTCCTCTCTGGTGTGTGAAGTACAGGCCGGACTCGTGGGAGAAATTCGTGGATCAGGACCAAGCCATCTCTCACCTTAGAAGTTTGGCTTCATCCAGCACTTACTCCAACATGATATTCTTCGGTCCATCCGGCACTGGCAAAACGAGCGCAGCCTTTGTCTTTGGTCGGGAGATTCTTGGTGATACGTTCGCAACAAACTTCAAGCACCTGAATGTGAGGGACCTCAGGTATTACTCTGTTGCAAAAGCTAAACGTTCTCTTCAGGCATTGGCCAAACTCGATCGAGAAGAGCGCACTGAGCTTGACGAGTATATGTCGGTCGTCTTCCAATCGGCCAAGGCCCGGCTAAAGGCCAAGGGTCAGACCCGGAGTCCCAACAGGAGTCAGCTTTTGCTAGAAGCAATCAGGCTCTTTGCATCCACAATCACGGTAAGTGATGAGCTCGTTAAGATTCTGGTTCTGGACGAGGCTGATGCATTGGATATGAACATGCAGCAAGCGCTACGCAGAACCATGGAGATCTACAGTGATGCCAGTCGCTTTATTCTCATCACCCCGTCAATCACAGGCTGGAGCCCCGCTGTGATATCGCGCTCTCTTGTAGTACGATTTCCTAGTCCTTCTGTAGAGGCAATCGCATCTCTAGTAACGAGGATAGCCAAGGCCGAAGGTGTGAAGATAGATAAAGACGCAATAGTGGCAATCGCTCGAGAGTCTTCGGGCGACATGCGCCGAGCAATCAACATCCTCCAGATAGCCGCTACAGGCTCCGCCACAGTGACAGAAGATGGAGTGTACGAATGTTCCGAAACCCAGCTTGTTAGAGAGGTCCGCCGTGTAGTCACTTTTGCTATTGATGGCCAATTCATCAAGGCCCGGAAACTATTGCGGAATCTCATTGCCATAGAGGGTTACACGCCTGACGAAATATGCTTGGAGATTGAGCGGGACATCACTCGGCGCCCGTTTGACCCTGCCACTCTAAGCCAGATCATGGATCGAGTGGCCACAATCAATCACAGAATGCTACAGGCTAGGAACGGCTTCATTCAGCTTACGGCTTTGCTTGCCTCGATTGGTCGTGTCGCAGCATCTGAAACGACCTAGTGGATTGGTTCTATCTCGCTCCCTACCTGAACTTTGCCAGCAAGATTGTGTGCAAGGTTTGGCGAGATTTCTTGGGGGTCGAATAGAAATTCCGATTTGATATTCTCCCCTTCTCTTGAGATGAGTTCATTTTTGAGAGCGAGAGTCAACATTCGCCGGATGTTGCTCGGTGAACCATAACGCCATCTGAATGAAATACATTCGACTGCATTCTCTATCGACACGACTGGTCCTCTGCTTCTGAAGAGGTGTGCTAAAACAAGGAGAATGTCCTTTCCATTCATGAGCGACGCACCATCAGGTGCTCTTTAAGTACTTTGAGTGGTTTCAGGATGCTCGGCGCTAAGATGAAGGACCGTCTAGATCTTGCACATGGACACACCATGGATGATCTGCTCTCACTGCTGAAGAGTGAGTGGCGCACTGACGCCAAGGATCTGCATCTGGACTCGTGCAGACTAGGCGGCATGAGCAACCTGAATATCTTGATTCATAGTGTTGCTTCGAGATACGTTCTGAAGCTTCCAGGTCTTACAACTGTGTTTCAAACCAACCCTTTTGAGAGCGAGTTCCACATAGCACTTCATCTGGCTGAGAATGGTCTTGGCCCGACACCACTATGCGTGGGTCGTCTTCAGGATGAGCAAGGCACTCCTTTCATGATACGCGCCTACGAGCCGGGTGTTGTGCATGCTTCTCTCAGCGACATCAGCTTGCACGAGTTAGATCTTGTTAAGACTAGCCTCAACCGTCTGGCAGCACTTCATATCCCCGATGTTCCTTCATATCCTTCCGCAAGGCACTATGCGGCCAGATTCACCAACAAGATGAATGTGCTACTTGATTGCCTGAATACCGAAACGTCCGAATTGGGCTCTCTTGTTTACTCGTTCAGAGAACTCGAGCAGGGGGTTGCCACTCTTTTCGGGAATGTGTCAAGATGGAATGGTAAGACAATGCACGGAGACCTTCGTCCTGACAATATTATCTTTCAGTCGGATCGGGCACTGCTTCTTGATGTAGGCGCATGCTGTGTAGGCGACCCTCTATACGATATTGCCTACTTATCAGTCGAGCCTCTTGATGCGGTGGATTTCGAGCGCATACTTCCTCTTCTTGCAGAATCTGATAATTCAGCTATTGTCACGGAACTGACTCCGCTGGCGCTGTTCTCTGCACTTGCGTGGACTCTTGAGCGCCTTGTTCATCTAGAGAACAATGAGGTTGAAGAAATCCTCTCGGGAGTCGATGTTGAAATATCACTACGGGCTTACTTCGAATCCAAGGCGAAACAGTTGCATATGCTTCTTGATGGCAGCTCGCTCACTTAGTTGAAGAACGTCTCGGGTGGTTCCTCCCAAACGTTCTCTTCGACTGCTGCGATAACGTATTGGTAGCCCTGTTCAGTTAGGAATAACTGGCGTTTCGCAGCGAAGTCCATGTCCCGAGTATCTCTGGTCACCACGGAGTAGAATCGCGCGAAGCTGCCATCACTCTTAGGTCTAAGTATTCGCCCTAGCCTCTGAGCCTCCTCTTGACGCGAACCGAAAGTACCTGACACCTGAATTGCCACGTTGGCGTCAGGAAGGTCAAGGGCGAAGTTGGCAACTTTGGAAACCACGAGAACCTTCAATTCACCGCTACGAAACAGGTTGTACAGCCTTTGCCGTTCGGCATTGATTGTCTTACCTGTTATTAGTGGTGCATCTATCTCTTCTGCGATAATCTTGAGCTGATCAAGATACATCCCGATGACCAAGACATTGCTATTCGTATGGTATTTCAATAGCTTCTTGATGAGTTCGAGCTTCCTTGGATTTTCCGCTGCTATCCTGTATTTCTTCCTGTCTTCAGCTAAAGCGTACTTCCTTCTCATATTGTCTGGAAGTTCAAGCCTGATTTCATAGCAGATTGCCGTCGCAATCCATCCTTGGTCCTCCAGTTGTTTCCAAGGCATGTCGAATCTCTTGGGCCCTATCAAACTGAAAACGTCTTCTTCCCGCCCATCCTCTCTTACGAGGGTGGCCGTGAGACCTAGTCTCCTAGTGGCTTGGATGGTCGCTGTCGCTCTAAACACAGGAGCCGGGAGAAGATGGACTTCGTCGTAGATTATCAATCCCCAGTTTCTTGCTTCGAATATCTTGAAATGCTTGAACTTGTCATCTCTTGACTTGCGCCAGGTCAGAATCTGATAAGTAGCAACGGTGACTGGACGAATCAGTTTCTCATCTCCAGTGTATTCTCCAACCTGCTCTGGTGTTAGAGTCGTCTTGTCAAGGAGCTCTGTTATCCACTGGCGAACTGCCACGACATTGGGGCACAGAATCAGAGTAGACGTCTGAAGATTCTCCATGGCTCCCATACCGACCATCGTCTTTCCAGCTCCACAAGGGAGCACAACGACACCGGAACCACCTCTGATTCCTCCACCCGCATAGAAGATGGCAACCGCATCTTTCTGGTACCCCCTGAGATGGAATGGTTTGCTGCTAAGGGAGGTCTCTCTCAACTCAAAGTGCAACGCTTCTCCTTCTACGTATCCTGCAACGTCCTCCACAGGGTGACCTATCTCAATCAGCGCAGTCTTGACAAACCCCCTTTTTGTGGGGTAGACACGCATGGTCGTTGAATCGACTCTGTCAATCAGATACTCCCTAATCTTCTTACTACGCCAGATTTCTTCCGCGAGGTCTTCGTCTTCGCATATGAGTAATAGGTCGGGCCCCTCCTTGTATAACGAGATCATACCGTACCTGCTCATGTAATCGATAATCTCACGTGAGATGTTACCAGGAATCGGGTACTTTGCAAATTCCTCAAGGGCTGCAATCACCTCATTTGGGCTCATCCCCATCGCGGCAGCGTTCCATAGGCTCAAAGGCGTGACTCGATACGTGTGCACGTACTCTGGACTCTTCACGAGCTCTGCGAATCGAGCTAGGGAGTCACGTGCATTTTCGTACTGCGGATTGTCCACCTCGAGTAACACTGACTTGTCTGACTGAACAATTAGCGGGTTTGCGGGATTAGCCATGGGCGATCACTTTTCTTATTTTTCAATTCGTAACTTTGTTTCATTTTCAACGTGGCGAATCGTTAACCGGCGGTCGTAGAACCGCGCGATGTTTCAGAGATAAATGCTTCCGTCTGTAAGGCGTGTTCGCATCTGCAACTATATGTGGGACTGATGTTGACTTACGCAATACGGATGGAGAATGGAATAGATGGAAGCAGTGCCAGTCCTACAAGAAACGCGAAAGCTCTACACAAATCCTCGCGTGATGATCATCGCGATTGACGCAATGCTGATAATGCTTGGCTTTGGTATTGTCGCTCCATCAATGTCCTTCTACCTCATTGCCCTTGAAGGAGGCCTTGCCCAGCCGCCAGGACCTGGTTACATCGTGTCTGAGGATGTTGTGGCTGAATTCGCAATCATTCTTGGAGTGATGATGGCAGCATTCATGGGAACGCGTACGTTTCTAGCTCGCTACTGGGGCGGCGTTTCTGACGCTCACGGTCGCAAGCCACTTATGATAGTTGGCTTGCTTGGCTACACACTTCTGCTTGTTCTTTTCGGACTCGCCCAAAGCTGGATCCATTTGTTGCTTATCCGTGCATTGCAAGGTGTGGTTTCCGCTATGGTCTGGCCCGTGGCTGAAGCTGCTCTGATGGATATCGTTGGCCCGAAGCGTCGAGCTGAGGGACTCGGCCTCTATATGATGGTATCAAATGTCGGGTTCATTGTAGGCCCAGGCCTTGGCGGGCTACTTTACAACTTCAGCAGAGACACCCTTCTGCTTCCAGTTCCTGATGTCTTCCGTGTTCCCTACTTCATTGCCGCTCTAATTGTCCTGCCTGCGGCCATTCTCACAGCTGTCCTACTAACAGAAACCGCGCCGGGCAAGCAGGAGGAAACGCAGTTAGTAACTCAGGCGTCACAAACGGAATCGGTTTCGTCCGCGCCGGAGATGGAATCCGAAATGGCCCCGAAGACCAACAGAATGATGCGGGCTTTGTACATAATGACGCTCGCCAATGGTCTTGCTATGGGTCTTGGTCAACCAGTCTTTCAATTGTTCATCATGAGCAAAATCACAAGTGACATTGGCCTCATTGGTTTCATCATCTCAGGAGCCGGTGCAATTGGAATGCTTTTTTCAATCCCCGCAGGACGCTATGCCGATAAACATGGTCGCAAAGGGCTAGCCGTATACGGGGCACTAGGAGCTCAAGCAAGTCTTGCAGTTATCCCACTTACTACAAACGTCGCACAAGTAGGTGCTACTTGGGTCACTCAAGCGGCTGCAATGTCTGTATCACAGCCTGCGCTGAGGGCGATCCAAGCCGACGTTGTGCCTTGGCGTCTGCGAGGCAAATTATTCGGCACCATCCAAGCATTTTTCAATGCTGGAGCTACGGTTGGTCCTCTGGTTGGCGGAGTTCTGTATGCCATATTCTCCTTGGTGGTGTTTGAAATCGGCCCTTTCATAATTCCCGGTTTCGTAGTTCCCTTCTGGCTGGCCGCGGGGTTAGGAGCTATTGCTGTCTTCATCTTGTGGGCGTACGTTGACGAAACTCACTTTGTCAAAGCCGCGCCGCACGAAGCGGATGAAGCCATGACTGACGTTACATGACCATTTCCGAACCTACTGGAAAAGCAAATTTTATATACAAACGAGGGGGCGAAGTGGATAATCGAAAGCATGGAGGTGCAGAAAGTCAATGATTGTTATCATGATGAATTCTACAGTGGACGCCTGCACCAGTGCTGATAGGGTCTTCTAGGGCTCTTCTACTTCTGTGTGCAACTTCAGTCATTGCGCGCGTCGTGATTGGACTTACACTGAGGTCTAGCGCTCGTGTGTTGGGTTGTCTGCTTTTCCCAATCTATTGTGCCCCGAATGTAAGACGCGCTAACTTAGTCAACGAGAGTGCAAAAGAAGTTGCAGACACAGAATCAAGACATCCCTGAATCAGAATCAAGTTCGAAGAGCGCCTGCGCCCTTTGCAATAACGACAATGAATCTGGAGCCAACAAAGAGAGGACTCGCCGCTTGAAGAAAGAGCGCAGCAAGACGGTTTCGTTGAAGCGCTACGGTTTCGCGATGGAGGTAATCTAGGTGCCGTCTGTCGTGGAGAAGTACAACCCGAACAAGGGTATGTAACAGCTGCAGAAAACTTGTACAAAGCTGGACATCTCTTAGATGAATAGCGAATCGAAGACCCTTTTTTGTAGGTGTTAATATACTCCAGAGAAGAACCTGTACATGTAGTGTCAGTCCAGGACGAGAACCAAGTCCAAGGATGACTCTACCGTCACCGTCAGTTGGCCGGGGACGCAAAATGCCCGTGGAGAGGACGTAGGACTTGTCGCAGATTCAGTAAGATCTGCAGAGCAGACCTCGATGAAGCAGGAACCGAACATCAGT
>DAOVDG010000149.1 GCA_030669595.1 Candidatus Thorarchaeota archaeon
GTGGCAGCGAAATCGTGCTCCTATTGTCAGGATTTGACATGCAAGAATGCAGACATCTCCTGTGGTAACATTGGATCGGAAGACGGATGGACGACCGTTCTGATCAGGACAATTCGAGGGGAGCACATCTTTCAAGAAACCCTGGCTGCAGGACTCATAGAGGCGAATCTGCTGGAAGCGAAATCACTACGCATTATTGAGAGAATAGCACGGTCCAAGGCTATTCGCCACTACAAACTCAGCCCAAGCCATTAGCTAGTCGGAGGACAGCACGACATGTCAAGCCGGCATCCTGAATTCAAATCAGAATTTGATGAGCGGCAGAATCTACTTCTAACGGGGCGTCCCGGCGTTGGCAAGACCACACTCATCAGGGCAGTGGTGGAGAAACTGGGTCCGAGTAAAGCCGGAGGATTCTGGTCAAAAGAAATTCGAGAAAGTGGACGTAGAGTAGGGTTTTCAATTGAAGCACTGTCCGGTCAAGTGGGTGTTCTCGCGCATTGTCGGCTAAGCTCTGGGCCAAGGCTTGGCCGGTACTTTGTCAACATCAAGGACATTGAAGAGATTGCTGTGCCCTCTCTTGTCAGCGCTCGGGAGTCAGACAAGCTAATTATCATCGATGAGATTGCAAAGATGGAGCTCTTCTCAAGAGAGTTCGCTCATGAAGTGCGGCGCTGCTTGGACAGCCGGAGAGTCATAGCGACTATTCAACAACGGCGGGGAAAATTCCTTGATGAGATTCGAGCGAGAAAAGATGTCAGGCTTCTTGAGCTCACTGTAAGCAATCGGAATGAAATGCCAAGGAGAATACTCGCGCTCCTAGGCATTTAGTCTCTGGTTACTTTGTCTTCGTTCTGAAGTAGATAACGAAAAGGACGATGGTAGCGAGAGACCCCAGTATCAAGAAACCCACCCATAGTAGTGCGGGCGTTCCTTCAGACTCTAGCGGCGTCACTTCGAAGTAAGACCATCCCGAGCTCTTGACATTCTGTACCGAGGAGTTGTCCTGGACAGTGATTCTATACCACACGACGAAACCGTGAGGGTATTCACCAAGAGATGAAATGAAAAGGTTCTCACCCAAAGAATCCATCGAGGAGTGCGCAGGATTGCTGGGGTCTGTTCCCCATTCCAGTGTTATGTTGAGGATGCCATTCAAATCCCAGATGAATGCTTGAATTTCGACGTTGTTCCACGTCTCCGAGGAGTAGGACTGTATCACTCTAATCGCCGCGACAGCAGGCAGATGAATGTCAGGGATCACTTGCACCGTGATAATTACATAGGAGGTCTGATTGAAGTAATCGGTGAATGACATATTGTAAACAAAGATGCCTACATCCATCCCGTCAATGACAAGACTGAGGTTCTGGCCGCTCCATGTGCCATTCATGATGACCTCGCCATCACGAGTCAGGTTGTACATCCGGGGGCTGTTCTCTTCCGCAGACCAGTTCAGGTAGTTGCCTGTGTAGCCTTCCTCGTAAGTTAGATCCCCGGTCGCATTGATGACAGGAGCCCTAACATCCCTGTACACTGTGACGTTGACAGAATCTGTTGCATTCCGTCCAAAGGCATCGAACAGCTTTATTGTGTAGGTGTAGTTTCCAAGGTAGAGGTCATGTACCGGGATGACGACATCGTCACCTTCTGGATCTGTAAGGGTCCATTCATCCTGAGTTATGTTCGCAGGACCATGGACCGCAAGAGGATCACCATACGAAGTGTCATTGTAAAGGATAGTCACGATGACTGTGTAGTTCTCCGGATTGGAGTCGTACACATTCCATTTGATGTAGTACGGTTCTGCCCCGAATTCGTACAATATAGCGTCTGGTGAATCAATGGTGGGAGCAGTGATGTCTGCGTAAACCGTTACGTTAACCAGACTTGTCACGTTATGCCCTAGAGTGTCGTTCAAGTAGAGAGTGAACAAGTACCAGTGAGTTGAATTCAACCCATCCACGTTGAGTGCTATGTTGTCGCCATCCCAGTCTCCCGCCTCTATCACTGTGTGGTTGTCTGCGGGGTAGTTTGATAGTCGAGTGATGTTGAAAGCGTCAGGATTGGATTCGGTAATATTCCAAGTTATCTCGTGATCAAAACTGCCTTCTTCGTAGAATGCCTCGTAGCTGCCTAACGTCGAGTTAAACACTAAGGTTTCGTTGCCCCACATAACAGCCTCGATGATGGGAGAGGACTCGTCAGCAATCAGTCTAACCTGAACTTCGTCGTGCACGGACTCGTTCTGCATATTGAAGACTGTGCATCTAAAGATGAAAGTGACGGGAAGAGTATGGGCCAGCTCATCGGATGACAAGTGGTTAAGGTTGACTTTGATATCGGATCCGTCCCAGGAGCCTGAACTATAGACATCACTATCACGAGTCACCGTGTAGTTTTTCGGCTCCGCATCAGTTGCGTTCCAAGTGACCCACTCACCTTGTGTGCCATTCTCAAACTCCATATCAGATGGACTAGTAATGGTTGGAGCTGCAAGCATGAAACTATTGTCTTGGGCGGTTTCAGATAATGCAGGCGTCATAACTTCAACTACAAACACAGAGAGCATTAGCCATGCGAAGATCGATGCAACAAACAAATGACGCTTACGTCGTGAAACCATAGATTTGACATCCTTGAGTTGCCTTAGCTGCTCTCGTGACCGGTCGGACCATTCAGTACGGATTTATACCCTTCGGTAAAGAAAGACTTGAACCAGTGCTGAGAGTGCAACGGTTCGTCAACCGAAGCCTATTAAGAAAGGTCATATCAGGGAACTCACGGCCACTCGACTAGCGACTCGAGAAAGGAGCCCAAACAATGCCTAAAACGATTTTTTCCATTTGGTGGGACAATACTCTCGGACCAATGGTGGGCAGGGCATATCCCGAAGAAGAGGAACTAACGGGCGAGGAAGCGTTAGTCATCTTCATGGGACATGGAGTGAACCAGGAAGCTCAGCTCGGCTACACCAAAATGAAGAGAGGACTTGTTGTTTCTTACTTGGAAACACCGAACTGTATCGCCGTCCTCCTTGATGATGATGATGACCCGCTCGTTGTCGAGCGGAATCTAGTACGTCTGGTGAGCGAAATCAACTTCAATGCGGAAGACTGGGACAACGAGATAAGACACGCTTATGAGCGGCTTAAGGAACTCCTGCAAGAAACGCGTGGAAAAGAGCTTCTTTCCGATTCAGGGATTCAGAGAATGGTAAAAGACATGGTCAAAGGTAGATTGATTGCAATCAAACCAAAGCATGTCATGAGGGGAATCATCAGGTATCCAGAGGCCGCAGATTACCTTGGTCAAGATGTTGAAGAAGTTACGCGCAAGCTAAAAGATTTGGACAATGAGGGCGTTATTGTTCCAAAGACATTCGGCAGAAGAATCGAATGCACTCAATGTGGAAGCTCCGAGGTCAATGTGAATCTCCTCTGCCCGAAGTGTGATTCTAGTGACCTACATAAGGTCTATACTGCGTATTGCCCTCAATGCAGTGAGCAATTCCAGACGGTAATTGTTGATGATTTATCAGAGGTATTGTGTCAACATTGTAAAACACCCATCAAGGTTGATGAGCTAGCAGTCATGGATGTTGAACCCCTATGCAACAAATGTGGAACCGCATCCAGCGAGCCAAAGATATCATTGTCTTGCAATGTGTGCGGGAAGCGTCTGAAAGGCATTGATCTTCTAGGTGGCACGGGTCTTGCTTACTATCCTAGACACCTATCTGAATAGGGTTTGAAGAAACCACAAGACATTTGGCCGGATTGCTGACGTCTTACCAGTCGGAGACTCCCCATGTCCGACAACTTGTGCAGAATCGGAGTTTTGAAATTTGGATGCATTGGTGCGGCGCCTCTACTTGATCTCATACTAGACGAAAGAGCGGATAGAAAGGACATCGAAGTCCGTGCGTTCTCAAGCGGTGCAAAGCTTGACGAGAACTCCTGCGCAGGCCCAACACAGTCCATAGTCGACTACGCACCACACCTCGTGCTATCAGTAAGTCCAAACGCAGCTTTGCCAGGTCCGACTAAGTCTAGGACCCTGTTGACTGAAGCAAGATTGCCAACGATAACCGTATCAGATGGCCCTAGCAAGAAGGCGTTCTTTAAGAAAGACAAGGATGGCAAGAAAGTCAAGATCACGACTGAGGGACAGGGATTCATCATACTGCCTGTGGACTCGATGATAGGAGCCCGCAGGGAATTCCTCGATCCAACAGAGATGGCAATCTTCAACGCAGACATCATCAAAGTTCTATCCATTACGGGTGTGATTCGCCTACTGCAAGATAAGATTGACAGTGTCATTGCTCAAATCAAGGAAGGCAAGACACCAGAGATGCCCGAGCTAGTCGTTACTGCTGACAAAGCCATTGAACATGCTGGATTCGCCAACTCCAATGCACGTGCCAAGGCGTACGCTGCGTTCAAGATCACAGAAGCGGTTTCCGTCCTCACGACCAAAGCGTGCTTCGTGGTTAAGGACGCTAGCGTCTATATTCCGATGGCCGCCGCAGGACATGAGATGCTTCGGGCGGCGGCATCGTTGGCAGATGAAGCCAGGGAAATCGAAAAGCAGAATGATACAGTTCTGAGAACACCTCATTCATCAAAGGGGAAGACTGTTCGAAAGATTAGATTGCTCGACAAACCGGAATAGCGTAATTGCCTA
>DAOVDG010000141.1 GCA_030669595.1 Candidatus Thorarchaeota archaeon
TATCCGAATGCCCCATGCCAAGTTTGGCTTGTAACAATAGCTTCTAATGCGTCATGCGGAGCTCTATACTTCGCAGCCGCCGTCCATTGAGCTATATCCAGCTGTGAGTACTTGGGATTCTTCTCACGATAGTGTTGATCCATCATATAGGCGGCTTTGTATGTCAGCAACTTGTCTGCCTGAAGTGCCATCCATGACTTTACGCCCTCGAACTGGATACCTTCGAATGCGGCGAGTGCCCTGCCAAACTGCCTGCGCTGCTTCACGTAGTCAATGCCGATATCAAGGCTTGCCATGGCTGAGCCCAGGCATGTTGCAGCTATGAGTAAGCGGGCTGCTGAAAATCCGGCCATCGCCAGATAGAATCCTCTACCGCGCTCACCGATGATGTAGTGCTTGGGAATCTCGACGTTCTCCATATTGAAGCCGCCAGTGGAAACACCCATCCTACCCATGTCTTCGAACAGCGTGGTGGTGATGCCCGGATGGAGGCCGTCGCCCATGTTGAGGGGGAGTACGAATGCTGTGAAGGACTTATGGTCGCCCTTCGGGTCCTCCTTACCAAGGGCCCAGTAGACACCGCCGTACTTCTCCGACTCAGCGACGCCGCTGATGTAGACCTTCTCACCGTTAACAACAAAGCCATCGCCCTTTGGCTTGATAATTGTCTTTGTCACATTAACGAGGTCAGAGCCTCCGGTTGGCTCAGTTGTGGCAATGCCGAAGAACAGGTCACCCTTGGTGACTCTTGGCAGGATCTCGCTCTTTGACTCGTGAGTGCCGTACACGTCATAAATAAACGCCCATGAGGCCTCGACCAAGTACATGACTGGCAGCGCAATTGAGAGGTCTGCTCTGGCCAGTTCCTCTGCTGCAATGCATGCCATGGTCATGGAAATGCCTGCTCCACCATATTCCTCTGCGACCGTAGGTGCCCAGAGGTTATGCTCGGCCATCTTCTTGATGAGATCACGGGGAATCTCGTGGCTCTTGTCATAGTCCCGCCAAGCGGGGGCGACGTACTTTTGGGCAAAGTCACGCACCATCTCGCGGAACATCTTTTCTTCGTCAGACTCTTCGAAGTGCATCTTGAACTACCTCTGCATGTTATTTCATGCTTAATGGGGCGGTCAGAAATGGGCGTTGCTTATAGGTACTTCGCATGGTTGGGAATGCGCTACTGCACGTCAAATATCCCTATTGTTCATCCGCCACAAGATGTAATACGCAAGATTGAGGCTTCTGCAGATCCGAGTCATTCCTGGAGCTGTAATGCAGTATGTCACGAAGAACAGACCTCGCTGGAACCAAGAATGTCGATTATGACAAGGCAGCCGAGGTCTACGATCAGGTTCGGACAGGTGACCCAGAGATGATGCACCAGATACTGAGCGAAGTACTCCTAGGCCGGAACTCGATTATCCTGGATATCGGATGTGGCACAGCAAACAACACGCTCCTTGTTTCTCGGACTACACACGCCCGAGTAGTGGGGATTGACCTCTCATCCGGCATGCTACACGAGGCCAAGAATAAGGCACCTGAGATCCATCTCGCTCGCGCTTCAGCCAACCATCTAGCGTTCGAAAATAGGACCTTTGATCTGGTATTCATGACAGAGGTTCTTCATCACTTGGCAGACGTTCCTCCGGTGATAAGCGAAACATTTCGTGTGCTGCAAGCAAGTGGTAAATTCTGCATTGTCACACAATCTCACGATCAGATAGACCACCGTATGACCACGCGATTCTTCCCATCTACAGCTGAGATTGACAAGGGCCGGTACCCCAATATCGAAGTAGCTAAGAAACACCTACGAGCGGCTGGTTTCATCAATGTCCGCTCGAAGCCGTTCACCTTCGCACGAGTTCCTCTCGGAAATGAGTACTTGGAAACGGTTGAGAAGAAAGGATACTCGATGCTTCACAAAATCAGCGAGGCAGATTATCAAGAAGGGCTGAAGGAACTGCGAGCTACGTACGCTGCAGGAGAGCGTCTGGAATACGCACCGGGTTACGCTTTCATCTGGGGTAGCAAATCCCTACGCTGAATAGATCGGAGTGGTTTCACTCGACTTCCAATTTCATAACGCAACGACTCTCTATTTCCCCACGGAACATCATAAGAATCGTTAGAGTAGTAGCACCCGGCGCAATCGCCTTGAAGTACCACATCCCCCTCTCTGCGTCGCCTCCGGACATCCCCGGTTTCATCTTTTCAGGGTGCAAGTACTCTGTTTCAGTTCTCTCGTGTGATATAATCCCGGCGTATCCTATCTCAAATGTGGCGTCTTCGCCGACCGACCCGTGTCGATGAAACCTGTAGCGGAACTCTTCACCCACACTGAAACTAGTGATGCTGTCGTCACCTCTACATTTCACTCTCCTGATCTCTTCGGATTCTGATTTCATGGCAATCACCGGAATTATTCCTTAACGAAGATACCTATGCATTCAACGCTTTTCTGAACTGCAATCTGACTAACAGCCAGTCTACTCACCAAGCTTCTGCATCAGGGACTTCCGGCTCTTGGCTTTCTTGTAAACGAGTACTCCCACAATGATAGCAATCGCAACTCCGAGTCCAGCAAGAAGAATTGTTGTTATCTCCAGCTCTGCCGGAAGGATTGTTGGCATGCCTGGATGCCACTGGACGAAGACAACGTCAACTACTCTGTTACCTGCATAGCTGATTGTCCAACGCAGATATACTTGAGTGCCGTTCTCCTTCTCGTATCTCTGCTCATGGTAGATATCAGTATACGAGCTTCCCTCCAAGGGGCCTGACAGGATTGTTCCCCATTCCTCGTTAGTGTCAATCAGTGTCATTCCTGCAATTCCAGTAACATTGAATGCTTCACCAAGGACATCCCAGTCCCCAATCGGGAATGCAAACCCGCTGGCGACGGTGGAGATGACGACTGAATCGTTCTCTCTGACCAAGGTCCAACGAGATGTGGGCAGGTCGCTAGGGTTAACCTCCGTTGGTATCTCGTCGAGCGCCTCAACGGATGCGAATATTTTCTGCCCTTCGTCAAGATGGGAGAGAAACGGAATCAGATTATTCATATTTTGCTCCCATGCGGCATCAACCAGTTTCCTTTGCAGTACGTAAGTGAACTCCTCTCCGACCTCCACACCCCATTCCAGTGTATGGGTTTGCTGTGCCGATCCGGGTGCCACCGTGGCAAGTATGACTACAAACAACAGGAACACGGTCACAAGCCAGCTTGGCCTCATGGTTGACGCAGGTCAGTTACACACCTTTATCGTTATGGGTGAAAGCTTGGTCATCAGCTGAACCTTTTTCTGCATACACCTAGAATCTATCATGGTTTCAATGCCTTCGTTTGAAGAGTCTCTCCAAGCAGTAGATGCACATCTAGAGGCGAATCCAGATGATGCATCAGCTTGGAACAGTAAGGGAGTCCTTCTAGCGAAGATGGAGTCGTTCGGAGACGCTCTTCGGAGTCTTGATCGAGCCATTCGCTTGAATCCTAATCTGACAGAGGCATATGTCAATAGAGGCCGTGTGTTGCTGGCTATAGGCCCTGACAAGGCGCACGAGGCACTGAAGTCACTTGACCGTGCACTAAGGATTGAGCCGGAGAATGGTATGGCTCTATATGACAAGGCCTCTGCTCTCCGGGCCTTGGGGAGAACCGACGAGGAGATGGCATGTTACAAGGCGCTCGTGAAACTAAACCCCAAAGAGTGGCGTATCTGGATGCGAATGGGCGACATAACTCTTGAGGGGGGCCAGTTCGGTTCTGCCGTCGGTAACTATGACAAGGCTCTACAGCTGGACCCGAATCTTGTGCCTGCTCTCATTCATCGCGCTATTGCCCTCTCAATGATGGAGAAGTGGAAAGAAGCAATTAAGTCGGTGCAAACTGCGACGAAATTGGCGCCTGATGACATCGAGTCTTGGAAAATCCTTGGGGATGTAAATCTTCGTGCTGGGAAACACAAGTCAGCAGTGAAGGCGTTGAAGAAGGCAGCACAGATAGATCCGCATGATGCCTCCATAGAGAACACATTGGGAATGGTCTCGTACAGGTCGGGCAGTCCGCGCGATGCGATAACGCATTTCAAGAGGGCCACGATAAGAAAGAAGAGCCATCTTTCTGCGTGGCGAAACTTGGGATTCATGCACATGGAACTGGAGGAATGGGAGGAAGCCTCCGTCGCGTGGAACCGAGTCACAGCACTCTCAAAGAGAGATCCCGATATCTTCGATGCACAAGCCGTAACATACGCGCGTCTTGGTGACTTCTGTTCCGCTTTCAAGGCGTGGGATCACGCTCGCAAGCTATACCGGAAGCGGGGCAACGATAAAGAGGTTGAGCGAGTCAGGAATCTTGGACGGGCGGCAAGAATCAACTGCGCGCGCCAGAAGAAGGCGGCAAAGGCTCAGAGAGAGAAAGAGAAGTCTACTCGACGATTTGACGACCGCTTTGAGGCACGACGGAAGAAACGAAACGCCTCTTGATGAGGGTCAGGTCCTGTTAGCAAAATCATCGGTTTCTTCAGCGGTTTTATCGCATTTTGTTCCCTGCAATAGGCGACCAATTGTTTATCTGAGAACTTTGGTATGTATTGGACGAGCCTTATATCATCAATTTCTACTCAAGAAGATGGGACTTATGGAAATCAAAAAGAGAGATGGATCAACCGAGGTATACATGTCTGAGAAGGTTGTTGTGAGTGCTGTCAAGAGCGGTGCTCCCTACGAAGTTGCACGCGAGATCGCAAGTTCGCTCTCTGAACGCTCAGAAGCAACAATGAAGAGTTCAGAGATTCGAGAGCACGTTCTCAAGGAACTGAGATCAAAGGGCGCAGCCGCAGCGGCCGATTCATGGGAAGCCTACGACAAGAAAAGGAAGAGTTGAAGCTAATAGAGAATCTGGTTTCATCTCATCAAACTTTGTGCGTCACTTAACGCGATGCATTCATACGTTAGACGATACAACTCCTAAACGCCAAAACAGCCAACAACTAGGTTCATGACTGGTCGAAGAGAAGCGATCTGATTAGATACTCGATACCGAATCTCCCCTCAGTCAGGTCCATGTACCATGGAAGTTCGAAGTTCAGGATGGAGATGGGGAGTACCAGAGCACTCCCTTGTGTAAAACGCTTTTAATCCAAGTTGAAAATCACGAGAGTGAATTCATGTTTCACAGCTGTTACT
>DAOVDG010000039.1 GCA_030669595.1 Candidatus Thorarchaeota archaeon
CGTTGTCGCCTTCACTGACATAATAGACCATTCGAGAGAAGGTCACTGGTCCTGTCGTCATCTCCCATTCGTACAGCTGGTCCTGTGAGGATAGTAAATTGAGTCTTGGGCCATCATGCTCGGCCAATGCAGGGAATGCTATTCCTTCTGCTCCTTGCGGCCAGAAATCAATTGATCCACATTCTGGAATCGCTGTGACTAGTCCACAGGTATCCGTCACGCCAAAGCTCTTGGCCCCGGGTGAACCGACCAAACCCCAGTTTCGATAGCCATCATTGGGCAGACCTGACTCCTCAACCTCGTCTGGATCTGCTTTTCTGAGAGAGAGAATCGCCCAGTTTGGAAGCATCCATTTCTCGGCTCTGGCATAGACCCGACCATTCAGAGCATCTTGGAGAGATGCAATCTCTTCTCTGGGAGTAAGCATTCCCGCTTCGGGGATGGCTACTCTGTTGTACTTCGCGACCCTTCTAAATCGTTCTAGACTCTCGCTTACAACAGTTTCCAAGATGGTTGACCTCACAGCAGCGTTTCCAAGGGAGTAGCAGCCAGCAATAGCTTGCTGAACATGCAACCGATTTCGCTATTAATGAATCATGTGCATATTCACATCATCGCGCTTTCTACTGTCGTCTGAACGGACTTATCTGAGAACAAGAGCCTAAGAAGACAATAGAGGTAGTAAACGCTAAAAGCCTATAACAAATCGTTGATGCTAAGCAGCACCACAAGTACCGCGTTAGTTTGTTCAATCTTTCAAAACGCGCAAAATGAGGGAGCATAACATGGCTGAGGTCTTCACTAAGCCTTCGCGACGGGTTCGAAACATGATAGCGAAGGAGCTGCGGCTCATAGTGAAGGACAGAGTTGCTCTCTTCTTGATATTTCTACTACCTGCAGCATCAATCGGGATACTCTATTACGTCACCCAGGAAAGCGGTCTATCAGGAATGAGAATGGGCGGTGGAGATATCGGAGATACTGAAGACATGGAGGAACTCACGGGAGGTACAATCCTCGGTCTAATTGACCATGACACTACTCGGACCTATGAGGGAGAGGACCTATCAGAGAACTTCACAGGCTATCTGGAGGAACTCGTCGAGCAGTTGATTCTCTACACGAATGAGGCAGACGCGTACCAAGACATGTACGATAAGGAAATCATGGGCTACGTTGTGATTCCGGATGGGTTCGAGAGAAACCTGACTCTGAATGAGCCAACCTATGTCACTATCCATGTGGACGCTACCGATTTCATTGAACAGTCGACAATAATGGGAGTAGTTCAGGGGGCATCCGTTATGTTCCGGGCAATGCATCTCTGGATTGAATCAGAAGTGTTCCCCGCCATGATGATTGAGTTCATGCCAACGGGAGGATACGTGGAAATCGTCTTTGGTGGTTTTATAGTAATTTTCTCAAGTTACCTTGGCATCGCGATGACTTCTGCTCAGTCCATTGTTGGTGACATACCTCTGCGAAGAATGCTGCTTACACCAACCAGCAGGTTTGAGGTTGTCATTTCCAAAGTGATTTCTTACGTCATAATTGGCTTCTTTCAATCACTATTGCTCGTTTCGCTCTGGGTCATTGCATTCAACTTGACGCTGAATACAGAGTTCGCAATCCTAGTGCTCATCATGAGCCTAACATCGCTAACGGGATCATCCACTGGAATCCTAATCTCATCTCTCTCATCGTCCCGTCTTCAGGCAAACCAGATGTTCCTGTTCTTGATGTTTGGCACGCTAATACTGTCAGGATTCTTCATCGACGTGGGTATACTAGATGACTTTCTACCTATGAACCAAGGCATGAAAGTGTTGATTGATACGGCCTTCAAAGGACTGAATCTCTTCGACGTGTTGATTCCGATTGCCAAGCTCGTTGGCTTTTCGGTGCTTGCGATTCTAGCTGCCACGTTCGTCTTCTCGAAGAAGCCAACCCTTGCCTAATGGAGGAGAAACAAGCCATGGAACCCAAAACAGGTAGTGCGCCCGCCCCACCTAGAGAAATGCCCTCGTTTGTGGAAGAGGCCTATTTCTCAGGATCTAGAATGGGAGAGGCGATTAATTGGTGCATCGATAGACATGATAGGGAGTTGCACTGTGACATGCAAGGCGTACTTAACGCAACGGGAAAAGAAGTGCGCTTCAAGGGCAGGGTACTGAAGTTTCGGAAAGGAGTATTGACTCGACGTATTGCAGTGCTTGTTGAAGAGGACCTCCGCCGAAAGAAGATTGGAAATTTGGACACGGTTCTGACCGTAGGAGGCGAGGGCGCTACACATGAAGATGTTGCCGCCGCCCAAATCACCTTGCAGAACTACCTGAAGAGAAACCTGGATGATGACCTCTACTACGATGGACGCGACCTTCAGCAAGCAGTGAAGGCCCTAGAGAAGATGAAGCAGAGCCGCCAGGTTTCTTGCACCGTATGGGGGAGAAGAGCCTCCGACAGATTGCCGATACTAATTAGGGGAAACCTTGTCGGTTCCTCTTTGAAGCCAGCACCCATCCTGCTTGAAGGTTTCCTTGAAGTCCGGGTCGAGCCGGAAGATTCTGTGGGAGATCCAAAGATATTCACTATCGCGGCGCCGCAGCTTCTCATTGGTCCGAGTACGAATCCTAATCTGACGATACTCGCAGATAAGGTCTACGTCCAGCCATTTGCTTGGAAGGAAGCCCCAGCCTACAGGGATGTGCTGTCTACGCGCAATTTAACAGTCACAGTTCGCGGCGGCAAGAGACTGATTGAAAACGTCTCCTTCTCTATTCAAGAGGGCGAAATGCTGGCAATTATAGGCGAATCTGGTGCCGGAAAGACGACCACTATCAAGGCGCTAATCGGTGACATTCCAAGCACAGGAGTAGCCAGAATAGCAGGAATAGACTCGAAACAGACGAGGAAGGTCCGTCACTTCTTCGGATACTGTCCGCAAGACCTTGACTACATGTATGAAACCTTTACTCCGCTTGAGAACATTATCGCATTCGGCAAGCAGTATGACATTCCTGAATGGCAGCTTATACAGAGGGGAAAGGATCTTTTAAGGGACTTCGACATTCTCGAAAAGGGCAACAATGCGACTAAAGAGCTCAGTGGGGGGCAGCAGAGGAGAGCATCCATTGCAATAGCTCTTGCCCACCGACCCAAAGTGCTCCTTATGGATGAGCCAACCAGTGGGCTGGATCCAGATAATCGTAGCGAGCTCTGGAACTACCTGACCTACATCAACCAAGAGTACGGAACTTCCATTGTAGTCGTCACACACTATCCATCTGAGGCAGAGTTCTGTGACAAGGTTGCAGTCTTCATGCGCGGGAAGAGCCTGGTTGCATTTGGCACTCCAGCAAGCCTCAAGGAAACAATGCCATCAAGAGGGTTCAGCGTTGGAATCGTGCTTGAGGAAGTCGACCCCCGTGCGCGGAAAGTGCTTGAAGATATCACAGGAGTCAGGTTCGTACTTCAGCGCGGAGAACTGCTAAAAATCTTCACAGACGAGCCTCTGCAGATTATCGCCGAAAGATGCGCGACTGCATTGAAGGAAAAGAAAATCGCGATTAAGATTGTCAAGACCAAGGCGGTCGCAGACATGGTCGACTACTACATCGCTATCACAAGAGGCCTAATTACAGGGAAAATCGAGAAGTGAGGGGATATGCTAGTGTTGATGAGGACGAGCAGCATGGATACTATGAGGCCTTTGGCAGTCATGGTACTTCTGATGATCTTGCTCAGCTCGCCCGCGGCAGCTCTATCAATTCCATTGGCTGAAACCGAGGAAATCTCACCCTTCACCAAGATTGATCAGTCACTGTTGGACAGATTAGACACCGACGAACAGATTGACCTATTGGTAAGATTCGATGACGCAGCGGAGCACAAGGCACGAAGCGCCATCTCTATTCTCGACAAACGCGCTGAGATTGTCGAGCAGTTCGACGCAATGAACATGCTTCGCGTGAAGCTTGTGGGAAGTGCAATCATCGAACTAGCACGGAGCAGTTTCATCAAGAATATCTGGTCCAATGAACCCCGGCCAATCGATGCGCCGGACCATCAGACCTCTGCCGGCTATCTGGCTATTGATGAATACGCGTCACCTGTTGATGCAATAGGGGCGAGAAACCTCTGGGAACAGGGTTACAATGGGTCAGGAATCGTAATTGCCGTACTTGATACCGGAATCGATTTCATGCACCCAGACCTTGATGATTTCGATGACAATAGCTCGACGGCTGACATGAAAGTCACTGCCTTCGCTTCATTTACAGAAATTGATGCACTTCCGTTTGACATCATGGGACATGGCACTTATGCAGCATCAGTAGCCGCAGGTACGGGTAACAGCTCGGATGGGCTCTACGCTGGCATTGCTCCTGGGGCCACCCTCCTATCAGCGAAAGTGACGTTCGGAGGTCTCTTGGCGGTCCCCAGCTGGATTGTTGCAGGAATTGAATGGGCCTGTAGTCATGGTGCCGATATCATACTACTCCCCTTCAACACCTTCGGGGCACCTGGAGACGCAGTCGCCATGGCTGTGAAAGCCGCAGCGGAGAAGGGTGTGTTTGTTGTAGCCGCGGCCGGAGATGACGGACCGGACTATCTTACCATTATGTCCCCTGGAGGCTCAGCTGCCTCTTTCACTGTTGGAGCATTCGACTTGCAGAAGCAAGAAGTGCCAGCCTTCTCGGGTAGGGGTCCATCACTGGAAATGCTCACCAAACCAGATATTGTCGCCCCCGGCATGGGCATTATCGGAGCTAAACACGGAGCGGGCCTATCTGGCATAGCCGGTTTGGGGTCCTTCAGCTTGGGCGATATGGGATATCTCGGGGGGCTCGGAGGTCTCATGGGAGGTGCTCTGGGTGAAGACCTTGATGACAACTATATCATTGCAGACTCCACAGCAGCATCAGCCGCAATCGCCGCAGGAGCGGCTGCCATCCTGATGCAGGCGTTCGACAGGGCTACGCCAATTGCCTTAGCCAATGTACTTAGAGACACAGCCACGCCGGTGAACTTCGGAGCCAATGACGCTGGTGCAGGACTCCTCAACCTAGAAGCTGCATTTAGCTACCTCAGCATAAGGCAAGAACCAATCGACCCCCACCTACGGACCACGGGCCTTCCTCTCATCGCACTTGGCATCCTGAATTCCGCTGGTAATAACGCATCAACAAGTCTCATGATGAGCAGCTACGGAACAACTGTTGTTGCAATGGACCAACGTGGGACCGAGGGTATGAACATCCACTTGCTGATGGGCATGTTTTCACTGCGATGGAACAACATGGACCCGACGAACCTTATGATGTTCGACGTCAAGAGAGAGATGCATCAAGTTGTCATGGCAGAGGGAGATGAAGGATACAATAGGTGGATTGGAATCATGTCGTACGACGACAAGGTCTATGTGACCTTACTCGTTGAGTCCTACAACCTGACTACTGTTTCATCACTGCCGCTGACCGCCTACCGAGTGACGCCGTTCATTCTCAATCTGGGCGAACAACCGCTTGCCAATGTTAGCCTATTCTTAGCATACTCGCTAGATATCTTCCTAGATGGCAGTGATGACCACGGAAAATTCGCACTGGGAAACCAACAGATTTTCGCATACGGCATCTCAGAGGACTATCGCGACTTCTACTTCGGGATTAACTCTAGCCGACCTCTGGACGCCTTTGAAGTCGGAAACTCGTCCGACATTGCATCACACGTTTCCGATGATAATCTGACTGGCTCCACGACCTTTGATGGCTCCGTTGGGCTGGGCATGAAATGGCACTTTGGAGCCATAGCCCCCAACGAGCCTGCAAACGTCACAATAGCAATGGGTTTCGGTGAGAACCGTACAGTGCTTGATGCTTCCATTGAAGAGATGTGGATTAGAACACCCGCAGGACAAGTGGTGAGCCAAGGCGACCTGATTGTTGTCGAAGCGGACATGCCCCGGATTACCCAAGTAGGTGAGTACTACCAGTCTCGTGCGGTGATTATGAACATCGGCGTTGAGTCAGCTGACATGGTAGGAGCCCTGATCATTGGTCAAGCACAAGAGGACGAGGGTGCTTTGTTCACTAGATTCCATAGCTTTGATGCGGTCGAGCCGTTCCACGCAAGAGTGGTCACCGCAGAATGGAGTCCGGAGGAGGAGGGCATCAACTCAGAGGCGTGGGTTGTTGCAGGCGGCATCGAGAGTGCAGTGGCACTCCTCGCTCAACCACCGTCTCAGTTGACCCTGTCTGTGGGTATCCTCGACGACTTCCTCATTCGTGATGTATTCGTGATATCGCCAATCGCGTCTACATCCGTGTTCCCGAAGAGCATATCCTATGCTCCATTCAATCTCATCTTCCCTGCAGACTATGGCCTCTTCACGATTTCCCTCTCAACCACTGTCGGACTGGGCAATCTCACCGTGACAAACCACGGGAATGCCAGCGATTGGGGCAATGCCAGCCTTCCTGCAAGCGAGAATGTGATAGGATACTACAACTTCTCACTGTTCACGCTTGTGCCACCAATAACGATGGATGGATACCATTGGTGCGACTATGTGATTGAAACGGAGCACGGATGGACCACCAATGTGACCCTAGATACACACCTAGAATATCCTAGGGCCATGATGGTGCTAGACACGTCGCACGGCGGTGGATTGAGCTTCGGAGGAAACATGGGCGGCATGGGAAGGGGCTTAGGCACTGATCTGGGAGGAAACATGAGCTTCCCACTTGCGGAGGATATACAGGCTCGGACGCTGCAAGAGGAACCCTCAGATGACATGGGAATTGGGGATTTGGGGTCCATAGACGACCTGCTTGCTGAGATGCGCATGACCACCCTTTCAGGCCTGTCAGAGATGAAGAAGAGGATGCGGGAGGTCGGGCTCGATTTAGTAGAGATGCCCGGCATGGACCTGAACGCAGATCTCTTGGCGCAATTCTCAGCTGTATTCGTCATCGGCCCCACAAAGGAGTTCAACTCCACCGAGATAGAGATGCTGAGAGAGTTCACCGCAGGCGGCGGCAAGCTCATCATCTTTGGAGATTACGAAGATCGTGTAAACCTCACGGGACTGAATCCACTTCTGCTAGAGTATGGTTATGAGATGGCAGGCAAGCATTCCGAGGAAAACACAACCGAGATTATTACAGGTTCAATCATTGGTGCGAACTTGGACTCGATATGGCTCGGAGAAGGTACATTCATTCTGAACAACCAGTCAAAAGCATGCGCCACAATCGGAGGAAATTCAGTAATACTGCTTGACGACTCGCTTCCAGAGATAGCGCTCTTTGGGTCCTCTAGGATATTCATGAACAAGAATCTCGTGAAGTGTAACAATAGCATTCTGCTTGATAATCTAAATGAGTATCTCCTAAGGAATACACTGACTTGTGTGGCTAGCCTTGCTGAGGATACAACCGAGTATCCTGTTGGCAGAAGTGTCTATCTCAATCTTGATGTGAGCGACTACAATGGAGAGCCTGTAGACGACCTATTCGTCGTGATTATCTTCGAGCTGCCAAATGGGAGCCTCGCATTCTTCATTGCTGGCTCTGTCGAGAATGGCCTGTATTCATCACAGTTTCTACCCAGTTACTGGAGGTCATCAGGACGCATCAATGGCATCTTCATGGTCTTGGACGAAGACTACGCCCCAACATTTGCCAGCGTCAGTTTCTACTTTATAGAACCCGATATACCAACGACAACGGATGAACCTTGGCAGTTTCTTACCATGGTGCAGGTTGCCTTTTTCTCATCAATGGGAATCTTTGGTGCCGTAATGATTCAGGCATATATCAGCAAACGCAGAAAGAAGAAGCAAATGAGGATAATTGAGGTTGACCCGGTTCTCACGAGTCAAATCGATAACACGCTCAATACAATGCTTGCCGCATTCGTGCAGATTGAGGACCTCATCAGAAGAGAGGATTTGGACCGAGTCCAGAAGGTGGAAGCACTCAGAGTCCTGATGGAACATCTCGAAAGGGCAAGGAAGATGTTCCGGGACGTCAGCCACAAGGTGGGAGGCGTATGAATTGAGCGACCATCCGGAAAGAGAGATTGACATCATAGACCTCAAGGTCGCCTTCGGCAAGTTCTACGCTCTGAGTGGAGTGTCATTCTTTGCAGACAAGAGAGAGGTCTTGGGAATCATCGGGGCCTCTGGTGCGGGAAAAACGACAGTTCTCAGAGTGCTCACAGGACAGATTGGACCAACAAGTGGTAAGGCATACGTGGGAGGCCACGATGTCACGAAGAAACGGAAGCTAATCAGCCTGCTTGTGGGTTATGTTCCTCAGTTGGAGCATCTCAGTCTATACTGGGATTTCACGCCTCTTCAGAATGCCCAATTCTTTGGCCGGTGCTACGGACTTAGACCCAAGGAGATTGAGAAACGGTCACGGAACGTCCTCGAAATCCTGGGCTTCGATGAGGAATTGATGACAAAACACGTGAAGAAGCTCTCGGGCGGTGAACGCAAGAGAGTATCTATCTGTTTAGGAATGATTCACGACCCACCAGTGCTGTTGCTTGATGAACCAACTACAGGGCTCGATGCACATCTGCGCCACGAGACCCTAAACTACCTGAAGAGACTGAACTATGAGCTCGGTACGACAATGGTGATTATCAGCCACGACTTGGAGATTGTCGACTACTGTACACGAGTATGTCTTCTTGAGGAGGGCCTCGTGAGTCAGTTTGGAACGCCAGATGAACTCATCTCAACTCTGCCAGGACATGGTGAGAGTCTTCTAGTCATTCTTGGCAGCAGGTCGCCGGCTATGCTCGATCTTCTCGGGGAGATTCCCGGCGTGAAGTACATGGCAAGAGTTGGCCGGCAATCAGTGAAGCTCTTCGTAGACAATCCAAGTCAAGAGCTTGTTCCGCTCATTGAAACGCTTAACGAAATGAAGATACCCTTCGACGAGGTTAGTCTAGTCGAGGCGGACTTCTTTGATTTCTTCCAGGTGAAGCCATTCAGACAGAAAGACCAAACAGGAGAAGTTGAGGTATGAAACCATATCATCTGATTCTAGGACTCGTAATCGTGTGCGCATTAGTAGGTATGCAAACCACTGCAGGGGATACCTCCATGGATCTGGCTGCCTTTGAACTCAGACAGATGCCGCTGCACCTCTCTGATATCGCAGAATTCGAAGTGGCTGAAGCTTGGACCAACACGACTGGAGCACAGGTCATCGATCTTGTGGTCGATAACTTCGATTCGGACGCAAATGATGAAGTGGCGGTACTGACGGCAAATGGCTCACTGTACCTCTTTGATGATGACGGAACATTGCTCTGGCAGGCAGATCTTGGGATAACCCCGCATGTGCTGGCGCCTATCGCTGTTGATGCTGGCACACCTATGGAATTGCTCGTGGGAACAACCGAAGGCTTCAAGGTCATCGCCGCTGATCAAACCGTTCTCGTCAACATAGTTCTAGGAAATGATGTCAGAGCTGTTGTGGCCGCCGACCTTGACGGTGACAACGAAGATGAGGTTGTGGTTGGCTGTGACGACAATCGTGTGTACGCTTACGAAACCAACTCAGTCCAGCTCTGGAACTATACGAGCAACGGACCCGTTCGCGTCGTCGCTGCTGGCGATATCCTTGGCGGCGCCGCTGATGAAGTCCTTGCGGGCTCTGAGAATGGCAGATTCACCCTCCTGAATAGTATCGGTATTGTGGCGTTCGAGAGATTGGCCTCAAGTGCAGTGCGTGTGCTTGGCATCGGCGACCTTGCAGGCACAGTTGCACAGGAAGTTGTCTTCGGGACCAGCTTGGGTGATGTCTATGTATACTACAACGATAACACGCTGGCGTACTCTCTCTCAGTGGATGGTGCAATAGCGGTGTTGGAGGTAGATGAATTGGTTGCAGGGGCGAAGGAAGAGCTCGCGGTTGGAACTTCTTTGAACGAACTGCGCGTTTACAACACCTCAGGCTCACTTCAGTGGAACTACACAATGGGTGGAGAGGTTGCAGAGATTCACTTCCTCGATGTGGGAGGAACGGTCGATAACCAAGCGCTTGTTAGCTACCAGGGTGGAATCGCGCTTTACAACTCGACCGGTCACGAGGTCGTCCAGACATTTCTCATTGGCTATTCGGGCGCTACGGACTTCGGAGACCTCGATAACAACGGCAAGCATGAGTACGCCATCGGCGACGACAGCGGGCTTGTGAGGACCTACGGGCTCGACTTGGATGGCGATGGACTTGCGGATGCCCGCGAGAACAGCGTTGGGACTCTGGTTGACGACCCCGACACAGACAATGACGGATTGAGCGATGGAGAAGAAGTGCTCACCTACGGAACGGACCCACTCGACACAGACTCTGATGACGACAAGCTGTCGGACTTTGCAGAGGTTGTCACTCACGGGACGGACCCAAATAATCCTGACTCTGATGGTGACCTGCTGACTGATTGGCAAGAGATATACCTGGGTTCGAATCCCAACCAGGCTGACACTGACCTCGACGGACTAAGCGACTACGAAGAGAACAACATTACCTGGACTGATCCCAATTTGGTGGACACTGATGGGGATGGTCTGAATGACGCTATGGACGACAACGATGGCGATGGTCTGACAAATATCCAGGAAGTGCGGCTCACTCACACCGACCCGAATAATGTTGACACGAACCCGCCATGGGGAGTTTCGGACTACTATGACGATGAGGACTCAGATGGCCTCGCCAACTGGAAGGAGATTGAGGTGGGTTCTAATCCGCTGAATCCTGATTCAGACGGTGACGGGCTTCTCGATGGAGAGGAAGTGAAGACCTGGAAGACCAGCCCCACCGACGACGACACAGACAATGATGGCCTCACCGACTACGAGGAAGTAATGATCATTGGTTCCGACCCCAAGAAGATTGATACTGACGGTGACGGCCTAGATGACTATGCTGAGTATGTCACGTATGGGACCAACGCCTCTGCCGCCGATACTGATGGCGACGGATTGAATGACGGCCAGGAGGTTAACATCTACAGCACCGATCCAACTAATCCAGACTCTGATGGCGATGGTCTAAGTGATGGGGATGAGGTAAATATCTGGATGACGAACCCCAACAGCAATGATACGGACCTTGATGGTCTGACCGATTTCGATGAGGTTTCTATGTACTTTACAGACCCCACCCTGACAGATACCGACTCAGATGGACTGGATGACGGGCTGGAAGTCCTTACATATGGCACGAATGCAACCTCGGTGGACACTGATGGCGATGGTCTTCTCGATTATGATGAGGTTCAGTACCTCAGCTCCGGGTTTGACCCGACTAATCCATACACGTGGGATCCGACGAATACCACCAACGACTATGACTGGGACTTTGATAGTGACAACCTGTCGAACGGAGAGGAGATCTATCTCACTCGGACCAATCCAACGCTCGCTGATACCGATGGTGACCTGACGAACGATGATTTAGAGGACTCGGACCTTGATGGTCTCAATAACTGGGTTGAGATAAACACAACACAGACCGACCCAAGAAACCCAGATTCTGATGATGACGGTATCAAGGATGGCGATGAGGTCAATATCTTAGGCACGGACCCCAACGACTATGATAGCGATGATGACACAATAAGTGACTATGACGAGGACTTCGACGGTGATGGACTATCGAATGGGGTGGAGCTCTACATCACCCAGACTAACGCTAGCAACGCGTACACGCATGGCGTGGGACAACCTCGTGATGACATGTATGACGGCGACTCGGACCAGCTACCCAACTGGTTTGAAGTCATAATGAGCTTCACAAATCCTCTCAGTAATGATACGAATGATGACGGAATATTCGACTGGGAAGAGGACCCAGACGGTGACGGACTCACCAATCTAGAGGAGTACAATGCGGGTACCGATCCACACAACGCCGACACCGATAACGACGGACTCACGGATGCAGAAGAGGTCTGGTACGTCTTCACTGACCCCCTCGACAATGACTCCGATGGGGATGGTATCCTAGATGGTGATGACGACGCTGACCACGATGGATTGACGAATCTGGAGGAGATTCGGATTTATGGGACCAACGCCACGAACTGGGACACCGATGGCGATATGCTGCGAGACGGACTCGAGATTGATGTCGGGCTGAATGCCACAAATGTTGACACTGACGGTGATGGCCTCTACGATGGTTGGAACGATTTGAATGATAATGGCATCTGGAATCCTGGAGAGCCAGGCGAGGATACTAATGCGAACGGAGTGGTGGATGTTGGCGAAACCGACCCCTTAATGGTCGATACCGATTCTGATGGGCTTGATGACGGAGAGGAGTGGTTAGCAGGAACTGACCCGCTGAATTCTGATTCGGACGGTGACGGGCTTCTCGATGGTGAAGAAGTGAATGAATATGGGACAAATCCCCTGCTGACTGATAGTGACGGAGATGGCTTGGCCGATCCCATTGAGGTCTTGCTTACGTTGACTGATCCCAATAACATATGGTACAACGGCACACACACTCACTATCAGATTGACACCGATAACGATGGTCTAACAAATGGTGATGAAATTGACATCTACGGAACATCACCTGCCGATTGGGATACTGATGATGATGGACTGAGTGACGGTGCAGAGGTCCTCATCTATGGTTCGAACCCATTAAATGTGGATACTGACGCGGATGGACTCAATGACTACGATGAGGTTCAGGCAGGAACGAACTGCACTCTCATGGATACAGACGGAGATGGACTGGACGATTATGTTGAGGTTGTGTTGCTGGGAACTGACCCCACCAACATGACGCATTCAGACTACTACGAGGACCTAGACGGTGATGGCCTTTCGAATGGAGTTGAAATCTATGGCTACGGTTCAGACCCAACAAACCCGGATACCGATGGAGATGGACTATGGGATGGTGTGGAAGTCAATCTGGTAGGTTCGAGCCCAACTGACATGGATACCGATGATGACGGGCTAACAGACTATGAGGAATTCATTATCTACGGCACCAACCCAATCAATACGGACTCGGACTCAGACGGCTTGAGTGATTACTATGAAGTATACTTCTCACTCACCGACCCCACGAACTGGGACTCTGATGGTGACCTGCTCTCAGATGGTGACGAGGTCAACAAGTACTCGACAGACCCAAACTCCATAGACACCGACAACGATATGATTAATGATAAACAGGAATTGGAGCTGGGAACCAACCCACTGAGCAATGATACGGATGGCGATGGACTGAGTGACTGGGAAGAGTGGCAGGTCTATGGCACCGACCCCACAGAAGCCGATAGTGACGGAGATGGACTTACCGACAAGGAGGAGATTCTCCTCGGCACTGACCCTGAGAACCCTGACTCAGACTTTGATTTATTGAGCGATGGGGACGAGGTGAATGTCTACGGAACCAATCCGTTACTCGACGATACTGATGGCGACAACATAGCAGATAACGATGAGATATGGAACAGCCACACCAATCCAACCCTCAGAGACACAGATGGGGACGGAATTGACGACGACCTTGATGACGAGGATGGCGACGGGCTGAGCAACTATGATGAGATATACGTGTATCAGACCAACTGCACTCTGTTCGACACTGATGGAGATTCTCTCTCCGACTACTACGAGGTGTTTGTGAGTGGGACCAATCCCCGAGCTGTCGATTCGGATGGGGACGGCCTGGGAGACTGGGATGAACTCTTCTACTACTTCAGCAACCCGAACGAACGAGACACGGATGGCGACGGTTTAGAAGATGGTGAAGAAGCCCGTATATATCACACTCTGCTGAACTCCACCGACACCGACATGGATGGTCTGAACGACTACGACGAAATCATGGTCTTTGAAACCGACCCGCTCCAGTACGACACTGATGGTGATGGCCTGTCAGATGGTGAAGAGTTGAATGTATACAACACAGACCCCTTGAAGGAAGACAGTGACGGTGATCTTCTCCTTGATGGCCAAGAGGTGAATGGTTTCTTCCTGTCGTTCTACAATGGCAGCGGTCAGCAAGAACTTAGACTGGTGTTCACCAATCCGAGGAACAGAGACTCGGATGGGGATGGCTTGACCGATTATCATGAGGTCAACATGACACTAACAGACCCGACCCTCTATAGCAGCAATCCATTTGGACTGTCGGATGCTGACTGGGATATGGATGAGGACGGACTCACGAACTTGCATGAGATTCTGCTCACGCTGACCAATCCACGGCTCAACGACACCGATTCCGATGGGATTCTCGATGGCGATGACGACGAGGACAGAGACCTTCTGACCAACTACGAGGAGTGTGTCCTGACGAGAACCGATCCAAGGAAAAAAGACACAGATGGCAACGGAATCTCAGACCTCAACGACGATGAGGATGGCGACGGGCTCTCAAATGGTGAGGAGGTGCATGTATACGGCACTAACCCTCTGAATACGGATACTGACGGCGATGGGTTGTCAGACCGAGACGAGGTCGACGTATTCAACACCAATCCCTTGAATAGTGATACGGATGGGGATGGACTCAAGGATGGTGAAGAGGTCAACATCTACGGTTGCGACCCGCTCTCCAACTTCACGGACTCTGACCTTCTCACAGATTGGGAGGAGGTCTTCTTGACCGGGACAGACCCAACAACGAACACCACGTTCTCTCCGACGATATCTGATGATGACTGGGACTCAGACAATGACGGACTTGGTAATCTTGAGGAACTTAGGATCTATGGTACGATGCCGCTTGATCCAGATTCAGATAATGACGACCTCATTGATGGGGACGAGATTGCACTTGGAACAGACCCGTTAAACCCTGACTCGGACGGAGATCTCCTCTTGGATGGTCCAGAGATCTTCGAGCACGGGACGAACCCATTGAGCAATGACACTGATGGAGATTTGTTATCCGACTCGATGGAGATTAACATATTCCACACCAACGCGACAAACGCTGATTCCGATGGGGATGGTCTTGATGATTACGAGGAGGTCATAACGTACGCAGACCTGGGAGTGGACCCGTGGAAGCCAGACACAGACCTTGACGGTCTCAATGACTATGAAGAAGTCATCGTCTATGGCACGAATCCAACGAGGGCTGATACGGACGCGGATGGTCTGAGCGATTACATGGAGATATTCACATCCGGCACGAACCCAAGGTCGAACGATACAGATTTGGACGGTCTTACTGACGGCGCAGAGTACAACGTCTACCTAACGGACCCAACTCTTTGGGATACAGATGGAGATACCCTGAGCGACTACGACGAGATATTCGTGTATGGTTCAAACCCCCTGAGCGCCGACTCTGATGGAGATGGCCTTCTGGATGCAGTGGACTTCATGCCAACGGTTCACTGGGTCGTGCCTGTGGCTGGGATTGTGGGTCTGCTGATAGGGCTAGCTATTGTTACGAAGCGTATACGCGAAGAGTACTTCGTGGAGGAGTTTGTTACGACTGCAGAGCCTGCGAGTCCTGGTCTGGAACCGGGCATGGAGGTTGCGGTAGAGTACAAAATCCGCGAAGGGAAGGTTGTGTTCGGAGTAGTGATACGGAACGGCTCGGAGAACGCGATGCAGAATGTCCAGGTGATACTGGGTGTTCCGGATCTAACTGACTCGATAAGAAGCGAGGCAATAGGCACGATAGAGGCAGGCGCAATGAATGTCGTGGAGATTGAGTTCGAGCTTCAGCCGGGCGCTGAGGGCGAGCTCGTCGGAATGGTGGAGTACGACAGTGTCGAGGGCGAGCACCGAGTTGTTAATCTGCGGCCAGTGAAAATAATAGCCTAGACAGCCAACCGAATCAGAAGCGCACCGACTCGCGTGCGAAACCTGCACATACACGCCCTGTCAGGAAATCCCAATGATTGATAAGATAGGAGCAATCTAGTAAGGGATTGGGGACATCGTCTGATGGTTGAGAGAGAAGACCTTCTCACGCGAATCGCGACCAGTCTAGACAGACTGGGAGCTCCCGAAGAGGTTGTACCCGAGAAAATTCGACCGGTTGCAATTCAGACAAAGGACCGCAAGGACCTCAGCGATCTCGAGAAAGAAATGCAGAAGACTCTCGACTCAATAAAGGGCGACGAGCAATTGCCTGGTATCCTGAGCAGAGTAGCGACAATTCATCTCCGAGAGAGCAGTTATGCACGGGCAATAATGCTCTACGAGATCTCCTTGGGTCTGGATAGCAATCAAACCATGTCTTGGATTCACATGGGCTTAGCCTATTTGATGGCTGGAGAGGCAAAGGATGCAATCACATGCCTTGAAACCGCGTTGTCCATTGACTCAGACAATGTTAAGGCGTTAGTTCACATTGCAATGGCGCACCTAGAACTTGGTGAAACCGAAGAGTGCCAGAAGAATCTTACCAAAGCCCTGAAGATTCAGCCAAACCTCGACCGGGCAATGCTGGGAAAGGGGGTGTTCTTCAGGAAGACTGGCAACTATCAGGGCGCAGAAACTTGGTTCAGAAAAACCCTTAAAGTAAATCCGAACTGCATGCCCGCCTTCATGGGGCTGGCAAGCCTCTACCTTGAGGTAAATCAATATGACAAGGCTATAGAAGCTCTTGACAAGGCACTCTGGATGGATGGGGAGAATCCAGACGCGCTGGGAGCCCTAGGTGATGTCTTCTATGCGAGAGGCGAGTACGGTAGATCCCTACTCTATTATGACAAAGCAGTCGGAATCAAGTTCAATGATCCTAATCTCTGGATTAAGAAAGGCGATTCCCACAAGATGTTGAAGTCGTACAAGGAGTCTGCAGGGGGGTATCAGAAGGCTATCAATGCAGACCCCGAGTGCACATCTGCCTGGGTCAAGTGTGGCGCAGTGTATCTGCTAATGAACGACAATGGCACAGCGCTGGAGTTCTTCAACACTGCATTGGCGCTCGATCCCAACAATGGAGAGGTTGCCCACCAGCGAGGGCTCGTCTACTTCACAATGGAAAGATATGAAGAGGCTCTGAACGACTTTGATCTTGCATTCTCAGTGGAACCGTCCGACGGGAACCATCTGTACTATCGAGCAATCATCTTAGAGAAGATGGGTGAGATCGCTGCGGCAAGAAGAACCTGGGAAGTAGCTTCAGGACTCTTCAGGCAGGAAGGAAAAGACACCAAGGCGGCTGAGTGCGCTGCCAGAGGAAAGCGCCTGCGTATCTAGCAGGGAATTCCTATTCGATGTGAGCTGGCAGATTCTTGAGCAGGACCACGTCTTCGACCGTTGATGTTAGGACGTAGTAGCACGAAACCGCTCTGGACTCTCCGGTTTTCAGCTTCTTCCAACCCCTGACCATGGTCTGCTGTGCCTTCTCACCCATGTTCATTGCCCTAAGGGTCGGCTCTTTCTTCGCCCCTGAGATCGTTCCAAGTACTTCTCCGCTCTCAGGTTCTTCGAAGGCAATCCAGCCTTCCTCCGGAGTTGCAGCTATTCGTGCCTCATCCGCAGTGGGACAATAAGAAACCCGTCCCCCTTGAGTCACTGCGTGGATATTACTCTGGGTCTTGCCACCGACACGCGAAATGCCCCTGAATCCAAGCCACACCTTCCTCCACTGGCCACTTCTATTCGTGGCGCGTATCTCAGAATGAACAATAGGC
>DAOVDG010000124.1 GCA_030669595.1 Candidatus Thorarchaeota archaeon
CGGGAATAAGGTCCTCATCGGTCTGCACGTATTTGTACTCCCGACCGAACTTGTCGCCACAGCCTATCCAGAATCCTTTCTCTTGGTGTTGCGGTCTGAAATAGACTCCCGCAGAGGGAAGAATCGTGAACGGGATGGAGTCCATCTCACTGAATCCCTTGGCATTGAGTACTTTGAGCAACTCCGCCTTGTCTTCTGCATGCAGGACGAAAATCTGACGCTTCTTCGCCTTCGTCAAGCTGTCAATCCCTATGGGATCTAGAAGCTCATTGGCCCAAGCTCCAGTCGCGAGAACTACCGTCTTAGTCCTTATGTCGCCCTTGTTGGTTTCAACGCCGACCACATGCTTCTTCTGCCATACAAACGGCTCGCCAGGCAATTCTAGCGGAGGGTTGGCTTCGACTATGAGGGCCTGAACGTCGACTCCGTAGCGAGGTTTCACTTTGCTGATCTTGATGAACTCCTCAAGGTAGTATTCCACAAGGCGTGTGGGATCCAGAACACCGCAGTCTGCTCCAAAGAGGCCATAGCTTACCTCTTGAAGGTTCATCAGCTCAGCTTCCTCATCTCCCGCAAAGTCAACATTGAGATTTGGGATTAGCTCCTTTAGCTGCTTCTTATCATAGACTTTACAACTGATGTTGGACTGCTTCATTCGTTTCATCCAAATCTTGACGCTCTCGTGGTTGAATTGCTCCTCACTCAGAAGCCAGAGGTACCCTATTTTTTCGAACATTAGGTCGTAGCCAATCTCGTTCTGCACGTACTCGAAATACTTGATGGAGGTGTCAGTGAGCAGTTGATTAGTAGAAGATGCGAACATATTCCGCACCGCCGCGGCGCTCATGGCTGTGTTGGCTTGCCCTGCGGCCAAATATCTATCAACAAGAAGTATCTTCTTTGAAGGATTGTTTTTCTGCAGGTAGTAGGCAGTTGACACTCCAATCACGCCGGCACCCACAACGACTATGTCAAAGGTTTCCTCATTGCTCAAGATGACTACCTCAAACGAGTGTTTCGCGGAGAATGAAACTCGCCTAAAATAGTTTCCATGCACCAAAAGAAAAAGGGTGCCAGAGGGGCAGGAGAGCAACCTCGCTGCCTATCTGGCCTGTAGTTTCCTGCTTTAGTCGTAATCGGGTTATATCTCTAGGACACACATGAGCACATCATGATCCGAGCTCCGAATCCCAGTACTCCGATCGTAGATGTACGTCCAATGGGGAAAGTCAGGATTAAAGTGGATCACCATGGCCTCATCAAAGGCTTTCTTCAACGATGGTGTAACCAGAATGTGGTCTAGACATTCCGATACACCCCTGTAGATGTAGGTATAGCGATCTTCTTTTTCTACCTCATAGTTCAGATGATGCAACCCACCAGCGGTCAGCGCTGCCAATGCCGCGCTATCCACGAAGTCGTTTAGATCGCCAATCACAACGACCTTCGCGTCTGGATGGCCATCCTCAATCTCGTCAACTAAGCTATTGACCCACTCTGCCTGTTCGATCCGTCGGGGCTCTGGATCCGCATAGTATGGTTCATAGACACCCTTCGACTTGAAGTGATTGATAATCATCCACAGATCTGAGGTGCTTCCTTTCTTCCCCAGAATCTCAAGATTGACCACCAAGGGTGGTCGCGAGAAGAGTGGATTTGCTCCCTCTGGGCAAACATAGTTGGGGTCTGTACCGGGTCCGTAGCCATCGTCCAAGTATGTGTGGTACTGCCTAGCCTCCGCATAGTTAACCGACCCAACTCTATCAGTTCGATAAAGCAGACCAACATTGATACCGCGGACATCCGGTCCATTAATGAGGATTGCCTCATATTCAGCTTCAATCGGCCACGTTGCTGCCAGTTGCTGAAGTAGTTCAATCTTCTCTACTTCTTGCACTGCAATTAGATCAGGTTCACCCAGGAAATCATGGATGGCGTGAGCATGCTTCGCAAAATCCGTTGCGACGTATTTGTCATCAAAGAAGTTGTACATATTGTAGGTGGCAATCGTTAGAGCCTTGTAATCCTTAGCTGGTTTCAAGTTGCGCCCATGTTCAACTACTTCAAGCTCGATGTTCCTAGCTGGCAGTATCTTGTACTCGTCGAAGGTGTAATCGAGCGGCCCGTATAGACCCTTAACCACCCAACCGGATTCGACTTCAAGTCGACACCCGCCTGCATCATCCACAAAGATTAGCTCGCCTGTGCCAACAGGGTCGTCCTGGAACACTCGCTCAACATCTAGATCCTCGACAACACCAGCGAACTCGTTAAAGCGATCTGTGCCAGCCACCACTTTCATATTTGAAACCGAAACAAGCATCCCCTCAAGCGATTCATAGTAAACATCGGATGCATAGTCACCGCACGGCGGATTGACCTCAACCGCGTCAGGAAGTGAATTGTCACTGGACAGGATAGTGATAGTCCGCGCATAGTATACCTCGGTCAAACCGTAGTACTCCTTGACCTTTCCGACCAAGTGAATTTCATCGCCGACGTTCACATCCGTCCAACGATTGTAAACGAAAATCCCGTCAGAGGTATCCGGATTACCGTCACCTTCTGGATCTTGAAGGAAGAACCCTTTCTTACTCTCACTTTGATAATCGGCTGTGACAATACCCGTGGTTTCCAGATACGTGTATTGATGCGGTGATTCAAAACCATCGCCTTGGATATCCCCGATTCTATAAAACGTATAAGCATGAACCAGAGCTGGACTCATAATAACGAGAAATCCAAGTGTAGTCAGAACGTACAGCGTAAGCAGCCTACGTGTTTGTTTCTGCATCATTTTCAATCTCTCTCCCTTTTTAAACGTCAAGATATGCTTCTGGAGCTAGTCGTTTGACATCTAATGGCTGCATGTGTAGGCACACTATTTGTTTGTTATGCTTCGAATCCCCTTATGCCGCTGAAACCAAGCCCTGCCTTGAGCATCTCCAGTCGGTGGAATAACGCCAAGCGATTCAATCTCGCATTTCGCGTGGTGCTATTATTACCAATACCAGATGCTAATACATGCCAAGGGATTGTTATGCCAGACACTATGGACCCCTTCAGTTAGAGGTGTAACAAGTTGCAGACATTGAAAGGAATCAAAGCACTTGAGCGAATTGAAGAGCGCTATCTCGCACTTCGCAAGCTCCTTGCCGATCTGGTTGCCAATTCATCCTCCAGCACGCAGATTATGTCTGCATTACACAAGATTGGAGAGATTGCACAAGGGATGGCTTCTATCGGCGTATACATTGGGCCTGGCGAGTGGATTGTGCTGAATCTTACGGATAAAAAAGCGAACTGGCGGCCTGCCGAGAGGAGTGAAGCAGACCTCTTCATAAAAGCAATGAACGTGGGTACAGTGGAATTCCGTGAGGGGCAATCCAGTTCCAGTCCTCTGATAGCAGTGTCCTCCGAAGGTCAAACTCCGTTGGTTTTGGTTATCACTGATGTAAAGGATTCAAAATGGTCAGATTCGACTATCGAAGGCTTCAAGGAACTCATGCTTCCTCTCAGCTTAGCTGTCCAATATGCAATGTCACTTCAAGAGGCCAAGCGGTCAGCACGCCAGACAGATCTACTTCTTGATCTCCTGTTCCATGATGTCAGGAATTTCATCAACACGACACGAACAGCCTTGGAACTCCTAGAGATTGACTCCAGCAATGTGGACACAAGAGAGGAACATATCGCGATTGCATTAGACCAGACCGACGGCGTAACCAACTTGCTTGCACGTGTGAAAAACATTCTATCTAAGAAAGAACCTGGAGAGTTGGCATCAGTGAATCTTATTGAAGCCCTGAGAGAGAGCATTAGCACAGTCATGTCACAGTATGGAGAAGATATACTCGAGATTGGACTGAAAGACGAACTGGAAGATGGAACGTCCTTTGTGATTGCAGACCAGCTCTTATCGGAGGTCTTTGTGAATATCCTCACCAATGCCGTCAAATACACAGAAGAAGAAACCAAGTGGATTGAGATTGATTGGAATCGGTGGAGTGTCAATCCCTCATTCGTTGTGATATCGTTCTCTGACAGAGGTAAGGGGATTCCAGAACACCTTAAATCCAAAGTCTTCGGGCGTTTTGCTCTCGAGAGCTCCACGGGTATGGGTCTTGGACTAAATGTCATTTTGCGACTTGTTGAGCAATACGCTGGGTATCTCTGGTTCGAAGATAGGGTTGAAGGTGATCATAGCCAAGGAACCGTAGTGAACGTTGCTCTTCGATTAGCAGATGATTAGTTGCATCCGCAGCTTCATCTGAGCTACAGCTCGGCTGGAGGAACTGTCAGCTGCGCTCGTTCGTTAAACATCTCACCCAAAAACAGACGGGATGTTATGAGAGCGGCAATCATGGCGGATAGGAAGATCATGATGAATATAATGACTTGATAGATGGCGGCTTCGAGTGGATTCACACCGCCGATAATCATTCCGCTCATCAAACCGGGTATACTCACTATGCCAAGAGACGCGTACCGGTTTAGATTCGGTAGCAAGCCGGACCGAATTGACTCTCGAATCGTTAGCTCTGTTGCTTGCATCGGCGTGGCACCAAGAGCCAGGGCTGTTTCAAGGAGTGACCTTTGCTTTTGGGCGTTTGACCACATCCTGTCGATAACTAAGCTGGTTAGACCCATGCAATTCCCGATGAGCATGCCACCCATTGGAATGATGAATTCCCCAGGACCCGAACGCCAGTCGATAATCTCCAGTGCAACTGTAACGGCCATTACGGAGAGAGCGCCGACTAAGATTCCGGGGAGGGTTGCACGCATGACCCCGGGAATGCGTTCCAGATTGCTTCTTGTCGTGTGGGCGGCAAAGACCCCCATGAACGTCAGCACACCAAATATGACAATCAGGTCAGAGAGGGCAAAGATATAGACCAGAATCAATGCCATCAATATGATTTGAATGGTACCTCGAATGGTGCCTACGATAAGTTTGCTGCCTATGCCGATCCCTTGCCATTTTGTTATTATGATAAGGACAGCCAGCAGTATCATAGCTGCAAGGTAACGTTGAAGCATCACAGTGTATTGTTCTGGAATCTGAAGCAGTGCGAATAGATCTAGTTGCATTCTATGACGCCTCCGATAGGTTTTCCAACTCTAAGACCCTAGAGGTGAAACGTTTTGCCTGCTCTTTGTTGTGCGTTACGATCAAGACCGCCATCTGGTGATCACTCAGAAGACTATTGATTGTCTTCTCCACGGCTAACGCTGAATCTGTATCGAGGGCAGAAGTTGGTTCATCGAGGAGTAGCACACTGGGTTTGAGCAGGAGTGCGCGAGCTATTGCCACACGTTGCTTTTGACCACCTGAGAGGTTCTCAGCATTACCATCCAGGTCTATTGGCCAGAGCTGAACCTTCTGCAGTATCGCTTGCAGTTGTTCATCCTCAGCGGTCATCCTGTGGACCTTTAACCCCCACAGGAGATTCGCTCTAACCGTGCCGGGGAACATCCTAGCTTCCTGGGGGACCATCACTACTCTCCGACGTAGCTCCTGAGGATTCCATTCTCTAACATCTTTCTCTTGAAACCGTACGGTTCCGGATATGGGCGACAGAAGATCGTTAACGATTCGAAGCAGTGTACTCTTCCCACATCCAGACGGTCCCGTGATTCCATAGGTTTCATTGTGGTGCAGGATAAGAGAAACATCTCTCAGTACTTGCTTGCCATCAAATGCCATAGAAACCTTCTCTAGCTCTAGTATCGGAGAGTCAGACATAGATATTTCAACCCTAGATACTAGCGGGTTACATAGTTGTTAAAACTGCTAGTATCAGTATCTTGG
>DAOVDG010000082.1 GCA_030669595.1 Candidatus Thorarchaeota archaeon
TCATGTGGACAAGATGGCAAGACGACATAACCTTTGGCTGTCAACTCTAATGTTCAGCCTCACATCTGGTTGTAGGTTGGAACCCGTCTATGCCCGTTCTCTCCCCTAGTTCTTTTCACTCTAAGCTCACCATCTCGGTCCCAAATCAGAATGGCCATTTTCAGTTCTCATAGGAGTACAAAAGGTTTCCCTTGGATTAGTCCGTGAGAGAACCGGTTTCGCAAGGGACTGGAAGACCTTCTTCGTTCCCTCAAAGAACCGAAACCGACCTCGATGACTAGCGTTTCATAAATGGGCGGCAGGAGTATCTGCTCGCCCTCCGAGGTGCATTGCATTGAACACACGAATTAATCAGTCAAAAACGGGAAGGTCCTTGCTGCGCACGTTCCACGAGAGTTTTTCGACCTACACAATCACTTTGCCCATGCCTTACGGTATTCGGTTCTTCGCTGAAGGCTTACTTAACAATCTGTGTATCAAAGATTTCCCTGATACGATTATGTTCACAGAAACAAAGATGGAACCAAAATTTCCCGATGAATTTATTGCCCCACCTGAATGTATTCGCTGGACTGGATGGATGGAAGGACACGACTGGGCATCGGAATTCCCGAAATTGGAGGATTGACGATTGTCAGGTGGGTCCGGTACTGATCCATACTATCAGAAAGGCTCACCAAAAAGAGATAGCAAACGGAAAGGTCAGAAGAAGCTCAAGCTTCGCATGATTAGAAAGGCGAAAGCCGAAGATGTTTACCGATTGTACTTCAAGGAAGGACTGTCTCAAATACAAGTAGCAAAGAAGCTGGGCGTATCCTTGAATACAGTCCAGCGCGTTTTCAAGGACAACGGGTGGGAAGCCCGCAAGCGTGGATACACCGATGAGGATGCACGACACCTTTACTTCGACAAAGGCCTCACGCAAAAAGAGGTGGCTCAGAGGATTGGCATTGCTCCTCGAACAGTCATCAAGATCTTTCGGAGGAATAAGTGGGAACCTAGACCTCTGAGAAAGGCAAACGAGAAGGAAGGCGTCAGGCTCCGCAAGAAGGGCCTTACCCAAAAGGAGATAGCTGAGACACTTGGCGTTTCAAGGTCAGCCGTCCAACAACTGTTGAGAAAGCAAGGACTAACAGGTCTTCGTCAGCGAGTTAAGGTAGACCTAGATAGGCTACGTCATTTCTATATTGAGCAGAGATTGACACAAAAAGAAGCAGCCAAGCGTCTCGGTATCTCACTGTCAACCTTTAGGAAAATTGTCAAGAAACAGGGACTGATATCTCCTCGCAGGCAAGAACAGGTAGATTTGCGCGAGCTGCGCCACCTTTACTTGGAAGAGAGACTCTCACACAAAGAGGTATCTGAGAAACTGGGCGTTTCAGTATCAACGGTTCGGTATCTTGCCAAAGAGCTAGGACTGACAGACCTTCGTAAGCGAACAGAAGTGGATGCAGAACAACTGCGTCGCTTCTATGCGGATGAAAATCTCACGCAGAAGGAAGTTGCTGAGCGCCTTGGTGTTTCAGTATCAACGGTTCGCAATCTTGTTAGAGATCTGGGACTGACAGGCCTTCGTAAGCAAGCGGCGGCAAATGCAGATGAGATACGTCACCTCTACGTAGAGGAGAAGCTGTCCCAGAGGGAGGTAGCTGAGCGTCTTGGGACTACGCTCTATCATGTGCAACGTCTTATCAAAGCGCAAGGCTTGGAAACACGATATCAGAAAAAGCACAAATCGGACGTAGAACGAGAGCAAGCTAGAAAGGACACAGCAAGGAATTTTCGTCAGAAGGTGCATAATCTGCGGAATGAGCTTTTTGGAAGAGAATGTAAGATCTGTGGAACGACGAAAGAGGAGAGAATTCTTTCCATCCACCGAAAAGACTGCACTGAGCACGACCCCGATGCTCTCTGGAGGCTTTGGTTTCTGCAGGCCCTCGACCCTAATGAATGGGTTCCGCTTTGTACGCTATGTCATCTAGGTACGCACTGGGTGAATGACGACCTTGGGATGGATTGGCCTACAGTAGAGGCTAGACTTGACGCGAAATCCCATAATGATACACAAGCAGGAGAACCGTCATCGCCTTCTTCAACCAGTACACGTTCAAATGCGAAGAAAGACACGTCTTCAACGAGTAATGAAGAAACTGTCGAAGAGATGCGCAAGGCGATATTCGGAGAGGAATGCCACTTTTGTGGTACGATTCCAGAAGGCAAAAGGCTTGTGATTCACAGAAAGGATGGGACTAGGCACAGGGACGGGCTGCTCTGGTCACGAGAGCAACTTCCCAACCTAGACCCCGACGAGTGGGTGCCGCTGTGCCAGAAACATCATCGATATGTCCATTGGGCCATGGATGAGCTCGGTTTCAATTGGGATAATCTGGAATCTGCCTTCCGGAGGAAGAAACGCGACTCTGGAACTTCAGCATCCAACTCATAGAAACCCTTATGTTTCATTGCCAGTCGGACTGACAAGAGTTGCAGTTTGGTGCTGTTGCGAAGGCTCTTTCGCCTGCACTGATTGACCGCAACAAGCGGAGGTTGCCAAGCCTGGTTAAAGGCGCAGGGCTCAGATCCCTGTCTTCGTAACATTTAGCATGGCTTCTCATCATGCTCCGTCACGAAGGGGAAGTCTCGTAGGAGTTCGCGAGTTCAAATCTCGCCCTCCGCACCACTTCTCATTGTCAAGGCTCAGGTTCGCGATTTGCAGCCAATGAACCAGATGACCAACGTGGCAAGAAGCAACCATCCCAATAGAAGCACGGACACCTGCATCCAGTAAGGATGCATATTAGTAACGAACACTCCACCTATGATGAGCAATACTATCTCTACAACGATTATTTTGCTGAGGGTAGAATGTGCGTTAGTCGTATCCACGATTTCATACCCGCCAGAATTGATTGGTGTTGTTGGCTATATCAAATCTCGCCCTCCGCACTTTTTTCTCCTTGACTCCACTGCTGGTGCCGCGGGACAATGCTTGAATCAAGGCTTTGCTGTGCCAACTCTCTTTTGCACTTTGCTTGCTACATATCATCTTCATACGATTTAGCTTTGTCATTCTGCGCATTGTTAGTTTGGCTCATCAAACATATGGGCCGTGTCCAGACCAAAGTCGGAAGCAGAAACGCAACATAGGCAGCAGCCAATATATCAGCAGTTCCCCCCAAGAATACCGCAACAAGCCAATTCGTTAATGATGCTATAGAGAATGCAATAACCAAATTAATGATCAGAGATAGCGCCAACCAGATTATAATCCCACGAGCAACACCTATAGAATCACGTTGACGCTCAATAGCCTCATCCATGCGAAATAGCCTCGATGCTGAAAATCTGTCGAATCCTTATGAGATTTGGGGGAATTTAGACGCTTGCATTAATCCTGCCATCCGCACCATTCCTTCTTGCTGGTGCATGTTCGCTGTTAAGCTATTCCGTGTTGGACATCAAGAACATTGTTTCCAATTTGTCTATTCCTTCAAGCTTCTCCAGCTCCCCGGTGATGAACGCGGAGATCTCCAGCATGTCACGGAAGTGGCAAATGCAGATGAGGTGTGCAGGTCCTGCGGTCCAGTACACTCTTGATACCTGTTCATAGCCCCTGAGAGTTGCACGGAGTCCCTCAGAGAATCCGGGCTTGCAGGTAATCATAGCTACCACTTGAATCTCAAAGCCTAGCTTCCGCCTATCAACATCAACAGTGAATCTCTCAATAAAGCCGTTCTCAACAAGACGTGCTATCCTAGTCCTTATTGAACTGGGGCTTAGGTTGACATCCTTGGCAATCTCTCTCAAGGAACTTCTGGCATCCTTTGTGAGAATGGCTACTATCTGACGGTCTCGTTCATCAATCCTGTCTGCAGAACCCACTTGAAGCGCTCCTCCGGCGCTCATGGCGTGTCCACAACCACATGATAAATCGTTGGTGTGTCTACTGAGGAACGAGAGTATTCTAAAGGAATTTCATTGCGATTTGACTCTAACGATTATTTGTCGTCCCATCAAATCCCAGACTTCAACTTCAACGTTGTTTGTAATTCTGGAGGCGAGTTCCTCGTCCGCAGGCCTAGAAACCTCGTAGGTCTCATAGGTTTCGCTATCCATGAGGTTGAGGGTTTCTCCCATGTCTGTGATAACTGTGGCGCTCTTCTTATCAATCAGCGGAACATCCACCATCCGATCTGCGGGCGTAATCACATTGCGTTTCCTCTTGTCGAAGAAACCCACGGCAACTATATTGGCCTTCGCAGATCCGTGCTTCCCCGGCTTGGACTTCTCAATTGATATTACCCTGCAAGGCTCACCGTCAATTAGGAAGTAGCCTCCCGGTTTCAAGCTCTTCACGATTGTCTTCTTGATGCTCAACTAATCTCACCAATCCAGTCTAGCAGACCGTGTATGACCACTGACCCCGGCCTGTATTCAAATACTTTGTGGGGGATGATTGGTGGGGCCTAGTACGGCTGCTCAACAGCAAGAGTAAAAGGCAAGCATTCCGAGGCCGAGCTGAGAAGTGTGTTTCCATGATTGAGGAGAGTCCAGAGGTTCTGACCGACCGAAGAACGGTGGGTATTGTATGCCGGAAGGACCGACCCGAGATTGAGCCCATAGCAAGAAAGGTTGTAGACTTCCTTCTGTCGAAGAAAATCAACGTCTGTATGGATAAAGGGTCTTGTCAGGGCGTCAGTAATGGAATTGAGCGGACAGAAATCTCTGAGATGGATGTCGATTTTGTTGTCACCATTGGGGGCGATGGTACAATACTCTACACATTGTCACAGCTTAAGGACCGACAGACTCCACTCTTCTGCATCAACCGCGGTACGGTAGGTTTCTTGACAGAGAGTGGCCCTGAAACAGCTGTGAGTCACCTCCAGAAAGCAATCAATAATGAATGTGTAATTGAACAGAATATCAACATAACCTCTGGAGTTGGAGATAGATCGTTTGATGATGCACTGAACGAAGCCTATGTGGTTTCAGCCACGCCAGGCAGGCTTCTCACGTTTCTAATCTATCTGGATGGTGTTCGTGTGGACTACGGCCGCGCAGATGGGGCCATGGTTGCCACACCCACGGGGTCAACAGCATATGCACTTGCTGCAGGAGGGTCCATCCTTACGCCTGGTGTACACGGACTCATATTCGTGCCAGTCTGCCCTCCAAGATTCGAGCTGAAGTCCCTCGTCATTCCCGATGATAGTCTAATAGAGATTGAGCTCGTGAAGCGAGAAGCCCCTGGTCTGGCGGTTATAGATGGCCAATCAAGATGGGAGGTCGAGCCCAAAGAAACCGTCTGGGCTAGGAAGGCTAAGGGAGTCACTCGCTTTATCCGTCAAAAAGACAACTACTACGACCGTCTGAACACGAGGCTTGTGCCAAGAACGCTCTAGGTGTCTTCAATGAAAGGGGTCTTTGTACTGGATGCTGCTGCATTGCTTTCCAACTGGACGCAACGCAATCCTGAATCGGAATTTGTCACTACTCAAGGCATTTTGGATGAGCTCCGCAATAGACCTAGTCGTGAGAGAGCCGAGCGCCTTGTTCTCATTGGACGTATGCGTGTTGCAGCCCCTGATCCTGACTCTGTGAGGGCTGTAAGTCGTGCCGCTTCCAAGCTGGGCGACCTCCAAGTACTCTCAGACAAAGATGTATCGTTGCTTGCCATTGCCTTGAGTATTCGAAGTGCAGGGAGGACAGTATCAGTAGTATCCTCGGATCTCTCTATGTTGAACACCGCAACAGCACTAGGATTTGGAATCGTCGATCTTACGGCCAAGATGCGTCGTCAGATAACTTGGGTTCTAAGGTGTCCTGCATGTGGGCACAATGAACAGCAAGGCTCCAATGAATCCGAATGCCCTGTATGTGGGACGAAACTGACTAGAAGACACAAGAAAAGCAAACGAATCGTTTGAATCGAGTGTTATTCTGGTAATACTCCTTGTTATCTTATCTCCTAGCAAGTTCCTGAATAGAGGCTTCCCGATATGATTGACGAATCAACTCTTACTATCAACCGGGACCTTGATGATGTTAAAGCACAGGTCAAGCGTGAACTCGAAACAATTAAGGATCTCATGAACCTGTACAGCTATCGCAACAGCCCTCCCGGTTGGACCATGCCATTCCAGCTTCATAGGCTACGCAGGACTCTGCGCATTCATTACTTGGCAATGAGAATTAGAGACGCATCTCCCGTCCCGGCAGGGATGAGGGAACTCAGCTGGACACTAGACCCCAATATTGAACTATCTTAATCACTCTCCTACCAGCATTACCTCAACCTTCCTGTTTCTGTGCCGATTGTCGAAATCAACGAAGGCTATTTGCTGCCAAGTGCCAAGTGTCAATCGGCTGTCAACAAAAGGAGCTGTCAGGCTGGGTCCCACGATAGATGCCCTGATGTGAGAGTGACCGTTGCCATCCTGCCACCGCAAGTGATGCTCATAAACTGCTTCAACTGGTGCTAGCCTTTCCATAGCTTCTGGAAAGTCCTTCAACAGGCCTTCCTCGTATTCTATGGTTACGATTGAGCCAGTTGACCCCACACAGAATACTGTGCAGATACCGTTCTTGAAGCCACTGGCCCGGACAACACCTTCAACTTCTGATGTTATATCGACCATATCGCAGTTGCCGCTGGTCTGGAATGCCAGAGTGGAATGGTATGTTCCCATCATTTCTCAACTTCTTTTATCTGAAAAAACCTTACAAGACCTTCCGTGTGTGATAGTAGCATTAGAACTCTACGACCTACTTCTGAACTTTGCGGTTTCAATAAGTTCATGAAGACGATCTCGCTTCGAGAGGAGGTCCTCTTCGTTCTCCTGGAGGATGAGCAATGCTCCGATATGACTGCCGCTTTCCACAGCGTGCAGAATTGACATAATTGATGTCAAGACATCGTCACGGGTCGTCATGGCGAGATTATCCATCTTCTTAATCACCCTTGAGATATCATCTATTCGCTTCGGAAAACGGTCATAGAGTGTTTCAAAGACAACAAGAAGATCCTCAAAAGCGTCTCTTGGTTCATTGATTCCTTTGAAGCTTGCCGCAGATTTGTTGAGTAGCTCTATGGCCTTCTCAATCATCTCGATTTCGTTGGTTTTCAAGGCTTCAGTTCCTGCTGTCCTCACCCACACTGCTGCAAGTTCTGGGACACCCATTTCCTCGTAGAACTTCGCGGCTGCGACAGCTTTATCGCTAGCTATCAGATGGAATGAGGCAGTCCTATCTTCATCTCCTAGTTTGAATGCGCAGTCGGCCGCTTTGCTGTAGTACTTCGAACCTTCATCTGCCTCTCCTTGAGTTGAACATTCGTCAGCTAACTGGACATATATCTCCAGAGCACGCTCAAGATGTCCATTCGCTTCAGTGCTCCGTTCGGCCTCTTCCAGCACATCAGCAGCTTCTTCCAAGGATTGAGCCTGAAACTCCTTATTTCCTCTCTCTTCATCTGCCTTTGCTTGGCTGAGGAAGTAGTTAATGACCGTATCGTAGATTGCTTCTGCTTGTTCCACTTTTCCCCAGTTCTTCAGGCACATGGCTTGGTATCTCAGATAGCTCATCTCAGACTGACTATCCCTCTCTGCCGCTGCTCTCTCAGCCAATTGGCCAAACAGCTCATTGGCCCGTTTGAGTGCCCATCTTGCCTTCATGTCACTTCCAATTTCATTCAGCATGTTCCCTGCCTTGACCAGCAACGGTGCGACGATTTCCGGTTTTCCCTTCATCTTCATGTATGCTTCGGCGGCCTTCATGGTTGCCTGTTTTCTTGCGGAGGTCAATCTCTGCAGCTTGTAGGCCTCTTGGGCTGCATCGTATATGTTGCCAGCCTTCTCAAACAGGTTGCCCCTCTCGTACAGCTTTCCTGCTTCCATCATCATTCGAATGGCTTCAGGGGAGTCGCCCTCAGAATACATCACCTGAGCAACTTCAGCCAATGCATTGCCCGCTGACAGGAAATCGCTTCTCCTCTTTGCTTCTTCCGACCATCTAAGGGACATTTTGATCGCTCGGTCGTTGATTCTCGAACCAAGCTCTTCATCGCCGGATGCGTGGTATAGTCCACCGACTTTCCTGAGAAGAGTAATCGCTTTATCGAAGGACTTCGCTTCTTCATATGTGTCTGCAAGGTTTTCAAGCGCGTCTGCTGCTGCGATTGTGAACCCTCGCTTCTCTGGCTCCATTTCCGCGAAATCAGCCGCCCTGAAGTAGAAGTCTGCTGCCTTCTTGTATTCCATAGCATCCTCAGCTACTTTGGCTGCTTGAATATTCACGCGAACCATCTCGCGATGTACCTCCGGACTCGACACCTGACGCACCAGCATCAATGTAGCTTGGTCGAACGCGGAGAGGGACTCATCTCCCCTGTGAAGACCGCGATAGATGGTGCCTACTTTCTCATATGTCTGTGCGGCCTCTCTGTACATCCCCTCAGATTCAAATGACTTGGCAGCCTGAGTGAAAATTTCGGCGGCCGCGACCTTGTCGCCGGCCTCGAGTCTAGCATCAGCCTGCTCTAGCAAGTTTTTCTGAGAGGTCAATTCAATCGGTCCTATCTTTCTTGTGTATGTCTTGGATTATAACTTCTGTTTCAGTTGCCTTATCCTCATAACGATTGTCATTATTAACGCTGCATCAATAATCGCAATCGTCACAGAAGACTAAAATATCTGAGCGGTCTAACCACTCTTGGTAGTGGAAACCCAAAATGAGTAAGTCACGTATTGGGTTGATTGGCACTGGGAATATCGGGAGGACACATCTTACAAGCCTAGCATCGCTTCGCCACTCAGGTCTACTTGACGTAGATATCGCGGCAGTTTGCGATACTGATGAAGATGCGATGCAACGAGCAGCCGAGCTCTTCGATGTGCCAGTCACTTACAAGGACTTCAAGGACTTAGTTGCGGACGAAACCGTTGATATCGTCTATATCTGTGCTCCTACAAACAAACACGGAAGCATGGTGAAGGCAGCCGCGAAGGCAAAGAAGCCGCTCTTCTGCGAGAAACCACTTGCTAGAAGTTGGCCACAGGCGAGCGATCTCATGGGAGTTACAAAGGATGCCGGTGTTAGCAGCGGTGTCGGTCTTGTTCTCCGCTACGATCAGTTTCTGTTGCATGCGAAGAAACTCATAGAAACAAAGGACTTCGGTCGGCCGATGTTGGCACATATAAGAGATGATCAGCGGTTTCCGGTGGATCATGTACAATACAGCAAGTGGCGAGGGGACCGATCAGTCGCTGGTGGCGGAACGCTCATCGAGCATAGCATCCATGATGTCGACGTTTTGGGGTGGTTCTTCGGTACCATTGAGAGTGTGTACGCAAGAATCAACTGCTTCGCAGGAAAGGAAGTGGAGGATCAGGCGTCTCTAGTTCTCACACATGAGGGAGGCGCTGTTAGCACATTGGATTCAATCTGGCATTGGGTTGAGCGGCCAAACGAGAGGATGATAGAGTTCTTCTTTGAGAAAGGGTTCATCAGTATTCGGCTTGAGTCTGGCAAGCGTGTACTAGATTATCAAATACAGGAAGAGGGTCCTGTGCGAGTTTGGGAAGAAACCGCAAGTCTCGCACTTCTCGAGACCCTTGGTATGCATTCCAAAAACCTGCCAGTGGAATCTGTTGAAACTCTGACTTCTGTGGGCACTGAAAGATACGCAGCTCTAAGCTATGCATTTCTCAAATCGGTCCAATCTGGGACTGAACCGTCTCCCAATTTTAGAGATGCAGTTACGGCCCATAAGGTCGTGGACGCAGCCTATGATTCAGCTAACAAGAACCAGTGTGTTGATCTGCTGTAGAGTCTAAGAGGACATCCTTAAGTGGGTTTGACCTCTATCTCGCCCTGAGTTCGGCAATGCGCGAAATACCGATTGGAAAAGTAGAGCCCTCTGATTATGATGTTGTCATTGCAGGGGCTGGCGCAGGTGGGCTATTGACTGCTCTTGCG
>DAOVDG010000101.1 GCA_030669595.1 Candidatus Thorarchaeota archaeon
CTCAAGGGCATCCGACTGGTAGAACATGGGGAATCCGAATCTCTTCCATCCTGCCTTGTCTTTGCGGCTCCCGTCCGGCGCGCGCAGGTATTTGTATATCCTATTCTCCAAGACTATCTCTACCTCTTGGTTAATAATCTCTCTAATCCTCTTCGACCGTTCCTTCACCGGGATGGAAGCAAGTCCCCTGAGAAGCTTGACTCCACCCATGTAGCAATTCTCTGGGAACACTCTTGATCTGTCAATGGGATACGCTCGGCACTTCCAGCCTCCAACATCATCAGAATGGTATTCCATCTGGAACTCAATCAACCGTTTCACTCTAGGGTCATCATGGTAGCCGAAGTTTATCATGAAGTAGAGAATGTTGCCATCAAGACAGCATCCATCTTTCACAGTACTAGCTCGACCCCGTTCGGTCTTTGGCACTTCTCTCAGGAAGTGTCCAGAATCCCTTTGAAACCCAAACATGAACTCAATGCCACGCTCAATGGCTGCGGTTCTCTTGGCTCCCAATTCAGCCAGAATCAAAAGGTTGTGAGTGCTGGCAACGTACTTGGGCGAGTACATATCGCTTGGATTACCCCAGTGACCTTCTGATTTCTGTGCACCGAGAATTGTCTTCACGCAGGGCGACTTCATAATGGCCTTCTGAGCCGCAACTACATCTGGATGGTCCATATCCCTGTCCTTGAAATGCTGCAAAGCCCAGAAACGGATGCTTGGGTCAGAAGATTCCAGGAGCCAATCGAAGACTCCCTCTCCAACAAACTCAACCCACTTCATGCTCCGATATGAGGGGCTTCAGGACTATTAAGCGTGTTTGCTCAAGATACCGGTGTCATAGGTCAAAGCCTGTTCTGCCGCTGCCCCAGGACTCCATTGCTCGCTTGAGTTCTTCATGTTCTTTCGCATATCTGCTGACAGGAATCCCCTGCATCTTTGCTTCGATTGCCTGCCTGAATGCGACAGCACCTGCTGTTGAACCGTCAGGATGAGCGTGAATTGCACCACCAGACCCTATCACGATGTCTGGACCTAGATCGTCAACCACCTCTTCCACCATTCCTTGAGAGATACCTCCGCTAGGCATTGGGGCTGTCTGTTCGATATTATGTAACGGCATAATCATGTCATGTGCCATAGCGAAGAATCGCTCTTTCAGGATGGGCGCCTTGCCATAGGGCGCTGGGAATACTGTGATATCAGAGCCACAGATGCGTGGAAGCTTCCCAATCACGAGGTTCGTTGCAATTCCTGTGATTGGCGAGTACGACATTGCGCCTGCTATGTCCATGTGTGCTAGGATTGGGACTTTGATTGAGGGGTCTTCACAGACGTGGCGAAACGCCGAATACCCTACAGCCATAAAGTTGATCATCAGGGCGTTAGCACCTAGATCGATTGCTCTCTCTGCGTTCTCAAACAGTTTTGGGACAGAATCGGTGATATTCACAGTAAAGAGAGTCTTCTCTCCCTTCTCCGAATCAGCCCGATCAAGGGCCTCCATGAAGAGTGGAATCCTCTCCTCGATTGTGTTAAAGTGGGGGTTCGCCAGCAGCTCGTCATCTTTTATTATGTCTGCGCCACCAACACTGGCTTTGTAGCACAGATCCGCTCCCATCTTGGCGCTCGTATATACACATGGTTTGATCATGTTGTTCAGAAGCGGTCTCTTCTTCACACCAAGCAACTTCCTGAGACCTTTCATTCCAAACTTGGGCCCCTTGAAGCCCTTGAGCCAGCTTTTCGGGAATCTCATATCAAGGCACTTGACTCTACCCCCCAGTGAGATGTTTCCGATGACCGTGGAGAGGAGCATTGGTATCTGTTGTCCAAAGTTCTCCCATGGAAATGCAACCTGAATGATGTACTGTCGGCGCTCGGCATCCCTAGGAATGCTGTATTCGTATGCAGGAACCTCGTAGATTCCAACGACCTTGGCAACATGTCTCTTGCGCACAGCCACAGTTTCGCCAGGAACTAGAGTCCAAGTTCCCGTGCTCTGTTCAACAGCGGCAGCATAAGCTACCTCTCTTACGTCAATCATCGGCGGTAGACCAACGTAGTAAGTTCCGATAACATACTTTTCCATGTCTATAGAATCCGGTAGTGCGTCCGGCATTGCTTCAAGTGGCAGTCTGTCCATCTCAATCAGTCCCATTCTTTGTTGTGCTATCCTGCTTATTTCACTTTGGAAGGTTGTTTTCCTCACTTTCCAGTTGAAGAAGTTTCAATCATGGTTCCTCTAGAGCTTGTTTTATCTGAAGATACGAAATCGTTATGATGTACTCTTCTCATAGAATTGTAGGTGTAGGCGGATGATCCCCATAGCAGAAATAGCAGAACGAGCTGGTATACAGGCTGAATTCTTGGAGCACTATGGCAAGTACATAGCCAAGATTGATCTCAACATTAAGAAGAATCTGGGTGAGCGAAAAGGGAAACTCATCCTTGTGACTGCAACCAATCCAACCCCTGCAGGTGAGGGTAAGACTACAAACTCGATTGGTTTATCGATGGCCCTCAACGCGATGGGGCACAATGCAGTTGTGGCACTGAGAGAGCCTTCTCTTGGTCCGGTCTTTGGTGTGAAGGGAGGCGCTGCTGGCGGCGGGATGTCTCGAGTTCTTCCATTCGAGCGAATAAACCTCCTATTCACTTCTGACTTCCCTGCGATATCTGCTGCCCACAACCTTCTCTCAGCCATGATAGATAATTACGCACATTATGATCACCAGCCAGAACTGGATATCAGGCGGATCTATTGGCCGCGTACTGTAGACATGAATGATAGAGCTCTCAGGAGAGTCATCATTGGGCTTGGCGGGCGATTCGACGGATTGCCACGAGAGGACAGATTCATCATCACTGCAGCATCCGAAATAATGGCGATTATGGCTCTTGCCAAAGACTATCCTGACTTGAAAGCGCGATTGGGCAACATTCTCATTGGAAGAAGTCAGAGACTGAAGGAGATGTTTGCCCGAGACCTTCAGGCGGAAGGGGCAATGGCAGTACTGCTTCGTGATGCGCTCAAACCTAATCTTGTCCAGACGTGTGAGGGAACACCAGCAATCATCCATATAGGCCCGTTCGCAAACATCGCTCATGGCACGAGCTCCATAATCGCGACAGATATTGCTCTGAGGCTGTTTGACTATGTCGTGATAGAAGCCGGGTTCGGCGCAGACCTTGGTGCCGAGAAGTTCTTCAACATCGTCACCAGAGCCGGTGAATTCGGCGTCGACGCCACAGTCCTATTGACGACCATTCGCGCACTCAAGCATCATGGAAAGGGAAACCTCGCCGCGGGATTCCCGAATCTTGAGAAACACATGGAGAACATCCAGAATTTCGGGGTGCCAGCAATCATTGCTCTCAATCGTTTTCCAGACGATACTGACAAGGAGATTGCTCTCCTGAGGAAGCTATGCAAGAAACGTGGCTGGAAGATGGAAGTTTCAGAGGTCTTTACCAAGGGCGGCGAAGGTGGAAAAGCATTAGCTTCTGCTGTCATTGAGTCAATAGGCAATGAAAGAAGCGAGATCAAGTACACGTACGACCTTGACGATGATCTGAGGACTAAGATTCTGAAAGTTGCGAAACAAGTGTACGGCGCGGATGGTGTCGATTACACCACCGGAGGTCGTGGACGTCTACGTTCACTTGAGAAGCGAGGTTATGGAGATCTCCCCGTCTGCATTGCCAAGACTCAATTCAGTCTATCCCATCACAAGTCATTGCGGGGTAGACCAACTGGCTTTGAGATGGAGGTGGTAGGTGCCGATGTCAGTGCTGGAGCTGGCTTTGTAATAGTCTACATGGGTGACGTGCGACTGATGCCAGGATTACCCGAGGAACCTGCAGCCATTCGAATGAATATCGACGATGATGGAGACATTATCGGCGTTTCCTAGGCGGTGATAAGTCATGTCTTCAAAGGAAATCACAAAGGAAGAGATATTCAAGGACCATGTAATTAGTGGTAGGAAGCTCTCCAAGCACATCAGACGCGAGGTCAAGGTGGAAGTAGCGCGTCTAACTGAACAGAACGGGCTCCCGCCAAAGCTTGTCACAATCCTGGTAGGAGCGGACCCTGGCTCACAGATGTATGTTCGGATGAAACACAAAGCCTCGAACAAGGCTGGGATTCTCTCAGAGAATCATGACCTTCCCGAAGAAACCACTCAAGATGAACTACTGGCCCTGATTCAGAAACTGAATGCAGACCGCGAGGTTCACGGGATTCTCGTGCAGCTTCCCCTGCCAAAGCACATTGACGAGAAGACTATCATCAGTGCCATAGATGCGCGCAAGGATGTTGATGGGTTCTCCCCCGCGAGCATCTATCGGTTGTTCTATGGAGCGGAAGAACTGAGCTCAGCCACTCCCCAAGGAATCGTGACGATGTTGGACTACCTTGGGATGGATGACCTCTCCGGAAAACACGCGGTTATCATCAATAGATCTAACATTGTCGGGAAGCCATTGATCATGCTTCTTCTAAATCGCAATGCTACTGTGACAATCTGCCACTCACGAACAGCAGATCTCGCGTCCTTCACCCGGCAGGCTGACGTGTTGGTGACTGCTATCGGTAGGCGGAAATCAAAGGAGGACCCCTTCTACATCACATCGGACATGGTCAAGGAGGGGGCAGTAGTCATTGATGTGGCTACCCCGCATGGCGATGTCGATTTCGAGAATGTGAAGGAGAAGGCTCTCTGGGTGACGCCTGTTCCTGGCGGAGTTGGCCCAATGACAATCACAATGCTTCTGAAGAATGTAGTCGCAGCCTATACTGCTCAGATTTCATAGGCTTCTCATTCGGAGCGAATAGAAACCACACTCCCAAACGCTTTTGTAGAAGGCCGCTCCGTGCGGGCCGCGGTGACTAGTATGAAGATTGTCGAATGTGTGCCCAACTTCTCTGAAGGGAAGCGCCAAGACGTGATAGACGCCCTTGAAGGGGCAATACGAAGCGTTGAAGGCGTCAGACTTCTGGACATCGAGTTCGATTCCGATCACAATAGGTCAGTCTTCACTTTCATCGGTGCACCTCAGAAAGTCAAGGAGGCAGCCCTGAAGGCCGCTGATATTGCAGTGGAGAAGATAGACCTCACAAGGCACGAGGGGGCTCATCCCAGAATGGGGGCGGTAGATGTAGTCCCGTTCATTCCCCTCCATGGCACGACTATTGGAGAATGCATTGAGCTCTCCAAACAGTTCGCTGAGGAGTACTCAAAGAAGCATAGCGTACCTGTGTATCTCTATGCCAAGGCAGCAACACGACCTGAGCGTTTCGACCTACCAAACATCCGGGAGGGCGAGTTTGAAGGCCTCCGTGATCTCATTGGCAAAGATTCCGCGAAGGACCCGGACTACGGCCCCAACAAGATTCACCCAACCGCAGGAGCCACCGCGACAGGCGCTCGAAACTTCCTGATTGCAATCAACTTCAACTTGAACACGACGAATGTGAAAGTCGCAAAGGCCTGCGCAAACGCAGTACGAGGCACCACAGGTGGTTTCGTAAACGTGCAAGGCATAGGACTGGACTTGCCTGACAAGGGTATGGTACAGGTCTCATTGAATCTGACTCATCCGAAGCGGACCAAGATTCACCAGGTTCTGGAAGTCGTAAGAAACGAAGCAAGGCGTTTTGGTGCCACTGTAGTTGAAACCGAGATAGTGGGCATGATCCCGCTGTTTGCCCTGCTTGATGCGCTGAAATACTACCTCCAGCCCGAGAAACTCGACGATTCCATGATTCTTGACTTACACTATCTTGGTGGAGCGGAGGGTCCAAAGGAGAAGACCTTCTCTGAGATGACTCTCATCGAGTTCGGAGACCAGGTTAGAAGAGCACGTGCCACACCTGGAGGAGGAAGTGTTGCGGCTGCCTTGGGCTCGTTTGGTTCTGCTCTTGTATGTATGGTGACCGGTCTCTCTCTTGGTGGTCGCAAGTTTGCTGCGATAAAGGAGGAGATGCTCAAAGTTCGACATGCAGTGGAAAATGACCGTGGAGTACTCATGGGTCTTGTCGAAGAGGATTCTGTGGCATTCGATGAGGTTATGAATACCTTCAAGATGCCTGAGGATACCCCTGCAGAGAAAAAGCAGAAAGAAAAAGCAGTTCAGGCAACAACCAAGGGCGCGGCTAAGGTCCCACTGCAGACAATGCGTCATTCCTTCAAGGCACTTGAGGGAGCAAGAATAGCTTCTGAGAAGGGGAACATCAACACAATCACTGATGCTGGCATGGCAGCACTATCATTGCTCGCAGCCATTGAGGGTGCCGCTCTAAACGTGAAGGTCAATCTTGGCAATATCACCGACAAGGACTTCGCGAAGAAGATGGGTACTGAAGTTGAGGACCTGTTAACGAAGGGCCGCGCACTCAAGGAAGAGATTATGGTTATTGTCGAAGATAGGATGAAGCAGCTCGCCAAGAGTTCGTGACTCACTCCCTTAGGATGGTCAGGGATGCAACAGCTGCCAACAACTTAGACAATCCTGGACATTTCGTAGGTGGTTATAACATACTGCTCAGGATTGAGTAGTGTGGATGTTCAATGCTGATTGCTAGGGCCTTCAAATACCAACTGGACCCAAACAACCAGCAGAGGACAAGGCTCTCTCAACATGCCGGCTGTGCACGCTTTGCTTACAACTGGGGTCTACAGCAGAGAATTTCACTTTACCTTCAGGATCAGGATGAAAAGCGTTTTACCAGTGCTATTACACAACACAGGGAACTGAATCGACTCAAGAAAACGGATTTCCCATGGATGTACGAAACCTCCAAGTGTGCCCCACAGGAAGCCCTGAGAAACCTTGAACGCGCCTTCAAGAACTTCTATCGGGGATTGAAGTCCGGGAAGAGAGTGGGATTTCCTAGGTTCAAAAAACGAGGAGTGCATGACAGTTTCAGACTGACTGGCGCTATCCGATTTGTAGGTCGAATGATTCAATTGCCACGACTAGGAAGAATCAGGCTCAAGGAGAAGAGAGAGAGCTACTTCAAAGGAAGGGTGCTGTCGGTCACTGTGACCAGAAGAGCTGATAGATGGTATGTATCAGTGACTGTTGAGATGGAGATAGTTATTCCTGAACCTCCAGGTGGTGGACCTGTAGGAGTGGACCTTGGTGTCAAGACTCTGGCCACTCTCTCTGATGGAACCATGTACTCCAATCCACGAGCCCTGGAGAAGAAACTGAGAAAATTGAGACGATTATCTAAAAACCTATCACGAAAGAAGAGCGGGAGCAAGAACAGGGAGCGGGCAAAGCTTGAACTTGCCAGACTCCATCTGAGAGTCTTCAACATCCGGCAAGACACACTGCACAAGATCACGACCCATCTGGCCAAGAACCACAGTCAGATAGTGATTGAGGACCTGTGTGTCGCAGGGATGTCAAAGAACAGGAAACTGTCCCGAGTGATTGCTGATGTGGGATTCTACGAGTTCAGAAGACAACTGGAGTACAAGTGTGAGTGGTACGGTTCTGAACCAGTTGTTGCCCCAAGATTCTACCCGTCATCGAAGAGATGTTCAGCTTGTGGTGCTATCAAGAGAGATCTGACCCTGTCAGACAGAGTCTACGTATGTGAAAAGTGCGGGTTGGAGATGGACCGAGATTTGAACGCTGCATGTAATCTTGTCGCCGCCAGTTGGACGGAGACAGAAAACGCCTGTGGAGAGGACGTAAGACTTGTGGCAGATCCAGTAGGA
>DAOVDG010000056.1 GCA_030669595.1 Candidatus Thorarchaeota archaeon
CCTGCCTTCTTGGAGGTTCACGATTTCCCCAGATGTTGATGGAGCATGGAGCTGTAGGCGTGATGGCTTCTCCAAGAACCGTATACTTCCAGCCTGCTGGCATGATATGCAAACTTGTGACTGACTCGCTTGTTACAGGAAACTCCACTGGAGCAGCCCTGAGTTATGCGATAACTACTGTTTCATTCGATTACTCTAATCCACTTGGAATAGATCCGCGCGACTACGCAAATCAACACGTGTTGTTTGGAGACCCCGAGATACACCTTTACGAACCGACCTCCTCACCGCACGTACCTTCAGCAGACCCGTTGACAAGCTCCTTTGGAGGGCATACACCTGGTCGTGGGGTAGCTGAGGTCGCAGCTTTGGGGACTTCGGGATACCTGCCTGACACTCTAGGCGGGCTGGGGATATCTCATGACTACTACTCGACTTCAAACTACAGCAGCTTTGAGATGCTACTCTCAATGAGACATGTAGTACTGGTAGAGCCGGGTTCCCTGAGCTCCCTAAGCTCTAATCTGAACGCAAGCAGTGACAGACTTCAGAGCTATGTGAGGGAAGGTGGTGTCTTCGTGGTCCTCGGTGTATCCGGTGACCTTAGCTGGTTACCATGGCCCGTTTCGTATGACAGCTCTGGAAGTGGCACATCCATCACCATCATAGATTCCGCACATCCCCTTCTTACAATACCAAATACCCTTACGTCAACGGTTGACTATCAAGGTCACTTCTCGTCAGCATGGTCGAATCTTTCCATCCTTGCGACTGATGGCACGAATCCCGTAATCGTGGCTGCAGCTTTGGGGACTGGAAAGATTGCTCTTACAACCACAACACCTGCTGACGCAGAACGCAATGCTACAATCCAGAATGCAGTGTCATGGGCAGACGCGCCCTCAATATTGCTTCGAAACGTTCAGAAAAATCAGCAGATAATCTGGGAGGGTGATCGCGTTATCATTACCCTTCAATTGAAAGATCAACTAGGGAATGGAATTGCAGCTGCGGATGTCCTTGCTACATTCAATGAAACAGAAGTTGCCGCCGTTGATGAAGGCGAAGGAATATACACAGTTACTCTCACTGAAGAATGGACAACTGGAAAGGTTGGACTCCACAACCTTAGGATTAATGCAAAAAAGGCTGGCTATGACACGCTGTCGCTCACACTCGCTGATTTTATGCTAATCCGTAGCTCTCCGCTATTGATAATTCTAATAGGTGCCGGCGTTGTCATCGGAGTTGTAGTTCTATACTACTACCATAGGTACCGCCGGGGTGACGAGATCTTCCCACGCAGAGGAAAGGGCAAATCAACAAGGTTCAAGGACAAGAGTAAGGAGGAGAAACAACGTCAGAAGAAAGAGGATGAGGAGTTCGATGCCGCGGAGTTCTTTGGGGTTGAGTGAATTGCGCAAAAGAGGGCCTTCCGCGTGCATCTAGTAGGATAAGCTTTATACAACGGGGACAAAACTTCCCCTTGTTTCACTGACCTGAGGATGCAAAAATGTCAAGCCGTGTAGATACAATCAACAAGGCGATTCGTGATTTCGAAACCGTACCTGGTGTCGAGGGCGCCGCGCTCGTGTCAATGGATGGGCTTATGATTTCTTCTGCTCTCCCAGAGAGCGAACACGATCGAGTGGCTGCCATCAGCGCCGCGATGCTCTCCTTGGGCGAGAAAGCAGCCGGAGAGCTTGACAGAGGAACTCTCATAGAAATATACGTCAAGGCTGACAAGGGGTTCACTCTTCTCACATCCGTGGGTGACAGCGCACTCCTCCTTGTCCTTGCAAAAGTTGATGCTCAGCTGGGCCTCATTTTCGTGGACATGAAGCGGATGGCGAAAAGCCTTCTGGAGATTCTCTGACTTACTGTTCACACACTTCTACTTGTGTGTTGATAGACTCTTCACTATAGCATTCACCACTTGACGAGCTATCTCTCTTTTTGACGATATGGGGATTTTCTTAATCAATCCCTTCTGACCGACTATCAAAACCTCATTCGTGTCCGTCCCAAACGCAACTCCCGGTCTTTGAGCGTCGTTCGCGACAACTAAATCGCATGTGCCAGATTCTATCTTCTGGTGGGCACGATTCTCTAATTCCTCATCGGTCACGCCTGACTCCACTTTGAAACCCACAATGAATAGACCCTTGTGCTTCGCTCTAGCTTCTTCGATTATCTTTTTCGTTGGGACAAGTTTGACTGTGAGTTCGTCGCCCGATTTTGTCTTCTTGTCAATGGTCTTCTCGGGAGTGTAGTCAAGCACGGCAGCAGTCGACACAAGTACGTTCACTCCCCCATCTGACAGGGTCGTCATCACTGCGTCTAGCATATCCTTGGAAGTGTCGACACTCTCGAAGTTGACTCTATCAGGCACCCTTTGTTCAGTAGGACCCATGATCAAAGTCACTTCTGCTCCCCTTGCTATCGCTTCTTCAACGATGGCAATGCCCATCTTTCCAGTGGATGGATTGGTGATGAAACGCACTCTATCAATCCAACCTCTAGTTGGTCCCGCAGTGATTAAGAAATGCAGGCCTTGGAGATCCTTAGGCCCAAGAAGTGCAATAGCCTCACTGACTATTGCATCAACTTCGGGGATCTTTGCCTTCGCCTCCTCCATTTTTGGATTCATTACGTGGACTCCAATCCCCCTAAGCACTTCGATGTTCTTAATCACAGCAGGATGGTCATACATGGACTCGTGCATCGCCGGGACGACCAGGACTTCAATACCTGCCCCAATCGCCGAAGAAACTGTGGTTGTCACTGGCGTGTCATCAATGCCGTTGGCAACCTTGCCAATGGTGTTGGCTGTGGCCGGCGCAATCAGGATCAAATCGACGTGCTCTTCGTGCTTCCCCGCCAGAGTTATGTGCTCAATCTGGCCCGTCAGTTCCGTCACGACCGGATTTCCAGTTGCCCACTCAAGCAGGTCTGGGTGGATTATTTTCTGTGCCATTGCGCTCATAACCGTGTAGACTTCAGCTCCATGTCGCATGAGGCGCCGTGCTAGGGCAACACACTCGACAGCTGCCACGCTCCCTGTGACACAAAGGGCGATGGCCCTATCTTCCAAGAGTTGGCTGAGACTGCCTTTGATCAGTTTTGAGGTATGTTCGGCTGACACTTTTGTTCATGAATGCCTCGGAATACATGCAGATAAAATGAACGAAGATGACCATAACGCGGGATTTCATATGAATATCCATAAGATGAGACTGTGGGGAAAGAATTTATGTGGTAACAATGAAAAGTCTATACGCCAATGACGGGCACCCCTAGAGGTAAAGCCGTCTATGATTGCGCGCTTTGGCAGTCGCTACAAAAGGAACTGGAGCGGACCTTTATGGCGGCGTGGTAAAGTTTCAATATTACGATGGCAGGTGTGTGAAATACTTGGCTGACTCCTCTTCAGATTTGGATGCAATTCTAAGCAAGCTCCAACCAGAGAAGAGGGCACAACTCCAGTCCTTCGATCGTGTTGTGTCGGCTTTCGGAACACCATCCCAGTCTCTATTCGTCCTTGACAATGATAGTGAAGTTGAAACGTTCCAACGTGACTTCAACGAATTTCTCAAATCCACTAGACGCCTTGATCCAAAGACGCGAGAACTGCCATATCATATGGTCCGAATCGGGTATGACGGTGATATGCTGGACGACATGTACAGGCTAACCGTTTCCAATAAATCTGCAACAGCTGAAGCGGCAAAATTGGACCCCTCACTGCTCTACTCAAAACAAGCCATTTTTCAGCACCTCTATCAGGCCATCACCAAAGACAAGTTCATAGTGTTCCATGTTTCAGAGTTTCCTCTCGCATACTACTTCGAGATAGCTGTAGCGGTTGACGTAGAGGAACTTGCTGACGTCATGGACCCCACGGTACACGACATGACAATCTTGCGGTACCTGAACGATCTGAGACGCCTGGGCTCTGAAGAGCATCGTAAGGCATACAGCTTCTTCTACAGAATAAGCACTTCTCTACTAATGGAGCTTTCAAATGTATTCCTAATCGTTCCAACAGCAGGCATGAACAGGCATCTCGTTGTAATGAGTTGGAGAACTCAGAGCTTGCTGCTGGGCTTCAGCCCTCTTACTTGGTCCTCTGGTAGCTTCAGTGTTTACGACCTGAGTGGCCGCGACATAGATGCGCGCTGGGCTTTTCCTGCACCTGCTTCCAATAACCCACGAGTCAAGCAATACACTAGCTTGGTACCACTAGACAAGGACTGAGTTTGCTGTTTTCGCCTCTTTGAGTGAAACATATACCTGTATATACCGGGTCACTTATCCTGTTTCCAAGGGTCCACGAGTCAAGCAATACACTAGCTTGGTAGCACTAGACAAGGATTAAGTTAGCCGTCCCGCTTGTTTAAGTGAAATATATACATGTATATACCTGCTTATTTTATACTTGCCATTACTTTATACTTACCTTTTTTTCATAAGGAATGACCAACACCTTGAATTCGCGACTGAAAAAAGCGCGCGCTTTCGCGCCGGGACACATCACAGGCCTCTTTGAAATACATGATGGCCATGCTGATCCCCTTCATCGGGGTTCCGTAGGTGCTGGTTTCTCTGTAACCGCTGGAACGGTTACCACGGTGACCGTTGCACAACAGGCCACCCGCGAGATAATCGTGGAATACAATGATGAGATTATAGATGCTCCAGTGACTAGAACGGTGGTAGAACGATTGCTCAGTCAATACGATAGAAACATGAAGGTCAGAGTTCAGCACGAGTCTGATCTACCAATTGGTGTTGGCTTTGGAGCATCTGGTGCTGGTGCTCTTAGCGCAGCGATTTCTCTTGGTCATATTATGAACACCGACTTGACACTGGAAGATGCAGCGAGATACGCCCATTACGCCGAGGTCACAAATCACACTGGGTTGGGTGACGTGCTGGCGCAGGTGGCTGGAGGGTTTGAGATACGACTTAGGCCTGGCGCTCCTGGCGTCGGCGAAATAATGAACATGTCAAATTCTAACTTACCCCATGTTGTATTGGCAGGGGCTACGGGTCTCGAAACTAGAAACTTCCTGACAGACACCTCATGGCGTGCGCGCATCAATGAGGTAGGTGGCACATTGACCAAACGCGTAGTGTCAAATCCCACAGTTGAAACCTTTGTAGCATGCTCGAGAGAGTTTGCCAATGAAACCGGTCTGATGACTGAAAGAGTGGAGTCTGCACTTGAGAATTTATCCTCGCAAGGGTTCGGAGATTCAAGCATGGTGATGCTGGGCGACTCGGTCTTCTGTCTTTGCGCCAAGTCAGACATAGCTCTAGCTGTAAAGATACTCTCTGACCATTGGAATTCCTCGGAAGTCATATCGACCTCCATTGCAAGTCAGGGAGCGGGGTTGATCTAGATGACTCAGACCATTGTTCCTGACGATCATCCGCGAAAGGCTTCCCTTGATATGAGAGACACTGTGATTGAAGGTCATCAGTCTAACGTGGTGGCAACAGCTGGCCTATTGGCACATGGGCGCGGAGAGGCATTCGACTACCTCATCGGCGAACGTACAACAGCTCAAGCAGATGCAGCAATCCGAGCGGCTGTTGCGGCGATGTTGACAGCAGACCATCCAGTCATCAGTGTGAATGGCAATGCGTGTGCGCTTGTTCCAAAGGATCTTGTTTCGCTCTCGGAGCTGACTGGGGCTCCTCTTGAGATCAACCTCTTTTACTATCGTCCAGAACGAGAGGAAGCCATCAAGTCGGCCCTTCTGGCTGCTGGTGCAAAGGAAGTACTGGGCACACATGACCGTCCGTCCGTCACAATACCGGAGCTATCTAGCAATCGAAGAAAGATTGACCCTGATGGCATTGGAACTGCAGATGTTGTGCTGGTCCCTCTCGAGGACGGTGACCGAACTGAGGCTCTGAAACGAGTCAACAAGTTCGTCTTAACAATTGATTTGAATCCGATGAGCCGCACAGCAATCTGTTCTGACATTACGATTGTTGACAATATTGCGCGGGCACTGCCTTTGATGGTGGGGTACGCACGAGAGATGAAGGATAAGCCAGTGTCGGACCTTAAGCAAATCGTGTCAGAGTTTAGCAATGAACAGAATTTGATGGAATCCATACGTCTAATCATGGAGCATCTGGAATCCAATGCCCGATCTCCTATGGCGAATGCATCGACTAGTGGGAGGTAACAAAGTGAGAATCGTTATCATGGGATCTGGAGCAATTGGCGGTTTCTACGGTGGACTGCTTAGTCTGAGCGGTGAGGATGTTATTCTTCTCGTCGGAAGAAAGCGACAGATGGAATCTATTCATGACAGTGGTCTTCGAATCAAGGGGATTCTTGGTGACCATGAGCTACACCTGGATGTCACTGAAGACCCTAAGGATATACACAGTGCTGACCTAGTCTTCATTACGACCAAGGCGTATGATACAATCGAAGCGGCATCCCAAATCCGTCATCTCGTAGACGGTGGGGCATACGTTCTATGCCTTCAGAACGGTCTTGATACGGAAGTCAAGGTGGCAGAGTACCTTGGCACCACTAGAGTGCTTAGAGGAACAACTTGCATGGGTGCTCTGGTCACAGGACCCGGCGAGATAACTGCTACTGGCCGCGGAATCACAGAGATTGGTTCCCATTTCCCCGAAAACCGTGAGATGGTCGACAAGATTGTCAAACGCCTGAAGCAAGCTGGCTTTGATGCAAGATCGTCCGATAATATAGAGGGAGTCGTCTGGACAAAGACGATTGTGAATTGTGGTATCAATCCCATAGGAGCCCTGACCGGTCTTACGAACGGAGAAATCCACGATGACATGGCCCTTCGGAATCTAGTGGTCAAACTCGTCGAAGAGGCAGTCCAAGTGGCTAATTCTCTGAATGTGCAACTGACCACAGGCGACCCTATACGGTACGCGTTGGGTACGGCAAAAGCCACTGGCGGGAATACGAACTCCATGTTACAAGATGTTCGAGCCTGTAAGCGAACGGAGATTGAATCGATAACTGGTGAGGTCATCCGACGAGCAGAAAAGCTTGGGATAGATACCCCTTTCAGCGAAACCATCTACGCTCTCATCAAGGCTCTAGAGTCCAAGCGGCTAGTCGACGTGGAATTGAAGCCGGAGATGCGCCTTCTTGCTACAGAGGAGTTGTTGAAGGCTATATCTACACCTTGAACCAGTCACGTGCCATCTCATAAGATGCGACTGCTGAACGCTGTGCGCCACGTCCTATTGCATTCATGTGGCCAGGGAGAGCTATCTCGAAGCTAATGTCAGATAGCCTTCTGAGCGATTCCACCAACTGCCGAGGGCTTCCCGTTGGAAGATCCACTCTTCCGAAACTGCCCCCAGGGAACATGGTGTCACCCGTGACCATGATGCCAGTATTCAGAATCTCAATACATACACTGCCTATGGAGTGGCCAGGTGTGTTGTAGACGCGGAGGTTAAGGTCTCCGAACTGCACAACGTCCCCTTCCTCCAAGATGCCTTCTATCTTTAGCGGCGGAAGTCGCGCACCAAATGTATCTGACAGTGTAAGGCTCATGTCCCCCTTGTTAATCATGTCTGCCTCGGCTTTATGAAGATGCAGCTTTGGTGAGGCTTCCTCAAGCAGGATTGCCACGCCACCTATGTGGTCAATGTGGCTATGAGTCAGAACCACATCCGTGATGGATTCCATCGATGAACCAAGCCTCCCTAATGATTTCTCAAGATATTCTGCGTTTACGCCGGTCCCGGTATCTATGAGAACCTGCTTATCGCCACAATCTAGGAATGTGATGTTTGAGTCGAAGGTTCTACTGGTCAGGAAATGAATAGGTCCAGAGATGTGTTCGAATATGACTTCACCCCAGATGCTCCATTAGCTTGTCGATGTCGGTTCGAGAATTGTAGAAATGGGGGGCAACTCTCAATCGACCATTGCGGACCGAGCAGTGTATCCTGTTCTCAGAGAGTTTCTCTAGAAGTTTCTCAGCATCAGGAGGAGCGCACGACACTATCGCGGAGTTATGTTTTGGGCCGAAATCGTAGTACTCGACTCCATTTTCCTCAAGTCGCTTGCGTAGATATTCTGCATTATCGAGAGCGGTCTTCTCTCGCGTCTTGGCTGGTATTCCATGAATGACCTTCAACGACTCAACCATTCCCACATACGTAATGACCGCAGGTGAACCTACTTGGAACATTCTTGCATCCGGAATGTGTTCTCTCATGGAATAAGAAAAGTTCATGATGTCCTTTACTCCCCACCATCCGAGGAACTTGGGGCGTACGATGTTAAAGAGGGTCTTCTTCAAGTAGACATAGCCTGCACCAATCGGTCCAAGTAGCCATTTCGCTGCCTGACCTGCGGCAAAGTCCACGCCGATTCTCGCAAGATCAGTATCTATGTAGCCGGCCGCTTGTATAATATCTGCAGCTAGGAACCCCCCAACTTCATGTACCGATGCGGCAAGCGATTCCAAGTCTGCTCGGTAGCCCGAACCAAACTGAATTTGGCTTATGGCGACTACTCTCGTGTTCTCATCAATCATCTCCCTAAAGGCATCAACTGGTGCAGCACCCTGTTCGGACTTGACAATCCGAAGGTCAACGTCATAGAGTCTGCTTATGTTCTGCCACGGAATATAATTCGCGGGGAATTCTAGGTCACACAAGACAACATTGGACCCCTTGGGATACTCGATGCTATGTGCAAGTGCGTTGACACCAGAAGATGTGTTTGGCACTAGGCCATATTGACTGTAATCGCCACCTAACAGCTTGGCCAGGAGGGTTCGAACTTCCCTGAGCATCCTCAGTGTGTCCGCAAACTTCCCCTTGGCAGTCGTCCGATTTGCCAAGTGTTGTTTCATCGCATCCACTGTGGTCCTAGGTGGAATGCCGGTTCCTGCATTGTTCAGATAGGTCATATCTGCGAGAGTGGGGAATAGATTCTCGATATACTCGCGATCGATATCAGCTGGCATGACACGAATCGGGGAATCTTTAATGCTGATAAATCTCCCTAAAGATTTAGGAGGAATAAATCCCCCTAAAGGCTTTAAGTCGCATCGACCACTCTTGGAGTCGGAGCGGCTTGTCGGTGCTGAGGAGGCTGTTCGGCCGAAAGAAGAAGAGAAAGGATGAAGATGCTGAAACGGAGCGGCATCTTCCTGCGTCGGTCGAATCTGCAGGTAGCACATCCGTTGTAGATGAGACGAGGCCATCAACCACTGTGGCTGTACCTCGAGGCGTACCCCCTCCTATGGGGTACCTTGTCACATCATCCGAGGATCTAAAGATTGACGAAGAAGAAACCGCGAAGCTCGCGAAGGAAGCTCATATTTATCCTCAGACCACAGCAGAGATAGTTCCTGGAAGAGTGCTGAAACGCGATGACCAGGGCCGCATTCATATCAAACTGGTCTTCTATGGCCCTTCCCTATCTGGCAAGACAACTGCTCTCAGATGGCTGTTTGCCAACGTAAGGTCTCTGTCAAAGGGTAAGATAGTTGAGATATCCGACGAACTGGGCCGGACAACTTACTTCGACTTCATTCCTGTCACTGCAAGCAAGGGGATTGTGTTTGACGTCTTCACAGTAGCCGGACAACGAAGACACGCAAGAAGCCGCATCACAGTGCTGAAAGATACGGACGGTCTCATCTTCATGGCAGACTCTCGCCCCGAGGCTATGAACGAGAATCTTGCTTCCATCCAGGAACTGCGGATTGCCCTTGGAACCGATCGTATTGCCACAATGCCCATCATTCTCGCTTTGAATAAGCGGGACCTGCCGAATGCTCTTCCAATAGATTACATGGTTCGGATGCTCGATGTGGAGGGTTTTCCAGTTTTTTCCACAATAGCCACTGAAGGGACGAGCCTGCTCAGAATGTTCCAGAGGATATTGAGGGACGCTCTCATCTTCAAGGTTGGGATCTAGCGGCAATCTCCTAGAACTTACCGAAAAGATTTAGAGTACCCGGAGGACCGTTCGGTTGAATCATTGATTCAATAGCCCCGTGGTGTAGCGGTCAAGCATCAGCGGTTCTGGAGTCAAAGAACTTTCATGGTTCTCTGGCGGAGATTCCGTTGGACCCAGGTTCGAGTCCTGGCGGGGCTACCACCTTCTTCTTTGAAGTTGTTTCGACACCATGACCGCGTGATCAAGGGGTCAATGACACCTCTACAGGCTCTCCACGGTAGGGATTCCATCAATAGTGAATCCCTCCGATTTTTGCGCGGAATCTCGCTTTTTTACAAGAAAGATAACATTTATAGGGAAAAGCTCGTGATTTTTCAGTGGAGACACAAGGCCCGCAGGTATGCTCATTAAGTAGCGTTCCTGTTTCTTGAGTCTACGTCCCTCCCGGCGGAGATCAACAGGAAGCGGGTCTTCTCCACTTTTTCTACGAGTTCGCTCCTATCTGAAGCATTCTCAGTAATCTGTCTGCTGCGAGAAACCACTACTCATGACAAGCTTCATATCAGGCCCTAGCCAAGCCGGGTAATTGGAAGTGAGTGCTATGGATCGAATCGAGAGTGGCTGGGATGATTATTGGGCTGAAACATTCAGAGTCAAACATCGCCTTTCAATTCCTGGCATACAGCAGTATGACAAGATGGTCGTAGATTTCTGCATTGAAAGCCTGTCTCTCGAGCCCGGGACGGAGGTCCTTGACATCGCTTGTGGAGCTGGGGATCACTGTATCGAGTTTGCAAAACGCGAACTGAAGGTGACTGGCTTCGACATCTCCAAGCGACTGATAGAGGTGGCAAAGGAGCGCGCGAAGGAGGAAGGAGTCGAAGTGAATTTTCTCATTGGAGATATGCGTAAGATGGATTTCTCCAATCGATTCCAAGGAGCGGTGCTACTGAGTCATAGCTTTGGTTTCTTCAACCACAAAGAGAACATAACGGTGTTGGAGAGGACTCATAGCGCACTGGTTAAGGGGGGAACGATGCTTCTCGATTTGATGAATCCGTATCAACTTCCACGATTCCAGAAGACTTGGGTATCTCTTGAAGGCGGATACCTCTTGAGTGAGCCGCATGTTCTCGATGCGTCGGCAGGTGTTCTCAAGGGTCGACCCGCCATGTTCATCGACGTAGAAAAGGGGCACATTATCCTCATGAACCAAGATGCCCTGTCAAATAACGACATCAGAATGTACACAGCCCTTGAGATTCACAGTATGCTCAAGGACATGGGCTTTGGCAATGTGGAGTTTTATGGGCAGAACAAGCTGCCAAGAATGCCTTACTCAGCCACATCTGAACGGATGGTCGTTCTCGCCACGAAATAAAGGCAGGACCCAGACTGCCTTGACGCAAATCTTTTAAGACTCGCCAAAGCAGGTCGCGCAAGCCGCCGACGAGGTCATCGGTGACCCCGACCTTCTATCGCCTTGAACTAACGGGTTGGGGATAGGCTATCAGTACAATAGGGTGAAACAATTGGTCAAGATTAAGGAGCCAGACGCAATTAAGCGGCTCATAATGTCAGACGACTACGAGCACAAGAGGATCATTAGCATCTCTGCACATATCGATCATGGCAAGACGACTACCACGGACTATCTGATGCGCCGTGCAGGATTGATGAGTGATGCGGCTGCAGGACAAGCTCTCATGACTGACAGCGATGATGAAGAACAGGAGCGCGGTATCACTATATTCACATCGGTCGTGCTTCTGAATTTCGAGGTCGATGGTGAGGAGTACTTGGTGCAGCTTTCAGACACTCCCGGACACATCTCTTTCACAGGTGAAGTGTCAAGAGCACTGCGTGCCAGCGATGGTGTAGTCATTTTGGTGGATGCACTTGAGGGGTGCATGACCCAAACAGAAACAAACATTCGTCTGGCAGTGGGTGGTGAAGCCTGTAAACCAGTGCTTTTCATTAACAAGGTCGACCGCCTGATCAACGAGCTTAAGCTTCCTCCGAAGAAGGTCTACGAGCGCATAGACATCATTATTGAGAAGGTCAACGCGCTCATTAGAAAGGTGGCACCCCCGGAGTACGCCAAGGACTGGCGTGTCAGCTTTCAGGATGGCAGCGTTGCGATTGGCAGCGCAAAGACTGGCTGGGCCTTCACAATGACGACTCTAGCGAAGAGGAACATTCAACCGCCTGTTGTATTTGAGAAGTACAATGAGGGTGACGAGATGTGGCTGAGAGAGAACCTGCCACTCGATGACTCCCTGCTAGAGATGATTGTAGAGCACTTGCCTAATCCAAAGGAGGCGCAGAAGTACAAGATTCCACGAATCTGGAAAGGCGACTTGGAGAGTCCCGAAGGCAAAGCGCTCCTTGAGTGTGACCGGAATGGCCCACTCATGGGCATGATTACCAAGATATTTGTCGATCCCAAGAGCAAAAGACCAACCCTCATTGGACGCGTATTCTCGGGGACAATAAAATCTGGACAAGAGATTCGGCTCGTTAACATGAGGCAGAATGCCAAGGTGAAGCGTCTTGGGGTTCAGGAAATCACTGATATCCTTGACATGAATGAGGTTCCAGCAGGGAATCTGTTCTCTGTCTTTGGGTTCATATGCCCCTCAGGTGAGTCATTTGTCGGTACTGACGTTGACATGAAGCCCTTTGAGGCCATCGAGTACGTCGCTGAGCCAGTTGTAAGTAGAAGCATCAAACCGAAAGATCCGCAGGACGTCGCGAGACTTGGCGATGTTGTGTCCAAGTGGATAATGGCTGATCCTACGGCAAGGTTCTTCCATGACAAGGAGTCTGGTGAGTATCGTCTGGACGGAATCGACCCACTGCAGATTGAGATTCTGACCAAGCGTATCAACGAGCAGGTCCCGATCCATGTATCTGACCCCATCATTGTCTATCGTGAGAAGATGACCCAAACGAGCGCGGAGTTCCATACCAAGTCCCCGAATGGTCATAATCGATTGAAGATGTATTTAGAACCCCTCGACGAGAAGACGGTCGAGCTAATCCGGAAGAAACATATCACTGCAGAACAGAACAAAAAAGAACGGGCTGCTATCCTCAGAGATGAAGCCGGATGGGATGCCAAAAAGGCAAGAAAGATTCTGGACATCTACGGAAATTGCATGCTTGTAGACGCCATGAGTGGAGTTCAGAGATTTGATAGAATTTTCTCATACCTGCAGACAACTTTCAGGGAGTTTGTCGAAGGCGGTCCTATAGCCCGGGAACCTGTGATGGGTGTTAAGGTGGTGTTGACAGACACAACGGTTCACAATGACCCCGCTCATACTGGGTACAACGAAGTAGCAACAATGACAAGCTCTGGTCTGAACATGGCCTTCCTGACAGGAAAGCCTCTTCTTTTCGAACCAGTGCTCAACACGGACATCAAGACCCCCCCGGATACCCAGGGATCTGTCATCAAGGTGTTAACTGGGCATAGAGGTCAGATAGTGACAATAGAGGCTGAGGAGGACACAGTCGTTATCAAGGGCACCCTCCCCACCGCGGAAACCATAGATATCGCTGATGAATTCAGAAGTGCGTCTGCAGGGAGAAGCTTCTTCGGCTACGAGTTTAAGGGGTTCGAGCCTCTTCCGATAGGCATGCAGGAAGAGATGATCCTTGAAATCCGCGAGCGGAAGAAGATGCCTGTGCAAATGCCTGATTCAAGTTCGTGGAGCAGGTACCTATACAAGAGAACATAGTCATTGAATTGCAGAGATAGAGCGCCGTTTCAACCGCGTCGCTCTATCTGTTTTCCTTCCTATCAATCGAACTCAGTGTTCTTGCCGCAGGCAGGATGCATTACTCAACAGCAGAGGATACCGTTGCCCGAAACCTCGACAATCCTGGACATCAAGGTCCTGAACTGATGTTCGGTTCCTGCTTCATCGAGGTTGCTTTTTGTTAATCCTGAAGAATTACCTGAGAGTCTTACGCCCTCTCCACGGGCATTTTACGTCCCCGGCCAACTGACGGTGACGGTAGAGTCATCCTTGGACTTGGTTCTCGTCCTAGACTGACACTACATGTACCGGTTCCTCTCTGGAGTATATTAACACCTACAAGAAAGGGTCTTCGATTCGCCATTCATCTAGGA
>DAOVDG010000042.1 GCA_030669595.1 Candidatus Thorarchaeota archaeon
CCGCACTTCCTTGAGCCTACCTGTTTTCCAAGTCACTGCGAATGTTATGACCATTCCAAGCATGAATGTGATTACGATGGGAAGATGCATGAGTATAATAATTTCCATTGTGGGACCAAACAGAGCCACAATTATCCAGTATAGCGTGACTACTCCCATGATTCGAAGGTGATGCCTTCTGAGTTGGGGCAACCAGATATGTAGAAGCACACCAACAAGCGGCAAAGCGATGCAGCCAACCACAAAAGATCTGACTCGGAATAGTTCCATCGATTCTTCCAGTATCCCAAGCATTGGGAGCTTAAGCAACATCTGATTTATGGCATGCCCTATGAAGATAATCCCAAACATCAGAGGAAGGTCTGTTAGCAACCTGTTCGCCTGCCGGTACCATGTCAGGATTAGATAGGATGCAAGTACAATAGAAACCGCGATCGCAAGAAGTTCTAGGATGAAAGATATTTCCGTGATAATCTGCATTGTGAAGCACCGTCTTGTATCAATTCAGCTCGAGCACAATGCAATTTAAAGTCCTGAACAATCCCGGGGGGGCACAGTACCGAATTTCACAGATCTTGCACTTTTGCTGTATCTATGGAGCCGCCTACAGACAACTTATGCCGTCTAAAAGACGGAAGAGTAAGCCCTTCAAAAGGGTTCGAATATCTCTTCGTGCATTTCTGAAACATCAGTGCCTTGATTGACCAAGCGGCGCAGGTTAATCGCGACCTTGCGATTCCCAAGGGCGATTCCCCCAACTACGCGGTTGTTCTGAATAACTGCCTTGAAGTAAGTGCCCGCCTCTTGATCCGCTACGACAATCGATTCATACTCAGGGGATTGTGGGTTGAAGAAACCAACCGATGTGAGGTCAACCCCAGCCACCTGCAGTGTGTTAGAGGGAATGATTCCGCGATATGTTCTGCTTCCGAGTTTGAGCATGTTTTGAGCTGCGACCTTGGCTGTTTCCAGTGCCACAGGAATGATGCATAATGGAACTCCATCCCACTCCGTGCAGTCACCTGCGGCGAAGATGCCGGGAGCAGATGTTTGTGCGTTATGGTCGATAATGATGCCTTTATTCGAGGCGATGCCTGAGCTCTTGGCGAGTTCCGTGTTTGGACGAACTCCAGTCGCGATAACCACTAGATCACCCTTAATGCTGTCGCCGGCCGTAGACTTCACGCCCCTGATATGTTCATCACCAGTCATCTGCATGCACCTAAAGCCCAGCAGTATGTCAATGCCTTTCCTTTTGAGAAGACTCAGAAGGACTTCACTTCCAGATGCATCAAGTTGTGCTGGAAGAAGCGTGTCTATGTGAGTGACTACAATGGGCGCCCCTCCGACCTCCATTATTGCCGCAGCAAGTTCTATACCCAAGATGCCCCCACCGATAATAATCTCTCTTTCAGCTCCCTTCACAGCCTCTTTGATGCCTATGGCATCATCGAGTGTCCTCATGACGTGAATCCCCTTCTTCTCAACCCCCCGGATTGGAGGCACAAAGGGATGGCTGCCAACAGCAAGCAGGAGCTTGTCGTAATTCTCGTACTTGGATGAAAAGGTCTCCAGGCTGAGTGAGTTGGCATTTATCTTTGTGACTGCAGAAGGCTTGCGAAGTATAACACCTTGCTTCTCGTACCATTTCGTGTCATACTGAATAATCCCCTTCTCATCTCCCCGCCCTGCCACAAAATCGATGAGTTTTGGACGAGGGTAGTACCCATAACGCTCGTCAGTGAAAACGTCAATCTCGACATCCTTGTCCCGGCGTCTTATCTCTCGCACGGCGGTGATTGCTGCTACGCCATTGCCGATAATTCCAAACCGTATCATCTTGCCAACACCTCCAAAATCCCTCTCTTCGTGCTATCAACTGCTATATAGAGCGTTCGGCCCTCACTGCTTCAGGTCCAAGGGCGGCCATAGCAAAAACCATCAACATAAAAACGACCATCAGGGTTTCAATAGACTAAGGAAGTGTTCTCGCTTGAATATCAAGGCTATCCTGTTTGACCTGCATCACACCCTCGCAAGGACACGAGAACCTCCGTTTTCAATGTTCAAGAGAGTATCCGAGAATCATGGGATCGATACGAGCAAATTCTCTCACGAGAACTTCGATATGGCCGTAACGAGAATGGACGCTCAGATGGACCAGTTTCAGCTGGAGCACAACGTTGGTCCACTTTGGGGAGCTAAACCAGAGCAATGGATTAGTTTTGATAGAGGAGTGTTCGAATCACTTGGCATCTTGAATCTGAGCGATTCCACAATCCTGCAAATCGAACGAGCATGGAAAAAGGAGATAACGGAAGGGGATTATGAAACCTTTACGGATGATGCCATAACGGTTCTGGAGGAGCTTCATGCCCGCGGCTACGTACTTGGGCTCGTCACAAGACGCCACGTTAGTCCGGTTGCGTTCCTCAAGAAGGCAGGATTGTACGATTTATTCTCCACAGTGAGATGGACGGGGGTGCGAGGATACGCGAAGCCAAGCCCGTACGGCCTCATCATGGCTGCAGATGATATTGGTGTGAACCCAAAGCTGTGTGCCTACGTTGGAAATTGGGTAGACGCGGACGTCGATGCCGCGACCAGAGCAGAGATGGTCCCAATACTTGTGACGTGGGCGGATCCCAAGGAGGCTAAGAAGGCACCAAAGGACACAATTGTGATTGAATCCTTGCTAGAGCTGCTCCACATGTTCAAGGGCTCGCAAGTCAGCTCATAGCTGTGGAGAACGTTCGCCCGCAGTCTCTTCGGATACTGAATCCAATTCCGAGCTGGTTTTTTGACTTCCAAAACGCCGGGTTAGCCTTGCTAGTGTGTTCTTCACGCTCCCCATGAAAGCGGAACCAAGTCGCACAGGTAGCACGACAATGCCAAACACGATTCGAAGAGCCTTGTCCATTGCCGTTCCCCGCTCAGGGTAACCAATGTATGAGAGGGTGTGTTCTCGAAGAATATCATCGAGGGCCACAGCAAATGCTTCCTTGGCCATGCGTGAGAGAGAGAGCCCTTGGAAAACATCGCTCTCACTGAAGCGTTTCTGGTCAATGACGCTCTTCCACTTCAGGTATTGTGCTTTCTCCATGACATCGTTCAAGCTGTAAGCAAGCTCGCCAAGAGGCGGAAGAAGCTTGCTTTGAACTTCAGTTGGAGTGGGTTCCGTTCGCAGTTCATCGTACACTCTGCGAATGACATCAAGTTGCGTTTTTGGTGGTTTAAACCACAGGATGTGAAGTAGACCCTCGATTCTTCTCAGAGTTTTCCTGTTCCGATCTTCAATGTGCGCTGGGACCTGGTCTACTACCGCCTCTAGAGCCTTTGATACTGCTCCTCTCTTTAGCTCGCTCCAAAGACGCTCCAAATCAATGACGGCCTGTGCATATCTGTGGAACTTGAAGTCAAGAGATTTCTCAATGTCAGAGGCACTGAGAATCTCAATTTCCTTGACTGTGTAGGATTTGTTGCCCCCAGCTATCGACCACAGGCGCTGAAGAAGCGTACTCACTAGGCTACCAGATGGAGGCACCTCAATCCTTAGAGCATGGTCGCCCGGTTGTGCGACAAGATAAGTGGACTGAAGAGAATCTTCAAGCCCCTCGTAGTTGCTTAGGTCAGTGGGCACCAGATCCATGGCACCATGTCCGGTCGTTGACCAGCACAGCATTGTGTTGTCATCCAAGTCGCGCTCTATAATTATACGTTCCTTGTCTCCAAGATGATCAAACTGATCCGTAAGACCCTTGCTGTAGGCCATCACTACATAGACAATGTAGCGTTCCTTGTTGGGCTGAAGGCCGGGCAATCGAAGGATGAATGCAACCGCATCTAGAGGATCACCACTTGATAACCAAGCCCCGGTTGCTTGGTCCCACTCCCATCTATCCCCAAGTTGGTAGAACACTTCGCGCAGAGCTCTAAGATCCTGGGCATCTTTAGCCTTCTTCAAAGTGCTTTCAGCCCAAGACTCGTAGTCACGTTTCATTTTCTTCATGCTCATTCTTTCGACTTCAAGCCATTGGTCGTCCACCTTGAATCTGACTTTCATGATAGAGCATGTTCTCCTGTTCATGTTGAAGACTGTGCAATCCAGAGAGGATTATTAGTAGTAACTCGGGAATAATACCTCTGGCCACTTAGCTAGGCGTTCGTCTTACGCACTTATGCATATCGCTGCTGCAGCGGCTCAAAAAACCTATGGGCATCAGCCATCGACTTGCTGTTGTGCTTCAGGCGCCAAAACTTTGGAAGTTCGGAAATGAGTTCCACAAGTACGCTGGATTTCGCACCGCTACGAGAAGGCATCATCATAAATGAAGACCTATCAATCACGCTCAGCTTGGCCGAATGATTTGGAGCCACAACTTGGATTACGGAGGAGTCCTCATTTGTCTGCACACCCCAATCATTGATGTTTCAATCATGCTTGGTCCAACACATCAGCAATTCATTGATTAACTGTCAGATATTGAGAAAGGATTGGGACCATTGAAGCCGAGACAGGTGAAGTACGGGTTAGTGCACCTGTTTTCGGGGGACTGCAGATGTACGAAACAGCGCTGTATGCGTCACTAGTTGCCATGCTAGTGACCATCTTCTTTGGACGGAAAGCGATTCAGAGAAGAAACTACATGGATTTCGTCTTCACCGCTTTTGGTCTGGTTGCCGCCATCCGTCATATCAATCTGTACTTCTGGCTGAATCTGCTGCCGGGTTCTGAATTGCAGGTTTTGCTAAGAGCGGCGGACTACATCATTGGCATTCCACTCATGATTCTTGGTCTTGAGATGCTCCATACCAGTGCCAAGGCTAGGGTGAAACCAGCTCGTCGTGGAGTGCGGCTCTTGGCGCTGCTCATACCCATCCTTACAATGCCCATTTTCGCAATGTTCTTTATTCTTCTCGATATCGAAACAGCCCGTTTGCTTGCTATGATGATGCTAGCACCTACCTTAGGGGGAGTCATCGGATACTATATGCTTCAGTTTAGGAACAACCCATACAGAATCGCCAAGCCGGAGTTTGAAAAAGGAACGAATCTGGTGATCTTGGGCTATCTAACCATGATCTTTGCTACTGCAATCTTCGTTGCCATCTTACGATTAATCGACGTGGGAATCATGTGCGAGATGACTGCGCTTCTCCTTGTTGCTGCGGGGGGAGTTGTGCAGAGTACAGTGACTTTCGCAGGGCTGTACTCCAAGTTGAAAGTGGGAGTCATCATAGTTGATATTGAAGGCAAAATCGAGATTGCGAAGTTGATGGACGAGGCAGAACCCCAAATAGCAGGCATAGAGAAAATCCTAACGGCTCGGGCAGTGTTGGCACATATAGGTTATGAACTGGACAGGGTCTTCGAACGTGGTGAGGCAATCACCCTGCCCCATATCACTCTTGATCCATTGGATCCACACAGGATGTATCAAGTTGACCTTCTCCCACACGAGTTGAGCGGCGAAGGAACACCCATCTCAGCCCTGATTGTAATCAACGATATCACTGATTCTCTAAGGGATATTGAAACTGAACAACTGGCAGAACTCCTACATAGATACGTGAAGGAACGCGATACTGCGGAATTCTACTTGGACCTGCTAAACCATGATGTCAGTAATATGTTTCAGGGAATCCTGCTTGGAGTAGAGATTGCTCTTCATGATGTGAAGGATGTTGAAAAAACGATGAGCACCTTGGGTACCGTGATGGGACAGATCAATCGATCGGTAGACCTTGTTCGCCATGTAAAGATGATGGCCCAAGCTCGGACAACGCATGTTCATCTTGTGCCTGTTTCTGTGCCAGCACTTATTGAGGAGTCTTTCCGGGTGGTGAAATCGTTTGTTCAGCACAAAGCAGTTGGCCTGGAATTTTACGCTCCAAAAGAACTACCCGAGATTCTCGGAGAATACATGCTTAGCCAATGCTTCATCAATATCATTCTTTTCTGTGCCAGGATGGATGACGAGAATGATGCTGAAGTAGAGGTAAGAGTCGAGCCTTCTGCAGAGGGTGACATGCTTCGCATCGAGATAGCAGCAGATGGACTCGAAATTTCGGATGAGATGAAACCGAGAATGTTCGATTGGCAAACAAGGTCTGGGCTTCCAAGCGGTGGAATCGGCCTACCGCTAGCTCGTGCATTGGTAGACAGGTATGAGGGAAAGATACACATAGAGGACCGAGTTCCCAGAGACCCAAGCCAAGGGATTAGGTTTGTTATTTCGCTCCCTGCAAAGAAGTAGTAGAGCTGGCTTCACTGGTTCTGCAGTACTGCCGCCACGCTTTAGAGATATGCATGAACCTGAAGTCTTGTTGTTTCCTTAATCAATGAAGAATACTTCGCCAAGATTCTCCATCGCCACTACCCTAATGTGCATATCCGCTTCAAGGACGCTTGTAGCGTCATCCATCTTTATGACGCCTATAGCTTCTCGAGAATATGCAACCGCGGCGAACTCGCCTATTGGTTCTCCAAACTCCGCAAGAACAGCTGCGACATTCGTGAACAGAATATCTAGGTCGCCAGGATTCGATACAAAGTGCGGCTCAAGGCCTTGCTTCAATACTGCAATCTCATTCGAAGCCCACTCTCTATTCAGTTCATCAGGGGTCGCAACAATTACAGCCACGCCACTGAACTCACCACTCTCCCCCACAGACTCGCCTCGAAGGATTGGAAACTGAATATCATTATGCTTGTTTGGGCTATCCGTCACACTGCATTGCCTCCGCGTTGGCTCAGAACATCCTGCTCAAACAGTCTACCATCAGTGTCTTTAACGTTTCGGAGTGGTGACGGTGTACTTATAATAACGGCATTTTGGAGGATGGCGACGAGGTGTTAGCGATGGCAGTCTATGAGTTCGAAAATCGAGTTCCGAAGATAGGGAAGAATACCTACATCAGTCACTCAGCATCGGTCATTGGACTTGTGACCATCGGTAGGGAGTGCTATGTCGCGCCTGGCGCCGTGGTGAAAGGTGACTACGGAGAAATCAGGATTGGTGATGGCGTTAGCGTTCAAGACAACGTAGTTGTCCATGCAAGGCCAGGGGAGTTAACCGTCATTGGCAACAACGTGACATTGGGACACGGCTGTATTGTTCATAATGCGGTCATCAAGGATGAGGCTGTCATAGGCATGGGAGCCATCGTATCTGATTATGCAGTAGTTGGTCGTTGGGCGATTATTGGAGAGGGGGCGGTTGTTAGACAGAGCTTTGAGGTTCCAGACGAGAAGATAGCAGTAGGTGTTCCTGCGAAGGTCATTGCTGATGTGAAGTCGCATCATAAAGAAGAGCTGACTAAGTTCAAAGCAATCTATCGTGATCTCGCGGCGAGGTATCCTAATGGCCTCAAGAAAATCATAGACTAGACAAGAGAAACCATTTTGTCGCGATTGAACTGCTTGATAGCTACCGCCCACGTGATGATTGCTATGACCACTGCGAGAAAGAAAGAAAGCAAGTTCCACATCCAAACCATAGAGGGGTCAACAACTCCTGATGGAGAAGATACGATAGGCGCCATCATTGGTAGCATGAAGATCATTATGATGGCTCCACTCATCTGATACGCCTCGTAGACACGTTGTACTTTCCCGCTTATGATAATCATGAGCGACACCACAGCAAATAGCACAATTGGCGCAACCACCGCAAGCATGAACAGCCCGGGCAAATCAGGGAAAATAATCAATTGTTTGCCAGCTCCTAGCAGTATCGCAGCGATGCCGATTGCAGATGCAAGTGTACTCAGTACAAGGATGGCTCCGCAAATCAGGATTGAGCTTAGCGTTTTCCCCCAAAGCAGCTCACGGTCGGTCAAAGGCGTACAGAGAAGCGGTTCTAGGGTGTTTTGTTCACGCTCTCCAACTAGAGCGTTGGCAGAAATCATTGTAGCAGGGATGATAGAAAACATCGCAAGCATTGCAGCTGCCATTGGCATGAGGACTGCCGTTATCAGCTCCAATTCTGGGCCTGTGAGGACAAGAGAAGGACCTGCAACAAGCGCTATGGTCAGGAAGGGGCCAAAAGCCGCGCTTAGCACCAAGCTCCATTTTACCATCCTCAGCTCAAGGGCCATTCTGATGTCTGCAAGGGCTACTACCATCGACTTGCTTCGCGCCACTAGTTGTCACCTCCCTTAAGAACCTCAAGATAAAGATCTTCGAGGCTTGCTTCCTCTTCCGCGAACTCGACGATGTTCACACCTGCATTTAGGAGATCACGCATCAGCTGTGAGTTGTTCTCCGTAGGGTTTTCAATGGTAACCAGCAAGGAATCGACTCCAATTTTCACAGACTCAACGAAGTGTTGAGAGGTTACGACAGATTCAGCTTTCTTAATATCTCCAACAACCCGTATCACAAATTCCTGCTTTGCGTGAAGCTTCTGACGAAGCTCTGATGTTGTCCCAGTCAGAAGGATCTGGCCTTCATCGAGGATTGCTATGCGGTCACAGATTCGCTGCACTTCTGAGAGGTTGTGGGAATTAATGAAGAAGGTCTGCCCGTACTTCTTTGCCAGACTTAGAATAAGTTCTCGGACTCGCTTTGCGGCTATTGGGTCCAGAGCAGAAGTGGGTTCATCGAGCAATAAAATCTTGGGTTTGTGAAGTAGAGCTCTACACAAAGCAAGTCGCTGCCGGTTGCCTGTGCTCAACTCGCCAGCCTTGTCATCCTTTCTCTCCCATAGCTCCATGAATGTAAGGAGTTCTTCTATTCGTTCCGGTATCTCTTCATCAGGGACATCATAGAGATTGGCAAAGTACTCGAGATTCTGGTACGCGGTCATAGAAGGATATAGAGTATGACTGCCTTCTTCAGGCAGTACTCCAGTTATCTCGCGCACCTTCACTGGATTTTCGATTATATCAAACTCTCCCATCTGTGCGGTGCCAAATGATGGCTTAAGCACCGTGGAGAGAAGTCTGGTAGTGGTGCTCTTGCCAGCACCGTTGGGCCCAAGCAGCCCAAACACAGAACCCCGTTGTACCACGATATCCACGCGGTTTAAAGCCTTAAGCTCGCCGAATCTTTTTGATAGCTGGTTTGTTATAATCTCGCCCACAATACGCACCGTTTCTGATGTTTCTTGATAGCTACTTGCTTGGTTTCAGTCCACTAACAACCGTATCCTGTAAAAAGGAACTGGATGCTGCATTTACGTGTTGGTGATCATCTTCTCCACTACCGCAGTCGTGGTTTCTTTGATGCCAGGAATCACATGAATCCGCTTGACTGTTATGTCATACAGAGCTTCCAGAGTGGGGACCTCGAGTAGGATGACGATGTCATATTCACCAGTTGTCACAGATATCTTAGTAGCTTCCTCAATCTTGCGAAGCTCCTGCAGCACTTCATCAGTCCGTCCAATTTCAATCTCCATCAGTATGTAAGCCATTATCCGAGTCATTTCTGAACCAATTCCTTTGAATTATCCATATACATTATTTGTAATCTGCAAGCACGATCAAGGTTCGTACACTTACAACGCCGGGCACCTTCTGTATTTTCTTCAGAACCGCGGATCGTGTCTTGGTCAAGCTCCTGCCCTTTACGCGGAGTAGGTAGTCGTGTTTGCCAGCAAGAGCTGCAGCGGTTTCTACACCCTTGATGTCAAAGAGCGCATCGATTAAACTTCCAGCTCGAGGATTTACACTTACAAGGACCAGTGACCTTACGTCTGCAGCCTGAAGAGCAAGAACACCAACCACTATCAAGGTGACACCGAATAGCTTCAGTGCCCAGAGGAACACATCATATGTAATCGCTCCAAAGGCACCTGGCAAGAGGAGGTTTCCAAGAAGGGTGACTGGAATCCCCAGCACAACTGATACAGCAGCAAGGGAGTTGACCACAGCCATTTTGCCTTTCCCCAATGCTCTGACATACATCACCATAGCGAGGAAAGTAGCAAGTGCGGAACCCAACAACACCCAGAAGAGCGGCACGAATGTCTGAAGTATTAGCGTCCAAGTTGCGGGCGTCATAAGTGGAAGCATCATCAAGCTCATCGAAACGTTCATGAAGAGTAAAGTCCAAAGTCGCATGTTGAGGGAGTCAACCCTGAGACCCGGTCGTATCTCCATCCTCTTAGCCCTCCTCTGCAGATAGGTGTACAACGCAGAGAAGACGTTCATGGGCCCCAGCACAATCAGAAGTGAAGGGATATCAAATCCACCGGGGGTCACACCGACAAGGAGAACCCCCAGTGTTATCGACACGATGCATTGCACTTCGATAATTGTCGGGATGTCCTTCTCTGCAAGCAGATCACCCAGCAGGAGATAGATAATGACTAACTGGCCGTAGGGAAGAATCGTTGAAGCGTCTGTATGGCCTGCGAGTAAGTAGTAGAAGAACGTCGAGCCCCCAGCGAGAAGCCCACCTGCAATCAAATACTTCATTGGTCGACGCGGAAGAAGTCGAAGCCTGCCGAAATCTGGGTCCAGTCTATATCCAATTGGCCGCTTCCGTCCGTTATGCTTTCGGGGTATGCTAAGGAACGCAATCAGAACCACTGTGACTCCAAGAGCCAACCACTGCGCCATAAAACCAAATGCAATGGAATCCGAAATCATAGTATTTAGAGCCACGATATCGAAGGACACTGATGCAGTTCTCATAACGCCGGAACCAATCGCCAGGAAATAGAACACGGAAGTAGCAGAACGTCTTCCTACTGGCCTCTGATTCCGACTACTCATGACATCACTCCCGAATTATTGGCGGAAGAAGAGATCTAATGGACCCTTCTCCGCGAATGAGATTTCACTTGGCTTCCTCGGTTTCCGTTTCAGTGGATTCGGTCGCATTAGCTGTTTCGATGACGTCTGCCGATTTCTTGGCTTTAACGGATTCACTTGATTCCACAGGCTCCTCAGCTGTCATAGGCTTTTCGACGGTTTCTACCTGCTGCTCGGTTTTAACGGGTTCATCGACAGATTTCGTCGTTTCGGTCGGCGCCTCTTCGACAGATGACTTCTTCTTGACACGGCGCTTAGATTCTGCCGGCTTCTTGGTTTTGGCAGGTTCATCAACAGATTTCGCGTCTTCAGTTGGTGCCTTTTCAACGGATAGCTCCTTTTTGGTGTGTCTTCTAGGTTTCCTTCTGCGATTCTTGTCGTCGTCCGTGGAAACGCGCTGTGCCAGGATGAATTCATCGAAAGTCAGCCGCTTGCCTGCCTGAAGTTTCTCAACAGCAGCTACGACACGCTCCTGTTCCTGTTCCCTCTGCTGAGTCCTCTTGGCGGTCGTTACTGCTTCTCTGCCGCCGACATCGAGCTTCCTGAGCTTGCCATAAATCTCATCGATTTCCGTGCGAACCATCTTGAGCTTGTCCTCGCCATCCTTTACCTTCTTCAGCCATTCGACGAAGTTCTTGTGTGCTGTATCTGCAGCCTTCTTGTATTCCTCAAGCTCAGGTCGTATCCGAACTACCTCTTGATGGTGAATCTGTGACTTCTCTGAGAGTTCAATAACAATCTGATGCGCATCTGAAGCTTCATCCTTTAGTCGTCGAGCCATTCTGCGCAGCTCATGAATCTTGTCTTGTTTCTCCTTCTCAAGCCCAATCTTGACCAGCTGTATCTCGAGAGCATCGATTTCCTCAACCAGAAAGCGCTCATCTTCGATTGAGAGCTGCTCCGTCTGTTGACGCCACTCAAGCTCATTGACGCGCTGCATCATTCTGCGCTGGTCATTGGAGGGGCTTCCGACGACCTGATCGCGAAGCTCGCGAATCTCCTCATACACACTCTTGATCTGGGCATGTATGGCTGTCCGCTTGTGCTTAGCCTCGCCGATGTCCTTGTTGATGAGGTCACGCTCTTCCCGCTCAGCCTTTACAGATTCGATGAGTCGACGAACTTCCTTATTGTGCTCGTCTCGATTCATCTTGTATTCGCGCATCTTGTCACGGTTTCTTCGAAGAACCTCTAAGTCCTCACGTGCTTGTGCCTTTAGCTCCCGGAACCTTGTCCGAAGGAACTCAATATTCTCTGGGGCGCTCTCTGCCGCTTCTGTCAAATCATCAAACCTCAGAACTGGTTTTACTAGCCCTGCCAGGCAGGACGGATTCCGTTCTAATCAAGGAAACTGTTTCATTCCAAGAGTGAATTCCTGCGCTCTGAGAACTCTTAAAAATCTTAGCATAAGACGCGCGTCGAACCACTCCCAGACCCGAGGACCCGCGCAATCAAGCTCTGGATAGAACGTCTGCTATCTTTTTGGTGATACTAAAGTCAGTCACAGACTGCAATCCAATCCATCCAGGTGTAGCGTTCACTTCAAGGACCAAGAGGTTGCCCTTCTTATCCGGAATGATGTCAACGCCCACAAGCATTCCTCGCACAGCTTTTGCCGCTTGCACAGCGAGGCTACCAACGTCCACATCATTCGGGCGAGCGATACCCCCAGAATGGATATTGCTCACGATGCCCTCGCGGGGCTCTCTCTGCATGCTTGCAATCATCTCGTTGTTTAAAACAAGTGCACGGATATCATACCCAGGACTACGGACATACTCTTGGAGCAGAAAGGCACCCTTGCCGAAAAGCTGACTATGGAACTTTAAATAGTCGTAGATGTTTTCCAAGTCGAATTTCTTGTCAATGAGTTGTACACCCATTCCGCCGAATCCCGTGATTGGCTTCAGAACACACGGGAAATTGCTCCGCACGAATTGAGCAGCGCCCTCAATGGATTCAGTGATCAGTGTTTGAGGCACAGGCAGACCTGCTGAAACCAGCTTTCTCATTGTTTCAGCCTTATTCCGCATGACTAGGATGGATGACACCGAATTCACGACCTCAACGCCCAACTCCACCAATGCAAACAAGAGACCAACGCGGCTGAAAAACGCCCCGATATCATTGGCGCCCAAATCCAATACGATGAGACGCTCAAGTTCAGTGAGGTCCTTCCCGTCCAGGAGGATTTGATGCTTGTGCGTGGCTGCTATCCGAGCCACCTTCCAAGGAATGACTTGAGTTACTTGGACCCCATAGCGACCTAGAGCGTCTTGCAGACTACGCTCTCTCTTTGACGAGGGGTCCGATGAGAAAAGACCGATTCTTGAGAGGCGTTGAGCTGTCAAAGCTACTGACCAGTATGGTAATGACTATGTCCTCCTTTTATCCATAGCGAGGCGCTTTTAACAGGGGTATCCATGTCTGTAGGATTGAGGCAGATGTCGCTATTCTCGGAAACTGAGTTGAGCACAATCAGGAACAAGATTGAGGAAAAGGAAGGTGTATTCCTAATCACCTTCAGAAATCGTCATGGTCCAACACGCCTCAATAAGCTTTGGAGAGAACACATGGCAGAGCTTGGGCATGCAATCAACTGTCTAAGCTGGTGGTCGAGGTCTGGAAATATGGGTCTGCTGGAATGTGAAACCAAAACGGGTCTTCACATTTACGGTCAGTGGGCTTTGGCTGACAGGAATGAACTACTCGGCGTGTTCAAAGTTGACCATGAAGAAGTGAAAAATATCAGAAACGGCTTCGATGCAGGAAACGTAACATCACCTGCGATGAGAGCGATTCGAATCGGTGAAACTGGCGGCGAGAGTGAGTAAGCCGAGTAGATTCGTCAGTCAACTGTAAGAGTCTTAGACAGATTCCTTGGAAGGTCCGGATTGACCGCTTTGTCAACTGAGAGGAAGTAGCTCAATAGCTGCAGTGGAATAACATCAAGAATCGGATTCAGCAGGAGGTTGGCTTTGGGAACCTCCAGGTAGTCAACGCTTCTTTTCACGTAGGGAGTAAGCTTTTCTTCCCTCTCGCCGACGATTATCGTACGCCCACCCCGGCATGCAATTTCATTGATATGGTTGATAACCATCCAGCTGTCTTCAGGAGTTGTGACGAAGATAACAGGATAACCATCCGTTACAATGCTGAGCGGACCATGCTTGAACTCTGAACTATACATGCCTTCACAATGATTGTAGCAGATTTCCTTGATCTTGAGAGCTCCTTCCCTCGCAACGCCATCGGTGAAACCGTATCCTAGGCAGTATAGATCAGATACATCAACCAGCGTCCTGGCAAGCTCCTTGGTCTGTATGCCCGCTACGTCGATTGCCTTTTGTGTCATTGAAGGCAGATCGTTTGCTAGGCTATTGATTACGGCTCTACTCTCGTTCGGGTCTAGAGTGCCGTTTCTCTCGCCGAGCTTGGCGGCCAAGTAAGCGAAGATGACTGTCTGCGAGTAGTAGGTCTTTGTTGCGGGCACGCTGACTTCGTATCCGCATCCCATGGGGATATAGGAGTCTGCGCTAAACATCAGTGTGCTGCCAATAACATTCACAACGCCAAGTGTTTTGCCGCGGCCTCCGTTTCCAATGAGATTGAGTATGTTCAAAATATCCTTGGTTTCACCGCTTTGAGACACCAGAACGCACAGACTGTCATCATCAAGTGTGTTTGAGTACATGGGCTCGAACTGTCCACCAATAGCGGGAATCAGTGGAAAGCCTGCCAGCCGATTGAAGTAGTATGTGCCAACAATCCCTGCATTGTACGATGAACCACAGGCAACCAAATAGACCCGGTTCGCGTCCTCAATCATTTTGAGCCATTCGTCACACATGGCCCCTTGAAGCAGTCCCATGACATCTTGAACAATTGTTGGCTGTTCATTTATCTCTTTGAGCATGAAGTGTGGAAATCCTCCCTTCTCCGCCGCGTTGGCATCAACCTTGGAAACTTCTGGAGTTCTGTTGAGCTCTTTTCCGTCCTCAACTCTATAGACCTTTACTCCTTCAGGTCTAAGAACCACCATCTCACCATCCTGAAGGTAGATCACTCGGTTGGTAACTGGAAGGATTGAAGGTAGATCACTGGATACAATGGTTTCATCCGTGCTGACTCCTGCCACCAAGGACGACCCCATCTTGACTGCGTATATCTCCTTGGTGTCAGCCCTGCCAACAGCATACGCAAAAGATCCCTTCAAGTCGTGTGTCGAGAGGCGCACTGCCTCAAACATGTCGCCCGTCTTTTCAAAGTACTTGTCCACTGCATGCACACAAAGTTCGCCATCATTCTCAGACCTCACGATGTGACCAGCATCGATTAGCTCCTGTCTGTATTCGAAATAGTTATGCAGATTGCCATTGTGTGCACCATAAAGAGCCTCATCACAACCAAAGTGGGGCTGCGCGTTCACTTTTGTCGGAGCACCATAGGTGGCCCAACGTAGCTGAGTAATCCCACGGTCGCCGGGCATCTTTGAGAGACCTAGCTGGTCATTCACCTCATCGATTGTGCCTACATCTTTTCTCAGATCGACGACGCTATTATGAACAGCTGCCACGCCTACTGAGTCATAGCCTCTGTAGGTTAGCTTCCTGCCGCACTTTACGAGAATTTCGCCTATGTTAGTGCGATTGCGACTGACTATGCCGGTGATGCCACACAAGGTGCTCCCTCATGGTTGTGAGTGCTCGACGCTCGAAGTCGGTTTCATCTCATAATAAAAGGTTCTATCATTAAGAATTTACCCCATAGAAGTGAACGGCTCATGGTTCCTGTCGAAGCCCTTTTATCGCGGAATGCTCAACTCCGCCAAGGAGCCACATGAGAGGATAGGGAAATGGCTAGGCAGAAACGACTAGCACTCTTGCTTCACCCGTTCAGAAGGGACTTGTATCAAGTCCTCTGTGAGAATCCCGGCACCTATCTTCTTGAGCTCGTGGACATGTTGGAGTCTCCTCTTGGAACTCTGACCTGGCACCTTAGGATTTTAGAACGAGAGGGTCTTGTCAAGTCAATCAAGTTCGCTGGCAAGAGACTTTACTTCCCGAAGATGCTCAGGTCACAAGAGGCAGAGATGGCGTATCTCACCATGCGGAGTGATACAGCCCAGAAGATTTTCGCTTTCGTCGTGAATAATCCCGGCTGCTATCAGGAGCAGATGGCAGAGGCCTTGGGAGTCCACCATGACACGGTTCGGTGGCATGTTTCACGTATGGAAGTAGTAGGCCTTGTCAAAGTTGTGAAAGAGGGACGTAAGAAACGTCATCATTTAGCCCAGCTTGGGCAATCCCTGATGACGGGAAGCCTCAACATGATATCTGAGACTTTTGTTTTGTTCCTCATGGAGAAGCTCGAAGACGGATGCATGAACCCGGAAGTGCGAGAAAAGACTACTAATCACATCACTATCCGTATTGATTGTCCTGAGCGTGGCAAAGATTGCTTCATCACTATTAACCTGAAAGAATGGCAGTTTGAAACCTTCGAGCAGGAGGAGCCTGACACCGCGATTGACGCTAAAGGGGCACAGATTAAGGGCACCTAAGGGTAGGATTCTAGGACATCTCTCACGCGTTGGCATAGCTCACCTGAGCCAGACCCATGACAAGCAACTAGTAGCAATCTCTTATCGTCCACTTTCGCCATTAGGAGGTCAGTGGTTTCAGAGCTTACAATGATAGCGTCTGTGTGATCCGAAAATGTCAAACCATTGGCAAACATGGAGCTGGCAAGTGCGGCAACCTCTACATGATTTTCAAATCCAACTGCTCCAAGCGGCAGGCCATCCATGGTAAGAAGAATCGCTTGGGTCACTTCTGGCACAGTCTTAACGACCCTACCTAGGATGCTTTCACCACCATAATCAAAGCTTGCCCCCATCAGGAGTTGAATGCGTGTTGCTATGGACTGGAAAGCAGGAACAATTTCACCTACATCAAGGTCAGCATCTGCACCTCTAGACAGCACGACCGTCAACTGATACTGAGGCTGCAATACCG
>DAOVDG010000007.1 GCA_030669595.1 Candidatus Thorarchaeota archaeon
ACTCCACCGTCACCGTCAGTTGGCCGGGGACGTAAAATGCCCGTGGAGAGGACATAAGACTTTCAGTTAATTCTTCAGAATTAACAAAAAGCAACCTCGATGAAGCAGGAACCGAACATCAGTCAAGGACATTGATGTCCAGGATTGTACAAGTTTCGGGCAACGGTTCTCGCAGGTAGATGCAAAATTGAAAGGCAGGTGGGGGAATCTGGCCCCCAACCTGTTGATAAGATGCACGTGATCGATTAGTCAGATGTCACTTGCGGCTCACGGCGTTCATATTCACCTTCACCGCTCACAGATAATCTGATTCTCTTCTTCTCGCCCGGGTTCATCCGGGTGAAGGTCCATGCGACATTGCTGCCTTTGCGGGTTGGTTTTACCGTTGGCACTAGTTCCTCAGGGTCCACTGACACATATTCAAAGCCAGGTGGTATCCAATCTGTTACGACAACATTCTCCGCAGTCACCTCGCCTCGGTTCTCAACAACGAGCACAACGACATACTCCCCGACGTCCGTACCCTTGTTTATTGCCTTCTTCGTCGAGATACTCCGCTTCTTGTATATGACCTCCAGCTTGTGATCTTCGCTAGCTACCGTAGCTAGTAGTCCTGCGGGGTGTGTGTTGGCAGAGCATAGTATCGGACTGGGATACTCCTTCTCAGGTCTACTCTTCCATGCCATTATGGCATAATTGATCTTCACACTCTCGCCAGGCGCGAGTTCTCCTACGGAATCCTTGAGATTACTTATCCCAAATGTGAGCTTATGTGTGGTTTCCGGGTCTTGGTTATTCGGTTCTTTGGTAAACTCGAATTCCCCAGTGTACTCCTTCCCGCGAATCCAGATGGAGATATGCTCCTTTAGAGGTGGCATGACATCATCAGGAAGGTTTTCCTCCACAAGAATCTCGTTCAGCTTTGCAGAGCCATTGTTGGTGATTTCAATTGTGACCTCAACGGGCGTTTTATCAAAGCTGTCCACAGCAGGGGGTTCGAAGGCTTTCGTGTATCCAATTCGTGCTACGGGGATAATCTGGGCAGTCTTCTCGACCGTTCCTAGCACTCTTTTTGTGACAATTCTCATGGGGGTATAGATGATATCTTGGCTGCATTTTGGCGGTGACTTGCTTTCAATGTCAAACTTTGCGCTCCAATCCTGACCGGGAGCCATTTCGAACGCAGGGCTCTCGTCTATCTTTTGTTCTTTCTTACCGCCGCCCTCTGGAACTAGAAACACGGCTGCCTTGTCAAGTCTTATCATTAAATCGCTCTCATTGGAGCACTCTAGTGTGCATTCCCAGTGATTTGGCTCGGTTTCAGCGTTCTCGATTCCGGTGAGAAATTCTGTCAAGGCGGTCAGATCCGGATCTAGTTCCGAGCGCTGTTGTCCCTCAGCTCTATAGGTTACAACTATTTCCCCCGCGACTTTCGACTTGACGTCGTCAACCTTACCAATCGCAGTCACAACCAAAGTGGCGCTTTCCTCAGGGTAGATCACGAAGTCTTTCCACACAACCTGACTGGTCCCCTCATCTAACTCAGCCTCTCCTGATGACGCGCTCTCGATGGTGACCTCGGAGAGCTCTGGAGGAACAGTCTTGTTCAATAGGATGTTGTCAATCTGTCCGCCTGAGATATTCTTCAATTGGATTATCATCCTGATCGGATTATCCGCGCCAAAGACATAGGCCCAATGCGGCTCTTCGGTTCCAACACTGCTACACGTATCATAAGCCTCAGTGAGTGTGAGGAGCGGAGCTTTTACACCAACCGTGTAGTATGTCTCCCACTTTCCAGCAGCATCAATCTCTCCCCCAGGAAGCGTTTTCTTCCGGAGGCCAGTGCCTTTGCCAGTTTCACCTAGGTGGACCTTGACGTTCCATATCCTACATCGATCCGATGGGTTGGTCACTCTTAGAACGCCTGAAACGTCTATATTGTCAAGGCCGCTTTTTCCGCCTAGGGTGATGTTTTCGCTTTCTTCCAAGTCAATGTTTACAGTTTTATGCTCGCTCAATCGCGGCTCACCCACTTGTCTTTCTCTTAACCTCTCGAGTGCGTATTCCGCTCAAAGAGCAGCTCAGCGAATGGATTAGGATAGTGTATGTCTAAACTCGTTGCCTGCGGCCCAGTGAATCTCTAGGACTTGATCGTGCTCCATGACTACGGGTATGACTCCCTGTCCGAATTGGGATACATACTTCGCGAAATTCGATGGTTGATCTGGCGAAGTCCACCTTACAGGGATACCAATCCTAGGTTTGGCGTCCAGGCATAGGCTGACCGCGTCTTTCACCTCGAACACCTCTCCGCCCCCTATGGGAACAATGAGAACATCCATCTCGAATTCACCGAATGGGCCTTGCACTGCACTATCACCAAGATAGCCGACTTTCATGCCGCCCATCTCGATGTAGAGTCCAAGGTTCTCATACCTCTCACCAGACTTGGGGTCCTTCTTCTGAAGGGTGAAGGCACCAATCCTCAGACCAGGGGTTTCATAGGTTTCTTCAACCTTGAGTGTATGAAGCAACCAGGATTTCCCGCCCTGAGACCTGACCTTCTCGACTGTTTCCTCGTTTCCCAAGAACCAAGCCTTGGCGTTGGCCGCAATTTCAGCGGCATTTCCCACAGAGTCATCGTCACGGTTTGTCGCTACAATGATTCTCACGTCAATGTCTTCAGGCACAACGGGTTCGCCATTACAAATCCCTGGATTCAGCAGGAGTGTGATGTCCTTAGACTCCAGTACGAATGTAGTGTGGCCGAAGTATGTGAGTTTCAGCAATCAAGCACTTCCCGTCGCTTCGCTAAGTTACCATTTAGCCAGAATACTTGCTACAGCTGAATTGTTGCGGTGTGTCCTTAAAAGATAATTCCGCACAAGCAGAATCTGGTATTGACTACTGGCGATATTACGCAGATATTGTCATCGTTGACTCATGCATTCCGAGTGCTATCTTTTTATGATTGCAGCCACACTCAACAGTGGCAATCGTTTGAATGCTCGTTTGCTAATCTGAAAAGAGGGGTTTGATGCTCGAGAAGATCCTCACCGATAAGTTCAGGAAACTATTGAAAACGGTTCTTGAAGACATTCAGAACCAACAAGACCGTCGAGATGAGGAGGAGTTCGCCAAGGACGAGGTGAGAATCAAGGAGGACCTCCTTGATACCATGGAATCCTACTCGGCTGATATTGTACTCGATGAGGACTTCCTCGTTGCAGCTGTTGACGGGTCTGGGACTGAGAACTTTGGCACGCTTGATGATATACGCATCCACCTGCTAAGCACTGCAACCGTGATACTTGACACTAACACACAGAAAGGTCCCCCATTTTCGATAATGGAACGAGCGACCTTGGGAGATGAACTTGGAGCACAGCCCTCTCTCGATATGCATTGGCACTCCGGTGTACGTCACGATGCAAAGAACAAGATGGCCGACAGTCTGACGAACATCTATCCCAACAAGGATACAACTGACTTCGTAACACAATTCTTCCGAGATGATTTGGGGCCTCAAGTGAAATCGTTCTCTGACTTGGATAACACTGACTTTGCCCGCTACAAATCCAAACTGGAGAACATGGTTTCCCTCATCTCAAGGGCCGGATACCTCACCAACCCCGTTGTCCATGACGAACTCAGAACGGTGTCAGAATATGCCGCTATCAGAAAAGTGCTGACTAGCAAGTTCAAGCCGAAGTTCATCCTTATCGATGGTGCAATGAGTATCTTCATGCACCATGTTCTCAAATATCCCTCGATGCCAAGCGGATTCATGCTGAGAGAGCTCTGCGCTATGGCCCGGGATAAAGAAGTCATTCTCTGTGCTGTGAGCAAGAATCACACAATACCATTTGCACACAGGATTGCGAAAATGGCAGAAGACATATTCGGCGCGGAAGCGAAATGGTTCTGTTTGCTACCATCAACGAACGATCCGAATGGAGGTCTCCACATCATTAGTGACAGGACGTACCTACCGCCAAAGCTTGCGGTGCCATACCTGTTCAGCTTCTCACGAGACAATAGGCCTTCGCGAATCGATTTCGATCGAATTTGGTGGCTCAAGAACATCTTTGTACGAGGCGACCCCGCGGCAACAAGAGCGAATGAGAAACAGCTCTTTTGTGACCTAGAGTTCATGTCCAGGGACGCAAGATGGTATGGCTATCCTGTGGCATTAGCTCTCGCCCATGAGGCATGTAAGCTCAGTTATGAGGACCTTGGGCTGGCACGTGAAGTATACCGGGACGTACTGCGTGCAACTAATCACGACCCCCGGAGGGCACTTCCTCTTCGGGAAGACTACAACCTTTGACATGAGATGATAGATGATGGCGTTCAACAAAGACAACCTAGGCGAACTATTCGGAAAAGTCGGTATGGGCAACCAGACTAACCTAGAAATAATGGGAAACAATCGCGACATTAGTGTCGGCGAGATATTTATGATTACTTCGGAGCGTGATGGTCATGAGCGGGTCTTTTTCTTCCGAGTTTTAGGACTCCAAAACTATCTGAGACAAGTAGATGACATGAGCCGTGTTGCTGGCACCCTCATGGTGGAAGGCGACGCGTATCTCTCGGGAATCGAGCGCAACATGCTCTTGGACGTACAGGGCCGAATGCTTGGCTACGCAGAGCGTATTGACAAAAAGTGGGTGTTTCGTTCTCCACGCCGCTTGCCCGATCATCTTGCGTCTGTGTACAGACCCGTGCCAGGAATATCAGACTCCATCGTCTGCACGATGCTCGAATCTCAGACCGGCGGTGAGATGTATGTCGGAGACCTCCAAGTAGGCGAAGCAACCCTTGATGTGCCTGTGATGATTCCTTCTAAGTTCCTGCCCATGCACCTTGGGATATTTGGTTCAACAGGATCTGGAAAGAGCAATCTCATGATGGTTCTCATCAAGTCATTGATTGACACTAATATCACTGCAAGCACAAACCCTGATGGCAATATGCTTCGGATATCTGCCTTCTGTATCGACCCACATGATGAATTCGCTAAGGGTGTAGACAAATACGGAATCCACCACATAGTCGAAGCCATGAGTCCAACGATTAGGTTAGAGGTCTTGGGAAACTTCTACTACCTGACAACACATTTGAGAGCCACGCCGCGGGACGTAAAGAAGTACGCCAAGGAAATCAGAATTAAGTGGGATGAGATTCAACCACGGGATTTGTACTCTATCACTGAATTCACACCCCAGATGAATTCATTCATTGATGCCACGTATGCGCTCAAGCGCGAAGATTGGATTGCCGAGATACTTGAAATGGAGAAAGAACCTGAGGGGATGTCTACACCCAAGGGGACAATGAGAGCAGTCCAGCGGAGGCTCCGGTTCCTGAAGCGTTCCCCGATATTCATCAAGGATGGAACGTCAATTCTTGATGACATCTATGAGGCGATGGAATCCGGCCGTATTCTAGTTGTGAACACAAGCCTGATGAGTGACACAGAGCAATTCCTCCTGACAACCGTGGTTACCCGTACCTTGTCCGACATGAGGCGAGCTGTGAAGAGTAGTGGTACCCTGGGAGATTTCGAAAAGCAAGGGTATATGCGACTACCAAAATCCTTCTTCAATCGAGTCAAGAAAATGGCCCGGAGTTTCTATGGCCGTGGAGGGACAAGTGACTCTGCTGAGGTGAAAAATCCGCGTAATTTACCGGTCATCCAGATTACAGTAGAGGAGGCTCCTTCAATCCTCAATCCAGAACTTATGAAGGGACGGTCGGTATTCAAGGACATCTCAAGGCAAGGGCGGAAGTTCAATATCGGACTCCTAGTTGTAAGTCAACAAGTTAGCGTGCTTGACAATGTGATTCTTAGTCAGATGAATACGGAGATTAACCTGCGGATGGGAAATGAACGTGAGATTAGGGCGTGCATCGATAATGCAAGTGTCAATATCTCTGGATTTGAGAACGAATTCCGAGTGATGTCACGAGGAGAGGCATTGCTGACTGCCTCATATCGAGAGCTGCCATTGCCTGTTAGGATTCCGTTGTTTGATACTATCTTCGAACGTGACAAGGACAAGTACAAGAGCAAGAGGTCCAGCAAGAAGAGTGAGAAGCACATTCTCTGAGGAGTAGAGCGATGACTGTAAGAGTTGCGCATATTTCTGACACCCATCTTGGCACGAAGCCCCGGGAAGGTGTTAGGCATAACATCTGGGCAGTTGAGATGCGCACCAGAGTCCTCGAGAACGACTTCTATGAGCGTTTCTCAGAGCTGTTTACCAGGATAGCCGAGCTCGATCCGCCGGTTGATATTGTGGTCCATTCTGGGGACCTCTATAATCAACCTTGGGAGGGCAACCCTACTCAGCCTCCTGTTGTTGCGAGAGAAACAGTCATTACCGTGCTGAAGAGATTCATTGAGAAAACTAACATACCTGTTCTGATACTGGACGGCAATCATGGCATATACAGGAATCTTGAGGTGTCATTTCTTGATAGCCTGAAGATGGCAATTCCCGGTCTGGATGTGGCTACCCAACAGGATCTGAAACATGCATTTCGGGAAGGAAAACCCCTCGTGCGTTCATACGAGAAACTGAATGTCCATTGTTTTCCTTTCATTGAGTACAGCGTTCTCGAATCTGCTGGCGCAGTAGTTGCCTTCAACGACTGGATCATAACCCACCAGCTTCCGAACTCTGACCGCCCATCTATAGCAGTGGCACACGGAATGGATATTGACCGTAGCCTTCACCCAGCCATCTTCAGCATGGGATATGACTACATTGCATTAGGTCACAACCACCATCAGCACAAGCATGCAAAGAATGCGTGGTACGCTGGTTCTCCAGAGCGGTGGAGGTTTGATGAAATTAAACACGAGAAAGGATTCCTTGTAATCGACATTGAGCGTGGAAAGGATCCGATAGTCACTCCTCAACACATTGTCTTTGCACGACCTGTTTACACCGAGAAGATTGCAATAGAAACCGATGATACGGTTGAATCAATCGTTCAAAGGATAGAATCATTGTTCGACGAGAAGAATCTGAAGGGGCCGTGGGACTCGGTTACTGCCGCGCGAGTGCGACTAGTCTTCAAGGGTGGGTCATCGAGAATCAGTGGGTTCGACCTTAGCCTCGCAATGGAATCATTTCGCATGAAGGTCTTATCACAGGACTCTGAGTACAATATCGTGCAGCTCGTATGGACAATAAGGCATCGTGAAATCGACCATGATGAAGCAGCATACCCTGAGATTGAATCCGAGTATCTAATCGAAGACCCCGAGGAGGATTTCCAGGCTTATTTAAAGACGCTATCACTCGACGAGAAGTACGACCCCAAAACACTAACTCGAATTGCAGTACGTGCTCTTGAGATTGCAGTTGGACGAAGTGGGGAGAAGCTCACTCTGGATACGATCTCAAAGGAGGAATCTGGGTGAAACTACTTCGTCTCGAATTGAAGAACTTCAAGCCATTTCGAAACCTCGAGCTCCCTGAGGGAGAGGGTGAATTGCCTGGTGGACTGATACTCATCCGGGGTCCGAACTCGACAGGGAAGTCTTCAATATTCGAAGGAATACTATGGGCTCTGTGGGGGCCTGATGCCGTACGTCTTACCAATGATGATATCATCAGTTTCACGTCAACTTGGTGCAAAGCGGTCTTGGTCTTTGAGGTTGCTGGGACTAGGTACAAAATTGACCGGTCCTATAGTTCTGCAAAAGGAATGGCTGTTGTTTTGTACACGCGAATGGAGGACGCATGGAAGCGTATTGCTAACAAGAGCAAATCCGTGAGCAAGGAACTCGTGCAGATTCTGAATCTTGAATTAAAACAAGCCTTGGATACGTTGATGGTCCGTCAGGGGGAAGTGGCTGAAATCGCCGATGCCTCTGCCACCGATCTAAGAAACCTCATAGTGAGGGTATACAACATCGGGCTATTGGACAAGATGTCAGACCATCTGAAGAACCTCGAATTGGACCTTGAAACACAGAATAAAATCCTTCAAGATGACTACATTCGTCCTAAGCATATCGAGGAACAGATTGATGACACAAGGGAAAGAATCGAGGATTATGAACGTAGCCTTGAAAGCAACGAAGCAGAAGCCGGGGCGATCCAAGGCCATCTGAAGGAAATGCCTGATCCTGAAGGTCTTGAGGCAATACACGTATTAACTCAAGCAGTCGAGAGAATGGAAGGAGAGCATAGCTCAAGCGTCCGTCATCGGGATTCTGATCTTGCAGATGCTGGTCTTTCATCGGCTGACGCTGAAGTTGTACGGGCACGTCTGAAAATTCTCAAGAAAGAAACCAAGCGATATGAATCCAATCGTGAGAAACTCGAGACCGAAACAACTGAAGTTGACCGCGAGCTAGGGGCAATCGCAGCAACCAAGACGGATCTCAGTGAGAAGATCGTGACTCTTGAAGGTGTTTCTGTAGATGGCGATTCAGGCGTCACTGAATGTCCAACCTGCGCAAAGCCCCTTTCCGCTGAAGAGCGCAAGAATCTACTAGTAGAATACCGCCAGACACTGAAACAGGACGAAGAAAAAGCCATGACACTCAAGGGTCGTCGTGTGGAGGTGTCGAATGAGGTCCGTGGTTTCGAGGAGCACTTGTCTGATATTTCTAAGGCGTATGATGCAGTGTGCCGTATCAAAGAGAAACAGAAGGATGTTGATGCAGCCGAGAAACGCCTTGAGAAGCAGCGGGCGAAGCTCTTGGATGCCATCAAGAAAGCTGGGGTGACTGACATTGAGTCGCTCCTCAAGAAGCATGGAGCGAAGAGCGTCCTTGATCTTCAGCGAAGACTTGACGTACTCTCCACAAAGCTCGGTGAAATCGTGGGCCAATGCGACTCCTTCAGAAAATTCATCGATAGGGAGCAAGACACCGTTAAGGAATTGGAAGCCAAATCCGTGAAGATGAGTGAGCTCGGTGCAGAGATAGACTCGTTGAAGAGTCTGAACGAGCATGCCAAGTATGTTAGACTAAAGCTAGTCAGCGGCTTTGTGGCTGATTACGTGGTGCAAAAGCGATTGTTGGGCATTATCAAGGGTGCTACAAACGAATACGTTCGCGCGTTTACAAACGATCAATATGCTGGAATTGACCTAGTTCCAACAGCTGCGCGAGGGCGTTCTGGCGCGGGATTGGCATTGAAGATACACGATCAGCGAGACAATGCCATAAAGAAGACAACACAACTGAGCTTTGGTGACAGAACTGCCGTCAGTCTAGGGCTTCGTCTGGGCATTAGTAGGACGATGAGCTCTATTCGGCCGCTAAGGGACAGTCCTTCGCTTGCTCCTCGGATTCGATGTGTTATGCTTGACGAACCGCTTGGAGGCCTTGACACGAACCGCAGAGCCTCCGTTGTTAGTAACTTGGTGAACGACCAGAGCTTCGAACAAATTTTGCTGATAACGCACACAGACATTCAAGGCTGGGATAGTGTACCAGCCATCGAGGTTTCTAAGAGTGGATCATCTGCCACTGCGAAACTTCTCATGTAACGACTCGCTTGATACAGGAGTCTGGTTCTTACTTCAATCACAAACATTATTCAGAGGTTCTGCAAGCCCTTACAACATGCGCATTGCCAAACGAGCCGAACGGTTTCTATTCTCATGGGCAGTGCGTGGACTACGTTTCTTGTTTGAGCATGTGGTCTTGATACTCATTCTTTGTTTTGCCGCTCTTGTTTGGAATCAGGTTTTTCATGCCGCAGTAGTTGACTTCACCAGCTCCACTTTCTGGAGGACTCGTGGTGTCTGGCTCGGAAACGGGGAGCTCGACCTTTTTGGCTACACTCTAGTATACCAATTCGAGGGCTACACGGACTATTCCTTCTACTACTTCCACTGGGGCAACAATATGCTCAGGGGTGTGATGCCCTATAGCCCCGGGTTCGGGTATATTGAACTAGATGGGTTTGTTAATGAGAATGGAGCTTACATCTTTCCTCCACTCACTGCCATTCTGTATGCTGTCGGTCTTATGATTCCGGTGGATGGTTGGGGAATTGGCCTTCTTCTCGCAGTCTTTGGATACCTCACTGCTTTGCCAGTATATGGAATTGCCAAGCAGCTATCAGGTAACAGACGAGTTGGCGAAGTCGCCGCTTTCACCTACCTCATGAATCCGAATGTTCTGTACCATACCACCTTTGCGTGGTTGAACACAGCACCGTTCATCTTCTTCTTTTTCTCAGGCTTCTACATGCTCACCAAGGGTAAGCGTGATGCTGCAACGCTACTCATTGTGACAGCAGCGTTATTCAAACAGACTGCGTGGTTCCTGGGCATTCCGCTTGTCATTTACTTGATCCTAAAGACGCAGTATCCCTCCAGGATAATAACATCTGCTGCAGAGAGAACGAAGGGATTCTTGGAACGCATTGCGGAACCCCTTGACATTCGTCAGTTCATGATTAGCGTCTTAATCGTATTCGCCTTTGCTGGAGCTATCATATTCCCATTCTTCATAGCGCAACCAAACATGTTGATCAATATGCGTTTGGCCATGGGAGGCTTTCCTCTCGTATCACTGACAGATCCTCCTGGCTATGGGAGTCCGATGCGGCTTCAAATTCTAGCGGTAGTTGTGGGCATGCCCGTGCTTGCACAGATACTTGATGGGCTTGTATACTACGGCTTCTTACTCTGGTTCGGTGCGACTCTCATTGCCGGCTTCATGTTCATCCAAACGAAAGATGGTGACAAGAAGAGTTTCTATCTTCGTCGTCTACTGTTGCTCACAATGATAATGATGCTTTGGGTTCATCTAACAGGTCCTCGTGGCGTTTACAAGTACTACTTTACTCTATTTGCTCCTTTCTTCTCAATATTCTCATCTGCGCAAATGGTCACAAGTCGTGACGAAACAGTACCATTCTCACTGTCCATGCTTTGGCTGCCGATTGCTCTCAGTCTTATGATACTCATCCCTCCCCGAAACGTCTACCTCTTCAGCGTCATCCTGATTCTCGTTGGTTACGGCCTTGCCGATAAGATTGGCACGTTCTGGTCCTTCGTTAAGGCTCCTGGGAGGTACCTTGCTGCGCAGCTTAGTGGTCGACTACCGCGTGCTTCGTTTATTCTCAAAGACATCAAGACAAATCTCGCCGCAATCCACAGCGGAATATTCGCTACCTTTGATTACTATCTGAATGAAGATCTGACCAATACGCACTCCACAGACAACACGTGAAAACTACTGCCCGAGATCTTTGAGTTCTTTCTTCTTCACTTTTAGATGCTTCTTCAAGTTCTGCAGACGAGTATCGAGTTTCTTGACCTGTTCATCATAGGTTTCATTCGCCATTTTTCCTGAGGAGTGCCTTTGGTCGACGTGATCTTTCAGCTGTTGTATGGACTTGACTTCTTGCTGGAGTGCCTTGATGTCCGCCCGTAAATCTACTTCTTGATTCTCTTCTAGAGTCTTGAATTGCTTGGTTGGTATCATTACTCCAAGCTGCTGTTGTGTCTTCTCTGCAAAATCCTGGAACTGGTTGCGCAGCATCTCTACGTTGCCGTCGACTCCTCTGACTTGCTCTCCTACTTTTTCAATGTCTTTCTGAAGGTCAAATACCGCGTTGACGAGCCTTCGAAGAGTACCCTCCAGCTCGTCGAGCTTTGCAGGTGAAGCCTCTGTAGCGGGCGTACCTTTCTTGGACTTGGCCTTGGCAACCTTGCTTGGTTTGGCCAATCTGACATCTCCACTGAGCCATTTTATTGCATTGATTGCAAATGTCTTATTTCCAGCATGCTTTAGCCCGCCCCCTTTTCGGAATATCTCGTAGCTGCCGGAGCAGATGACTCGCCCCTTCCCATATTCGGCGGCGGCAATTACGGGTTGATTTGCTGGGTCCGCCATTTCAGATGAAGATGCCAATACCACTGCGCTCCCTGACACCTTCAGTGAGCACCCAGACGGGTATAGAAGGTCTTGAACATCTTCAGTGCACGGATTTGCAATAAGATTGCTGACAAACGGCATTGTGGGCAAACCGGCGTTATTTCTCTCATCCTTTACAGCTGTATTGTCAAACTCAATGCCAAAGGTCTTGGACAGCTTGCTGAGATTGTTCATTAGGCCACGGTCTCCGCCCGACAGTGAGAGCAGGAACAGCCCACCGCCAGCTTTTACATAGTGCGTTAGAACATCTATCTCTGCAGGCCGCAGCTTGGAGCTGTTTGGACATCCAAAGACCAACACCTCTGCATCTTTGATTTTCTTGGCCAGTATCATGAACTCCGTATATGGTTCTGCGTCGAAGTCATTGTCTGTGAGAAGATTACCAAGTGTAGAATATGTGGTGTCTAGTCTTCCACGTTCGTTCTGTGTTTGGTCAAAGAAGACCCTTATTCTCCTGCTCAACTGGAACCACCTGTGAAGTCAAGTTGGGATTATGAGATGTGCGCTAATGAGGCTTGTGCGCGTGTCTTTGTACAAATTTCGAACAATTTATCTCAAGCTCCCACAGTCAGTAGCCAATATGGGCGACAATGAATCCTGCCTTTTCTGCAAGATAGCCCGTGGTGATATACCCGCGTCTATTATTTTCGAAGATAAATTGACGATGGCCTTCATGGACATATTCCCCATTAGCAAAGGGCACTGCTTACTTATTCCAAAGCAGCACTATGAGAACATGCTGTACGTTGATACCAAAGTCGCTAAGCATCTTGCTGTGCGTCTGGCGGAGTTGACCCGCAAGGTGCACTCAGCATTTGAGCCAGATGGCATAATCAATGTGATTGCCAACGGGGTTGGCGCGGGACAAGAGGTTCCCCATCTACATATTCACGTGATACCTAGGAACGAAGGCGATAGATTTGGTTTCATGTTTCCAGACGACTACCGTGAGGAGATGGCTCCGCGCGATGAGCTTGACGGTGTTGCCGAAACCATCCGGGCACAAACTGACCTGCTTGGTTCGAAACAATGAACAGCCTAGGAGTTTACTTGATATCAAGCAGATTCAGACCGGTCGCTTCATCTCTGGCTCGCCTGACATCTTCGTCCATTTCCGTGATGATTAATTCTATTGTGACAGACACTTCGCACCCTGGCATGAGATGGCCTCCATAGCACCTACCGTCTTGATTTGCAACAACCATGTGAGCATGTACAATAAGCCCCCCCTCATGTGTGGATGCGATGTTTCCCATACAAGATACAACTTCAAGGTCTTCCTCCACAGTGAATGTCTTGTATTCCATGTTCCCTCTATCAAAAAACCCCAGGCTGGCCATTGATACTGCTCCTATCAAGGTCAGTTGACCTGCTCGAACGCCATGTTCCGAAGAAATGGCTTCAATCGTCCTTAGAATGTCTTCGCCGGGCTCCATGCGCGCGAAGATAACTCGTTTCGCTTTAGTAGTGAGTGAGCGCACCATGTGCCTGCAAAAGGGCGGCTTCTCATAAGAACTGCTCGGAATGTATTTCTGGTTCATTGGAAGTGCTTATCAGGATTCAATAGCCCACCTATGGAGTGAGTGACTTTGGTGAATGACGAGAGATCTGAGGATGAAAATCAGTCCACTTTGGATGATTACTTCGGTGGTCATGAAAATTCCGGTACAGAAGTAACGCCAGATGTTATTGTCAAGAACGCATCGCAACCCAGAAAAATCTCCGTCAATGCAAGTGTTGAACGCTCAAGCAACGTTAAGCACACTCCATCTAATGATGAAAAGGAAAAAGCACCGGCAGCTGTAGGCAAGGTCAAACAACTTCACGAAGTTAGCCACCGCGATATGCCAAAGGATCTTCCGCCCTCGTTCCTTCTTTCTATTGACTACGATCGGGACACGAACAAGGCCATTGCTAGCCTCTACAATCCCGAAACAAAGAAGATCCATTTCTGGACTGATAATAGCGGGCACAAGCCGTATATGTACACAGACCTGTCACAACAGGAAGTCGAGAAGATAAATGGAATTCGACGTCATCCTGGTTTCATACGCACCGAAGCAGTCAAGCTCACTGATTTGCTCCGTGATAAGCAGGTCGCTATGACCAAGGTAATAGCTAATGATCCCCTCAGCATTGGTGGTCGCCCAGATTCGATGAGAGAGAGCTTGCGAATCAATGAAGTGAATCATGCCTGGGAAGCCAACATCCGATATCACCATACGTACACCTACGATACGAGATTTGTTTCCGGTCTCAGCTATCGGATTGAGAATGGAAATCTTGTGGCCAGCACCCGGGAGATCGATAAGAGCACCATGAAGGAGTTCAAGAGAACCATTCCGGGTTCGGAAGGTATTGAGAAACTCATCGAAACCTACGCTCCCATGTTCTTTGGTGAGGTTCCTGACATTCGGCGGATTGCCCTAGATATCGAAGTCTATGCTCCTGTCAAAAACAGAATACCAGACGCGCGGACGGCCCCCAGCAGGGTCACAGCAATCGGTCTCTCTGACAATGAAGGTTACAGCACGTGCTTCGTTCTCAAGAGAAAAGGACATCCCAAAGGCAAGAAGAGGGATGATTTTCCAAAGGGTCTTGAGATCGTGTATTTCGATGACGAGGCAGAGATGCTTGTAAAGGCATTCGAAGTCATTAATGATTATCCAATCGTTCTGACTTTTGTGGGAGATGCCTTCGACCTGAATTACCTCTATCATCGGGCTCAGCGATTGAGGGTCGACTTGGAAACGTACTGCCCCATCAGAATGAATCGCGCAAATGACACCGCATTCCTTCGTAGCGGAATCCACGTGGATCTCTATAGGTTCCTCAAGAACCCCTCCATCCGACTCTATGCTATGTCAGGTGCTTATGATCGGTCGAACCTAGATACGATTGCACAAGGCCTTCTAGGCAAAGGAAAACTCGAACTCACCACTGACATCTCATCTCTTCCCTATTATGAGCTGGCACAGTACTGTTGGCGTGACGCTAACATAACATTGGACCTGACAAAATTCGATGAAAACCTACTCCTCCGATTGATTGTCTTATTGATGCGCATATCCCGCTTATCGATGGAGGATGTGACGCGTCTGGGCATTTCCTCTTGGATTCAGTCTCTATTCAGACAAGAACACCGTTCTCGGGGGGCTCTAATCCCTCGACAGTCGGACATAGAGGCTGCCAAATCTGCGGAAGCACATACTGAGGCTATGATAAAGGACAAGGCCTTCAAGGGTGCAATTGTAATCGACCCGATTGCGGGAGTTCACTTCAATGCCACCGTGCTTGATTTCGCAAGTCTATATCCGACGATTATGAAGCGGCATAACATCAGCTATGAAACAGTCGATTGCCCGCATGAAGAATGCAGGGTTGCGACAGATAACAAAGTTCCTGAAACAGGTCATTGGACCTGCAAGAAGCGTACAGGCATGATTAGCGAAATCATTGGCTTCTTCAGAGATACCAGAGTGATGTGGTTCAAGGCGAAGAGCAAGGATAAGTCATTGGATGAGAAAACCCGGACCTGGTATAGCGTCGTTGAGAAGGCTCTCAAGGTGTATGTCAATGCTTCCTATGGTGTCACCGGAGCTCGGCACTTTGAGCTGTTTTGCATGCCAGCAGCTGAGAGCGTTACGGCCTATGGACGAAATGCCATCATACGAGCAAAAGAAAAAGCTGAGTCCATGGGTGTAAGAGTACTATATGGGGACACAGACTCCGTATTTCTGGATAGTCCATCCAAGGAACAGCAAGAGGAGCTTGTGAAGTGGTCTCAGGAGGAGCTTGGAATCGATCTGGAAGTGGAGAAAACCTACAAGTACGTGGCTCTCTCTGAACGCAAGAAGAACTACATTGGCGTCTACTCCACTGGATACGTTGAGGTGAAAGGCCTAAGCGGCAAGAAGAGAAACACGCCTAGTTTCATCCAGGAAGCGTTTCAGGAGATGCTAACGGTACTTAGCAAGGTGGACAATCTCGAAGGATTTGAAGCAGCAAAAGACGAGATTCGTGCGATTGTAAACACAGTCATTGACCGGTTGGAGGGCAAAGCCGATTCCTTCACTCCAGATGACTTGGCATTCCGCGTCCAGTTGACCAAACGACTCAATCAATACGGGAAGACCACACCTCAGCATGTTCGCGCAGCCCACATGCTTGAAGATGCCGGATATGATGTACCACCTGGTACAATAGTTGAGTACATTAAGACCAAGGGCAATGGAGGCGTATTGCCGATTGAACTTGCAAAGGAAAAGAGCTACTGGCTGGATACGGACAAATACACCGACACACTGAGGTCAGTCTTCGGGCAGGTACTTGATTCGGTGGGCATCGATTTCGAGGAGCTTCTAGGATTCACGACCCTTGACCAGTTCTTCTGATGACAACTCGATAGGAGCAGTTGTAGTTACATTAAATATCGTTCGAGAAGTGAGTATATAATAACACACGCGTTGATAGTCCCTCTAGGAAATTCTTATAGCGAGAGCGGACCACCGCTAGAGCGAGGAATCGACAATAGAAAGCCAGAGCATCATTGACGGGGTATACTAGCATGAAACAAAATATCAGAGAATTCCTCATGCAAAAAGCACTGATACTATTCAGAGCTGAAGACATGGATGTTTCAGCAAGAGATTTCATGTCGACCTATGCTTCATATATGAGGGAGGTTGGCATTGTCGGTAAAGAGCCCAACGGACACGTGGTGTTTCCCAGCAAGACGGCGCCAGTTGAGGAGGGACACGCGGAGTTCTTCGATGAATGGGTCACCCTTTCTGAAGCTCTCGAAATACACACTGCTGTGAGCATGGACCTTTACACCGATGCGTGGTTTGCACGTGACCCAAAGTACCAGACCATGACTGCCAGCGGCCAGTCAATGCCACATCAGATATGCCCGAATCGTGAAGAGTTCTGGGAGTATGGTGCAGAACTCGTAAGGGAACTCGGGGCTTATCCAATAGACGAGATTCTCCTCTTTGGTGTGGGTTTCATCAGAGACGAGTTTTGTTTCTGCGACAGGTGTCGGAAGGAATTTGCACCTCTTGTGGACCAAGAACCTGCACGACTCACTCATGGATATCTCACAGAGAATCCAGACTACCATGATAAGTGGCATGAATGGCGAACTCAAAAGGTTCTCCAAGGACTTCGCGTCTTGCAGAGCGCAGCAGATGACCTCATTGGGGGTGAGGGAAACCGTTTCAAACCACTAAAGATCTCTGTTGAGGTTCTGGTTGATCCAGAGAGCGGGCTAGCCGAGGGTGCCAAGAAGGCTTACGGGTATGACTACACCAAGATAAGGGAGATAACAGGCGGTCTTATGATCAACCTGTTTCCATGGTCCCCCGTTCTTCCAGCGCCTGGAACAGCCGATTATACTGATTTGGTCGAAAGCTTGTACTTCGTGAAGGAGTTCTCCCGACGCGGCGGCATCGTTTCTCTATTCCGTTGGGGTGTGAGCTCCGTAGAGCAACTCCGAGAACTGAAAACTCTGGGCAAAGATGTTGGCATAGACCGGTTTGTCACAAGCTTCGGGTATCCAAAGGATTACCCTGTGCGGCGTGAGAGTGCCATTGGTAACTACTAGATCCCATTCCTGTCACTGAGTCGCTCCACAATAGGGACAAACCTTGATTCCCATTCTTATCGTTCGACCACAAGAGAAACAGAAGCTAGGTGACGAACTATCATCTCTGACATCATCATTGAAGGGACTTAGCTCTCCCTGCGTGAATAGCGCACCTAGACCTTCTACCGCCTCATCTGTTCTGCAACCGCACGAGGACTGGGTTGAAACGTCACAGGAACTAGAGCGCATTTCATCCATCAGCTTGTCCTTACGATTGCCTTCAGAGTATGGAATTGCCGTGGTCAGGTCTGAGTAGGGATCAGATTGACTAGAGCTCCGATAGGACCTGTAGTCCCGTCTTGCAGCAGGCTCGACATCTCTTTGATTGAGTGCGCTATCACGCCTGTCGAAGTCTCTTCGATAATCATCCGACCCGTATCCTCTGTCGACTGCCGGTCTGTTTGCAGCGATGCCTCGAACATCGTAGGGTCGCGCATCATCTGCCGATGTGAGGCCTCTAGCAGCGTCCAAAAATCTGCAATGAGCATCGCCTTTCAGGTTCTCATATTCTTCTGTGGTGAGGCCTAGGACTTCCAGAGCTCTATCTCTCTCAGCACATCGTTTTGACAACGGGCAGCAGAAAGCCAAGCTCCCATGACAGAGGGATGCCATAGCTCTATCCTTTGCAGATTTGAAGATGGGCGTGATCCGGTGGCGACCTAGCACCAAGGCATCCCCAACCGACCGAAGTTCTGTGTATCCGCTCTGAGCGAGTGCTTCAACAATCTCTCGGGCTGGATAGGCTCTCCCTTCTATGATTACATGACCCTCAGTCCTGTCAAGTCGGACGGGCCTTTCAGTGCTCTTGTTTCCCTCGTATGTGGGATATCTCGTAGTGGCCACCTCTTACGAATCAATAATGACGTCATACGAGCTTGGAACATCAGCAATACAATCCTATGTATTACAGGGAGGAATACGTCCAGCATTCATCCAAACGGTTTATGTACTGGGAATGTGGGCATTATTGGAAATGGGCGCACGCCCTGAGGAGACGAAACAGATATGGGTTGTAAGGCGGATGGCGCCGCACAGGGATACACAGTTCTTGGCGGCATAGTTCTGGCGTATTTTGCCATACAAATGATTATTGGCGGACTCAACACCTTTTCAGGCGGTGACATAAACGGACTTGTAGTTCTCGTCCAAGGAATTGCTCTAATCCTGATGGTCGTTCTATCATTTGATGCTAGTGGCTTTGTGTCTTGGAAGGTGGGAAAATCCGGAGCCCTTGTTGCTCTTTTCGGGTTCCTATCAATCATCATAATCGTTGGCAATCTGACGTTCGACGTCATTGGGTGGTTGACGAATATAGGCACTCTTGCAGGATTCATGATTCTTCTCGCTGGGCTTCTGATGCTTTTCAGCAAGTAAAGTCGAAGGGCTCCTAGCCCTCATCACAAACTAGATAATGGGGCGTCGCTAGATTTGATTCGTTTCTCCAAGGATGGTTGTGGTAATGGATGAGAAGCATATTCAGATCATCAATGATCTAGGGTTCGACGATATATCGCGGGAAACAATGACCAATGATTACTGGAAGAAGCGTGGCGCAGAGAGCCTAGCCCTCACCACACAGGATCGCGAGGTCTACGGTTGTCTTGACCACACTCGTGGTCATGGAACAACAATCTACGATATCGAGGGTACGAAGTATCTTGATGTCACTGGAGGCGTAGCTGTTCGGGCTCTCGGGCTAAGATACAAGCCACTCCTTGATTTCGAAGCCAGCATTAATGATGTGGTTCGCGAATTTCCCGGCTGTGACTTTGACGGGATTCCACAGACTCTGCTTGCTGAGAAACTCGGCAAGATGGCGCCAGGCAAACAGAAGCGACACGTTGTCTTCACAACCTCTGGCGGACGTGCGGTCGAAGGTTGCATGAAGTCTGCAATGGACATAACAGGTAAACAGAGGTTCGTGGGCTTCAGGCCTGCTTTCCATGGACGGACTGGTTACGCATTGGCGCTCACAGCCTCCAACGCTAGGCACAAAACAGGCTATCCTCAAGGTGTCGATGTCATTCGAGTCTTCTATCCTTACTGCTACCGATGTCCATATGGTCAGAATGTTGAGGACTGTAATCTGGAGTGTGTTGAAGCTCTTCGGTACGCACTACAATTGGAGGGTAATGACATCGCAGCCACTGTCATGGAGCCCCTTTGCGGCGAAGGCGGTCTCATAGTTCCCCCTGCGAAAGCAGTGAAGGGGATGTATGAGGTCACAAGAGATGTTGGTGGTTTCTTCATATCGGACGAGGTTCAAGCGGGGATGGGTCGAACTGGAAAGATGTTCGCGATTGAGAACCAAGGTGTTGTCCCTGATTACATATCGATGGGCAAAGCCCTGGGTGCAGGTTACCCGATGGGCGCCTCAATTGGCCCTGCACCGATGTTCTCAGGCCCAACTCGTCATTCTGAAACTTTCTCTGCAGAACCCAAGATGGCGCTTCTATCGCTATGGGTCCTCAAACATCTGGAGGACGGAAATTTCCTCAAGAATAATGCCGAGAAGGGTGCCCATCTGTTGAAGCGACTAGAGGAACTGAAGCACAAACACGAAGTCGTGGGAGACGTCCGTGGAATGGGTCTGATGGTTGGCGTGGAACTCGTAAAGGATAAGAAGTCCAAAGAGAAGGCTCCCAAGATTAGAAACAGGGTTGTCAAGAATGCAGTTCAAAAGCAAAAATTGTGGCTACTTGGTGCGGGCCAGAACACGCTACGATTGACTCCAAGCTATGTCATCACGAACGAGGAGATAGATGACATAATCGACCGACTCGATAAGGCGATCTCTCAGAGCGCATGAAGCACGCGGCAACGGAAAATCATCTGGTCATTATGTAGATGAACCAAAAAAGAGAGGGGGCCCATGCCCCATTCAGAACGCGGAGCATGAGCAACCTACCTATTTGATTACTAGTAGTATTGCGCCGATTATGACAAAGATTGAGGCCAAGCCGCCGCTGAAGACCCACATCACGATGCCCAGAATCAACAAGATAATCCAGTTGTTATCAAATTTCAGCGCTGGAATTTTTACAACTCCGCTTGTAGCGAGTACAATCAGTGAAACAATAATAAGGATAATTCCCTCGATAAAGCCTTCTAGGGGGAGAAGCGGGAAACTAATAAATTCCCAGCCAGTTATTGACAGAGATTTCAGGATTCCGAAAGCTACGCCAAGGATGCCACCAAGCACTACAAAAAACTTGCTAACCTCTTTTAGGTCCGCCATCTATACTTACACTCCTTTTGTTTGTTTTTTCTTCACCACCCTAAAAGCCGTCAATGATCGGTCGTTTGTAAGTGAAATCCTAACTCGTGGATCTCCTTATGTCAGTGAAAGGATAACAGCACCACGCCCTTACTCTCCCTGCATGACGCGTACCTTTTATGACTAGAAACTCCATCTCTTGGTGGCTCATAAGGATGAGTATGTGCTGATGGCGCCACTATATAACTGGTGTGAAGCCAAGGGCTCTTTCTTCGACACTTGCCGAATTATGCCTTGGGTCCACACATAGTCAGCGCTAGACCGGGCCCCTAGAGAAACTGATTCACGGATGTTATGACCTTGCTCAATGCCTCAAGAGATCGATTCAGGTCACCTTGAATCTGAAGCCCATGATCACCATCTTCAATGAGGACCACACTTATCCTTGGATTGTCCTGCAATGAATACAAGACATCTACATTGTAGTGTGGGTCTGCTGTGCCTATGGCGATAAGATTCCCCGCCTCATGGCCTGCAATCTGCTCGCGTAAGTCTTGGCCTTTGATGAGTGGAGTAAGCCACACAACCTTCGCATTCCTCAACTCGGAGTGCTCTCTCAGCAGATACGCAATAGCTCTGGTCCCTAGGGACTTCCCGGCAAGAGTGACGATATTTGAGTATCCCTGATTCTGAGCGGCACGATATGATGCTTCCACGTCGGCATGCAGCCGCCCAATCTGTTCTTCTTTTGATAGTGCGCGGAACTGGGCATCCTTTGAGTAATTGTACTCCACTGTCAGCACATTCAAACCCTTTTGCAGAAGCGCCTCTATTGAGTAGAAGAGCAATGGCATTTGACATGTGTACCCGAAACCTGGAAAGACAAGCGCCGTCTGTTCAGTTACAATCTTCTGTCTGTAGAGCGTGTTGGGAACTGGTCTATCCGCGTAACTATTAATCTTCAGACTATCAAAGGAGTACATGAAGCTCTTCCTCTTTACTAGGACAGAATGAATGCTAAGGCTTATCTATGAATCCGTTCTGGCTGAGCAAAACAAAGAGGAGGTACAATACGATATGGCAACAACTCTAAGGTGGGATCACGTTTGCCAGACGCTCGTTCTTGTCACTGCCTCCTTCCGCGAAGTTTCTGTACGTGCTTCTTAAGGGTAAGCGCCGGATGTCCCGGCGAGACCTAATCAGTAGCACTTTCTTGCCTCCGAGAACAGTCAACTATGGTTTGAGTCGACTGAAGGACCTAGGTCTCATTGAGGAGCAAGAGCATGAGAGGGACGCGCGGAAGAAGGTATTCGAGCTTGTTTCGGCGCCTATGTGATTGACTACAGGAACGTGGACAACATTGTAGATGTTCACGTTTTCTCCTTTTTTTGGCTTCGAAATACCTCTTCTCCAAAAGCCTCATAATGCTGCAGGGCCCGAGTTGGTAGACTGTAGAATGAGGCGAAATCGATGGATTTCTACAAGAAAGCAGATGTCGAACCACTTGATGATTGGACCAGAACCCACTACAGCAACCAGATTGGTCCAGATCTTGACGGACAAGACGTGACCCTGGTGGGTTGGATGCACATCCTCAGGGACAAGGGACGAATCAAGTTCATCATCCTTCGAGATGAATCTGGCACAGTCCAGATTACACTTCCGCAGAAGAAGGTTTCAGAAGAGGTTTTTGAAACCTCTGGGACTCTCAAGCCAGAGTACGCCCTCGCAATCCGCGGTAAGGTCGTTGCAGCTAAACAGGTAGCGTCAGGCGCGGAGATTATTCCCACCGGAATTCGTATTATCAACACTGCTCATCGTCTACCAATCGATGTTGTGGAAGGGAAGGTGGACATCGATTTAGATACACGATTGAACCATCGGATTCTCGACTTGCGGAAACCAACGGTGAACGCGATATTTTGGATTCAACATTCTTTGGTGCGATTCGCTCGGGAGTATCTCGAAGACAATAGGTTTGTTGAGATTCATACACCCAAGCTTGTGGCCGAAGCTACCGAGGGCGGTGCCAACCTCTTCGAGGTCAAGTATTTCGAGAAAAAAGCGTACCTAGCTCAAAGTCCGCAGTTCTACAAGCAACTGATGCTACTAGCTGGTTTTGGTCGCGTCTTCGAGATTGCCCCGGTATTCCGGGCCGAGAAGCACAATACAAGACGCCACATCAACGAGTATACATCCTTCGACTTTGAGATGGCTTGGATTCGAGATGTAGACGATGTCATGAAGATGGAGGAGAACATGCTCCACCATTCATTCACAAAGACACGAAAAACCATGACTGAGCAACTCGAAACTTTGGAAGTGGAGATTGAGGTACCAAAGCTCCCATTCAAACGAGTCAAGTATGCTGAAGCCGTTGACTTGCTTAATGAGGCTGGTAAAGACCTGTCCATCACGGATGATATTGATCCTGAGGCCGAACGTATTCTTGGTAAGGTGTTCCCAGAAAAGTTTGGTACTGACATGGTCTTCATTACCCACTATCCTCTGGAGCTTAGGCCCGCCTATACGATGCCCAGTATGACCGACGAGGGCATGACAGAGAGTTTCGACCTCACATACAAGGGCATGGAAATCACCACGGGTGGGCAGCGCATACATCTCTATGACTTACTTGTCGAGAGATTCAAGGCCAAAGGCTTCAACCCTGATGCATTCACATTCTATCTCGACCCGTTCAAGTATGGCGCTCCGCCTCATGGAGGTCTTGGGCTGGGAGTAGAACGTCTGACGATGCAGCTGCTTAGCATCCAGAACATAAGGGAGGCAACGCTCCTTCCACGGGATCGTGATAGATTGACACCCTAGCGATGCTTCGAATAATACTCCGTCTTAAAGCAAGTAGCGAGAGCTTAGCTCTGTCAGCCTAGTCAGCTATCTAAATGTATGAAGGGATGCGAGCCGATGCAGGAGCGACTTCGAACTGAGATATTCGCCTCAATTGCAACGTTGGACCAGCTGAAGATGATATACGACCTAGGTGCTGTAGATATTCGAACATTCGAGCGAGAATCAGCGGCACTGGTTCAAGAAGTGAAGTCCAACATCGGTGAGCTGAAACGCCTCGGGACGGATATCTTTCGATTCCTTGACCACGAGAGAATCCCTGAAAGCTTTCCTAACGCAATGAGCATGTTGGACCTATCTGTGCAATCCATAAGGTCTGTTCCGCAAGGTCTGACCCTTGACGAATTCTATGACTACATTGGGCTGGCAATTCTTGACGTAGCCACAGTCCACGCTTCGAAGGGTCTCATGGGTCTCGCAGAGCTGATTGTCGAGGTGGTCAAACGACTTCCTCAGTTTAAGTCAGTAAGCTACAGTGATGTTATCGAGGCAGTGAACCGAGTCGCCGAACACGGTCTAATACCCGGCATACGAACTCTGAGAGGAGGCGTTAAGGTCGTGGAGCTTCGTCCCCTTGAACTTCGTCGAGACCAATCTGATGTAATTAACTTGGCGGCTTTGAAGGGGTACGTTTCGATTGAAGAGGTTATGATGAACCTGAAGTGGTCAGAAGACCACGCTCGTCAGGTTCTCACTAGTCTAGTGGATGCAGGCATGGCTGTTGCCGATATCAGATTCAGCACTGGTGGACGATATTACTTCCCGGGCTTGAGATCAAGAGATGATTCAGAAACTGGAGGCACTTCCGAAGCCTGAATCGATAATCGACTAGACATTTACAACAATAGCCCCAGCTTTCTTATCAACCCACTTGGCAAATCCCCGCTCAACAAGTATAGCCATTATCCCGTGGATGTCCTCTTCCGGAAGTCTCGAAAAATCCTGTTCTGCTTCTTGGATGACTAGTGACTTCACATCGAGACGAAGTATGCCTGTGTCCAGAGCCCATCTGTAGACCAAATCCGCCCACTCCCCCAGTGGTCTCCAGTATACTCTGAGTTGTTCTCTATTCCGATCAAGCCATGCAGCAACGTCTTTCCCAACTAACGAGTCTCCGATTGATCTAAAGGCTTTGACTTTCCCAAGTATGTCCTTGAATGGGGGTTTCGAAATGAATGCTGAAACAGAGAGAACATGAATCTTCTCAAATTCTGCCCATTCAAGCAGGAAGTCTCCCCATTCTTCAGTCCAGAGAACCAAGTCCTGCGACCTCGTGGGAATGTTGTACATCCACTCAGCTTCTCCAATGTTTCCCCATCGCGGCACGATTTCGGTTACGGCGGCCGCTTCAGTGGCCATCATTTGTTCTGGTTCAACGACAGCAGCTTCCATAGTGTCAGTTGTATAGGGTCCTTCTTCCACCTTGACGACAATCTCTGGTATGTGTGCGGAATCATCACTAGCAGTAGTCTGCTCCATAACCACCGGGGACTCGGCCGCATCTTTGACAGGTTTTTCTGTCTTTTTCTTCTCTCGCTGTCGCTCCTTGACACCCACGCCCTACGACCCCTCCGCCCAGTCAATGTACTTCTTGATATCTTCTGGGGATGTCGCTGGCCTGATATTCTCAATGGCTCCGAGAAAGTCCTCTCTTGAAACAGGGCGAAGGTTCAGTATCTTCGCTTCCTCTTCCATTCTTCCTGTCTTTTGAAGGTCTCTTATGGGCTCCATTGCTGCCTCTCTACAGACCACACCGATGTCCCTTCCACTATATCCCTCACTAAGGCTCGCAAGCTCCTCAAAGTCCACTTCTGATGCTAACTCTACATCATCGATATGGATTTTGAAAATCCCTTTTCGACCTCTTTTGTCTGGCAGTGGTACATGGATTCGCTTCTCGAAACGGGACCTCAAAGCAAAGTCTAATTCCCACGGGAGATTGGTTGCTCCAATTAGCGTAATTCTCTCATTCTGGTCGCTTGCGAGACCCTGCAACTCTGTTAACAACTGAGTCTTTAGCCGCCTTTCGCCTCCGACATCATCCCCGGACCTTGAAACGCCAATCGAGTCCAGCTCATCCATGAAGATGATTGCCGGTTGGTTCTTTCTTGCCATCTCAAAGAGGCTCATGACTAGACGTTCAGATTCGCCAAGCCATTTACTCACTATATTGGCGGCTGATACGTTGAAGAATGTGGCGTTGACCTCCGCTGCAACTGCTTTCGCTATCAATGTCTTCCCACAGCCCGCAGGACCGTACAACAGGATGCCCCTCCACGGCTGCCTCGCTTTTCCTTTGAATAACTCTGGATGTTTCATCGGTGCCAGTATCGCATCGTAGATGGCTTGTTTTGCATCGTCGAGACCGGCGACCTCAGACAGATTGACGTTGGGGCGCTCTGTGACAATTGTATCCGCAATCATCTCTTGGAGCCTTTTGGTATCCTCGTCTGGCTCGGGAGTGGCATCAGGTCGCTTACTAACAGCAGACTCCGTGATTGCTCCTATATCGCTCTTCAGAGGAGTCCGAAGGCCATCAACTGGTCCACGGGCTTTCTTCTTGATTCCCGAGAGATATCGGACTCTATCAACGCACTCCTGGGCTCGTGCGAAGTAATGCTTTCGAACAGAAGGGAGGGACGTAGACTTTGAGAGCTTGATGAGGATCTTGCTGGCTCGCAGATAGCGTTGGCAAGCCTCCTTCTTCATCCCTCTATTGTCCAATTCTATCGCTTTGTCGAGTAGCTTCTTGAGTCCAATGTCTAGTCTGTCGCTGCCTGATCCTGACATGGGAATTCAAGTGTGAGATGTGCTGTAAGCTATTAAGAATGTCTGTGTTTTGTCTTCGTTGTTGACCAATGGAAAATCAACCATTCCCCCAAGGTTTCTCTCTTCGGTTCGGTACTACGCCGGGGCTACGAAAGTTTAAACGCGGATTTGCATCTCCGGTTGTTGGGTCACAACCTGCGGACTTGGTGAGGCACTTGGGTACAATAAGAAAGGCTTTCTCTTGGGGTCGGAAGAAACCCGACATTGGAGAAGTCAAGAGCGAGCTGCGAATATTAGCGAAGCAGCTGGAACGACAACGGAACAAGCTCGAGAATGAGGAGCGGGGGACTAGGAGCAGGGCTGTGCGTGCACGCAAGGCCGGTCAGGCGGACGCATTTCGAACCTATGCGACCGAGATGGTCAGGTTTCGTAGGTATGCGCTTTCTGTTGATAGGTCACGGCTCAACATCCTCAAGATTCTGGCCCATATCAACCGTGCGCAGACAGCTGCCAAGACGAATCGCGCCATGGATGAGGTCGCTAAGATCCTTGGGTTGCTGGGCAATGCAACCGATGCCACGAAGGTAGTCGCGAATGTTGATGAGATAGCTCATCGCTTAGAAGAATTCGAAATCGAGAGTGGTATCGCCGATGATGCATTTCATGCCACGATGCCGGAGATCACAACCGATGACTTGGCTGCTGCCATGCATGAGATAGACAAAGAGGCAGGATTAGCAGAAGCCTTGACTGACACTAGGCCTGCTAGCCAGACCGATAAACTCGAAGAAGCTATCAAATCCCTGGAGAGCGAGCTTGGTATCTAATTACCAGTAGTAGCCTGCGTCTCTTGAAGATTTTCTTTCAATTTCCTTTCTTGTGTAGTATGAGTCACGCATCAGTCCCTTGTACCGTCTGATGAAATCCTCTGGAACGAGCCGTCCCCCCCTGAAGAGATGAACAGTATCACGTATTGCGTTGTCCAAAGAAGATGCATTTCTCCTGAGTGTTTCAATCTCTGCCGCCATCTCGCCTCTTACACCTGGATACTGCTGATATGCCCCTCTATCCATTGTTCTCCCCGGATTGTCCTTGAATTGAGCCCCTTGACGATAGCTTCCGTAATCGTAGTGGGCATATCTGGGTTGGGGACTTGATGGCTCAGCATAGTACGCTCCAGCCGGCGGATTCGGATATGTCATCCTGGATCTCGATCTATTTCCTCCCGTATTCAAAGAATAGATTAGATCTTCAATCCTGAGTCTGACATCGCTAACGCTAACACTTGCCTGTTCTAGTTTCCGTACCTTCTGCAGGTCTGTTTGCATATACCTGTCAAACTTCTTGGCAATCTCAACGTAATCCGGTAGTACTTTCTTCGTCTGCTCGCTGCAGGAAACCTTCACTTCGCCTTGTTTCATCTTCAGGACCATTCTCTTCCTGAATCTACCATCCTCCTCGATTGAGGTCAGGTAGAGAAGTGGGAAATCGAAGATAATCTCGGTCTTCTTGCGAACAACTCCTGTCTGCGCAATGAAGACGAGCCTCCTGTTCGTGATGAAGAGCGTACCAGTTGCCTTGTCATGCTTGAGGAAATCGCTCCCTGTGACTTTGATTTTAGGTAGCGCACAGACGGGCAGTTCGTTGATTGAGAGTTCTGCATGCTTATAGAAACTCGAGAACTGTGACCGGTAATAGTTCAATCCGTCCAGCTGCTTCACGATGTCCTTCACGGTAAGATCGGCTTCACTCAATGCTTCATCCACAGAGTGCTTGTATTGGTTGACCAGATGCGTCACCCTGTTTGTAACACCTTCAATGAACGGAAACTGGGAGGTGGACCAAGTAGTAGTGTTCATCAAACCCTTTGTTTCAGCTGCGATTTGCCTGGCTAACATGTCTGCTTGGTTACCTATCCGATTCTTGATCGCAGGCAGCTCCTCCTGTATGTTCTGAATCTTGTCATCCAACCACCTGTAGTGTAGGAAGTTAGCCATCCTCAATGAAACTAGCAGGCGCTTTGCTCCAATTAGTCTATTATTGAGTTCTCTCAGTTTTGTGTGTCCATACTGCAAGCTGTTGATTGCCTGCCTGAGTTCTTGTGCGATGCTCCTTTGCTTAACATCCACCAAGATGGTGCGGGTAGAGTGACACTCGGGACATATCTCCTCCATCCGCCTACCTACACTCAAATTCTCAGACCCACAGTCACTGCATTCCTCAAATCTTTGCCCGGGCAGAGGAGTGCCCAGTATACTATGGCAATCCTTGCACACGTATGACGATGAAAACTTTGTTTCGAGACAATCCGAGCAGAGCACTGCTCCACAATCTTCACACAGGTGAGTAGCACCTTTACTCTTGCATGCTCTGCATATGCGATTTGAGGAATCCTCAGTCAACTGGGTACCTCCGGTCAATGGCCCATCTCCCTTGTCCAAGCGGTCCAGAAAGACCCGTGTATTATCCCCAAAACACCAGCAACAGCTGCAAGAAACTTGACACTCCCAGACATATTAACCAACATTCGACTGTAGGTCCACAGTCATTCATGATTCGGTGTGAGAGCGTCTCGAATAGTGCAAGTTCCGTATCCGAAACTAGTTAAACCGCAATACTACGCCTGAGCAAAGACCCAGGGGCGATTACTATGGAAGATGCGGCCAAGGCTGCCATTGAAGCAGTGCTCAAGGTTGGCGCCAAGTTTGCTGACGTTCGAATCGAGAATACCACGACTACAATCATTGAGATAAGCGATGGCGTTACAAAGCGTTCGCTCGCTTCGAGGTTAAAAGGCGCTGGAATTAGGGCATTCATTGATGGTGCTTGGGCCTTTGGACAAGCAACTGATCTGACACCCAAAGGCATGCGAAAAACCGGGGAGTCTGTTGCGCGCCTGGCGCTAGCTACACGTAGTAGGGTGGCAAAGCGATTCAAGATTGATGGGCCATCTTTCCAAGACAAGGTCAGACTGAAAGTCAAGAGGCCAGTTCAGGATGTCACGTTTGAGGAGAAGATTGCTTTCGCAAAAATGATTGATGATCAAGCACGTGACTTTGATGGCAGGGTTCACAACACTCGAACTGTCTACGGGGACCTATGGACTGAGCTTTACATTGCAAACTCCCTTGGCACAAGCATCCACCTAGAGAACTCATTACCAAGAATAATCTCAGTCACAACGGCGAAAGATGGTGCTAATCGACAACGTGGTATCAAGTCAGTGGGCACAAGAGGGGGATTCGAAGAGTTGGAAACGGAGCGGTCTCAACACATTGGCGAGGAGTCTGCAAAGCTTGCTGTAGACCTTCTCTCATCTCAAGCGGCCAAGGGTGGTACCTACGACGTAGTTATGGATCCTATTCTCAACGGTGTGATGGTTCACGAGGCCTTTGGTCATGCATCTGAAGCTGATAACTGGCCAGCACACACGACAATTCTTGAGGACAAGGTGGGAGAAAAGGTGGGCCCAGAGCACTTGAACTTGACAGACGATCCAACAATGCCTGGCAAGCGGGGGTCCTTTGAATACGATTGGGAAGGCACCAAGACAAGAAAACGAACCTTAGTGAAGGATGGAATCCTGACAGAGTTGATGCATAGTTTGGAGACCGCTGTTCTTCTTGACATGGAACCAAATGGGTCCGCCCGAGCTCAATCATTCATGCATCCTCCCCTTCCTCGAATGAGCAATACCTTCATGGAACCTGGTGACTGGAACGCCGAGGAACTAATCTCGGACACAAATGGAGGAATTCTGCTGTGCGGTTACAACTACGGCTATACAGACCCTTCTAAGGGTCAGTTCATGTTCCAAGCCAACTATGGATACCTGATAGAAAACGGTGAGCTCACAGAGCTTGTCCGCGATGTATCAATGGCCGGACAGATTCTTGAAGTGCTAGCAAAGATAGACGCCGTCGGCAATGATTTCTCAATGGAAGCTGGCACCTGCGGAAAATCAGGACAGGCCGTGCCAGAAATGTCCGGTGGGCCTCATGCTCGGATTAGAGAAATTCCAGTGGGAGGTGCGTGAGTTGGACCGCGAGCTTCTTGAGATTGGGGAGATGGTCGTCAAAAGGGCAGAAGAACTTGGTGCAAGTCAAGCCGAAGCCTATGTAGCAGCATCACGGTCATTCACAATCAATGTTGAGAATAGTGCAATCAAGAGTGCATCTGAGAAGAGGGACGCAGGGTGTGGTATCCGTTCAGTGATCAAGAATGGCGGGATAGGCTTCGCATATGTCACAACGATTCAAGATGGGGATTTGCTCGAGGCCGCTGCAAAATCTGTCGAACTCGCAAGAGCATCAGTGCCCGACCCGGACTTCTTTGCATTGCCATCCCATGACGGGACCTACCCCGCCGTGAAGGGACTTTTCGATCCTGCAATCCAAAAGCTCTCGTCTGAAAAAGCCGCAGAATTGATTATGCGGACAGTTGATGCCACGAATGAAGCAGCTGGCTCCAAGCAAACTGCTGTGGAAGCACAGTTGAATACATCCGCTGGGACCAATGCAATAGTCAACTCCCTTGGCGTTTCCGGTTCCGTGGAAACCGCATCCATGTTCATCTACAGTTCTCCCACAGTCAAGGACGATAATGACCAGACTTCTAGCTTCGAGTTCCAGGTATCTAGAAACCTCAAAAACATAGATCCTGAATGGGTTGGTTCTACTGCTGGGCGGAACGCAGTGAACAATCTCGGCGGTCGAACAATTGAGGGTGGCGATATGCCTGTCATTCTCACACCTCTCGCGGTGAGCACTATCATCGGAGGCGGTTTTGGAGGCGCCATCAATGCTGAAGAGATTCAATACGGGCGCTCATACATAGCAGACGCACTGGGCAAGTCGATTGCTTCGGAAGAGATTAGTATCATGGACGACTCTCATATAGCTGGTGGGATTGGCTCTCGACCGTTTGATGCTGAAGGGGTTCCAACACAGCGTACACAGATTCTGCATCGTGGGGTACTGAAGAGCATCCTGCATAACTCCTACACTGCCAACAAGGATCAAGTGGATAACACTGGAAACGCAAGTCGGCCCTCCTACTCTGGACTCCCCTCAATTTCGCCTTCTAACCTTGTCATAGAGCCTAGAAAGGGGGCCCTTGATGACTTAGTTTCCGAGATTAAGAAAGGCATCCTGTTCAGGTATACTGGAGACCGTCCAAACATGACAACGGGCGATTTGAGCGCCATGGTGATGGAAGGCCATTACATTGAGGATGGGGCGATTGAACATTCGGTGAAGAACACGCTCGTGGGCATCAACATGCGTGACCTGCTTCAAAGAGTGCATCGAGTTGGGGCTGACGTTAGGGTGACATCAACTGTTGTGACGCCCTCGATTGTGGTCGAATCAGCCAGAGTTACTTCGGGATAGTCTACATTCTCTCGACAACTGGAATACCCAGAATTCGTAGACAATTACCCATAGTTATCCTGAATGCAGTCACTAGCTCCAAGCGTGCCGCCCTAGTTGCGGGCTCAGCTTTCAATACAGGACAGGAATCGTAGAACTTGCTAAACAATGTGGCCAACTCGTAGCAGTATTCTGCAATCCTGTTGGAGCTAAAGCTGGTTCCCCACACATCCTTCTTCAGTCCCCTCACTACTTCGAGCATCTCCTCTGGGAACCTCGCTATTGCCTTCACCAGCGCGAACTCAGCCTCAGAGGACAACAATGTCAACTCTGCCGCTTCGGCAGGTTCCATCTCAGCCTTTTCGAGAATCCTCTCTGCTCTTGCGAATGAATACTGAAGATAGGGAGCAGCATCCCCATTGAAGTCTAGCGCCTCTTCCCATCTGAACGTAACTTTTCTGTCGGGTGATGCCTTCAGCATGAAGTACCTGACTGCACCAGTGCCCACCTTTGCACCTACGATTTCCTTGAACTCGTCACTTTCATCGGGATTGCGTTTCGCCACCTCTTCCTTTGCGAGTTCGGTTGCCTTATCCAAGACGTCATCTGTCGAGTACCCGATCCAGGTCCCCTTTCTCCCCGAGAAGTCTGCATCCTCAAGACCAACGAATTCGTAGGCAATATGGTGGGAGTTAAGGCTCTGTTCGTGGTATCCGAGTAAATCCAGGATGGTGTAGATTAGTTTCTGTGGGTGTGCTTGATCAGATGCAATCACGTTGTAGACAACATCGAATCTCCCTAGGCTGCGATTTGACCCATCCAAGGCTGTCCTATACACGTCCTCACCGTTCGCTTGCTCCTCGAACACGGCATAATGAAATGGGTCCTTGATGATACCGAACTTCCACATCTGGAATGCAACGTCCGCTCCTGTGTATGTCCGTGTTCCATCTGACCTGAACAGGACCTTGTGGGGGTCCATCATATCCTTGAACTCCTCAATTGCGGCCAGGTTCGCAACGATGCAGCCCTTCTTCTCTCCCTCCGTCAGCATCAGGATGTTCTCTGCCTGCAACATTAGATCCTTGGCAGTCTGCAAGAGCCCGCTGTGTGCAATCGAGCTCTCCCAGACCTGATAGTTCTTGTAGATACCCAGACGATATGCTGTCTGACACTGTGCTTTGAGACACAGGGTGACCATCTCAGCGCTCCGCCTTGCCTCTTCTGAGTTCAGGTCTTCCAGCCTGCGGGTGATCTCTCGAATCTCGTCTTCTACGCCACTGCTGTTCTCTACGACTTTCTGAACTTCAACATAGAGGTGGCCCAGGAAGTGGTCCATCTTCTCTGAGACCTCTGCCAGATCTATGTCATCATGCATTATCTTCCATATGAGCTGGGCAATCTGTAGCCCAAGGTTGTTGATGTAGTCGATTCTCACAACTTCGTAACCTACGGCCTCAAGGATGTTCGCGAGTGTATCGCCCAGTATTGCGTTGCGTGCGTGACCTATGTGCCAAGGTTTGGAGGGATTCACGGCAGGGGATTCGATAAGTGCCCGAGTGCCCTTGAATTCCTCAGTCATGCCGTATCTATCATCAAGTTTACCTACTGTGCTCACAACTAGCCTTGCGAATTCCCCGCTATCAAAGAAGAAATTAATGTAGGGCCCCTTTGTTTCCACCCGATCCAGCATGGGTTCTTTCTTTGCCCCTTTCTCAAGGCTTTGGGCAATCTCGGTAGCTATGTCAGCAGGGCTCTTCTTCAGTTCCTTCGCCAGTCGGAATGATACTGTGCTGGCAATGTCACCAAGATCCGGGTCTGGAGGGATTTCGATGTGTTTTCGAACTGTTTCAGAGTCGATTGAAGCCGCTTTGGCCAACAACTGGATAACCAGCTCTGTTGCGGCATTCCAAGGGTTGTTGGTCGGAGGATTTGGACTCACTTCATGTGTCGCCTCTTGATGTGTAGGGCAGGCCCATGTTTCTTCATAAAGTAAACGCTACTCGTGACTGTAACCATTGTGTTACTTGGGGTTACCGTATGTCCGTTCATGTTGATTCTGGGTTACTTTTTGGTCGATTACGACCATCCATTGGTCAGAGGCTTATGGCTTTGCGCAGACACCAAAGACAAAATAACAAGCAAAAAACAATTATATATTTGAGTAATCCGTAAACAGACTTATATTCATTTTCATCTCGGCATAGATGCTCGTTCTCAATGAGAACGATTCACTAGTCCCGCGTCCCAACTAGCGTTCCTCCATGCGCCGTGGAAGAACATACCGCATAGGTATCACCGATAGCTCTAATGGCGGCATCTCCTTGAACGGTGGTTGCCGCAGGGAGATGATTCGACTGGCCAGTAAACAGCAGAAGACTAGGAAATCGCGTGAGCACCGAATTAGTACGGCCAACAGAATTTGTTCTGCCTGCAGTTCTGACAGAATCTACATTGACAAAGCTCGTGGTGAAATCATCTGTTCCAGCTGCGGACTCGTTCTTTCCGATCGTTCGATTGACACAGGACCTGAGTGGCGGGCATTCACTGCTGATGAACAAAACAGTCGTCAGCGTGTGGGTGGCCCAACTGATTGGAGCAAGTTCGATCAGGGTCTCACGACCATAATCGGTCGTCAGAATGTTGACGCATCCGGACGGAAGCTGACCTCAACACGCAGAGCAGAGATTCACAGGCTGCGAAAGTGGCAAATCCGTACTAAGGTTCACTCCTCTGACAAACGAAATCTAGCGGTTGCTATGACGGAACTACATCGGATAAGCTCTCAGCTGAGTATCCCCTACTCAATTCGAGAGACCGCCGCTGTACTCTACAGGAAAGCTCTGCGGAAGCGATTGACCCGAGGTCGTACAATCCTCGGAATGATTGCGGCTTCGCTGTATTTGGCTTGCAGAATCCATACGGTCCCGAGACCCTTGGAGGAAGTATGCGACCAAATACACATCACTCGCAAGGAGCTAAGCCTGTGCGTACGCCTCATCTTGCGATACCTTAACCTCAAGGTCCCATTCAGTAAACCAGCTGAGTTCGTCCATAGATTTGGCACTGAGCTCAATCTTCCTGGCGCAGCCAAGAAGAAGGCGATTGACATCCTTGAACAGGCTCGCGAACAGAGGCTCACAATTGGTAAGGACCCGAAAGGGATGGCTGCAGCTGCAATCTATGTCGCAAGCATCCTCACAGGCTCACGTCGTACGCAATTGGAGATTGCTCGTACTGCACGGGTCACTGAAGTTACCGTAAGAAATCGCTACAAAGAAATGGTTGAGAAATTAGGAATCTCAACCTCGTAACAACTCTATAACAAGTGGGGTTCGGCTTAACCGTCGAGT
>DAOVDG010000002.1 GCA_030669595.1 Candidatus Thorarchaeota archaeon
CGCTCGATGTATATCGTGCGACCATAGACGTTCTTTACCCTGGCCCGCTCTTCGATTCGGATGTCATCACCATAGAGTGAGTCCGTCCTTGCGCGTTCGCGGATTAGAATCTCCTTTGAGTGAACAAAGCCGCTGACTTCGGCCTTCTTGCCAATACGAAATCCATCTTCGGCATAGGTTTCTTCGGCGTCAATCCTCCCGCCAACTATGATGCGGAATGTCTTGATCTTGCCGCCCACCTCAATTCTGCCGCCTACCTTTATCTTCCGCTCACAGGTCAGGTCGGCTCCAACTTCGATTGTTCCTCCGACATCGATATCATCACTTAGGTGGAGTGAACCATCCACACGGACTTTCCCGCCCACGTCGATTGTATGACCAGTCGCGTCACCATCGATGCCCACACTACCTCCGACGTCAATGCTGCCGAAGGTTAGGTCACCTGATCCCTTGAAGGAGCCTCCAACATCAACAGAGTCCACCTTGGAACCAGAACCAACTCTTGCAGATCCACCCACGTCAATCTCTTCAACCTCAACAGCTCCCTCGGCCTTGAAGCTTCCACCTATGTTCACCTTACCAATGCGACCAACTGTGCACTTGCCGGATCCACCGACGTCCACCTCATCGCAATCGATACGGCCTTCAACCTTGATTGACCCTCCGGCGTCCAATCTCTGGACATCTGCATCACCCACAATCTTGATTGAGCCGCCTCCGTTCAGTCGCCTTGCCTTGGCGTTTCCGCCGACCTTGATTGATCCGCCACCCTTGCCAGAGTCACATGTCAAGTCTTTCTCGACGCGCAATGAACTACCTGCCTCTATCACACGGGCACTGGCACTTCCTGTTACCTCTAGTGTACCTTTTTTCACAACAGCGCTTTCTTCAATAATCAGGTCGCCGTCCACAAGGATTCGGTTTCTGGTTTTGGCTTCCAAATTGCGAGCTCTTAATGAGCCATCAATCTCTAGTTCACCCTGCACGTACAGGGTCCCAGCAATCACAATTTCGGAACCTTGCTGGGGAATCAAGTATCTGCACTTCTTGATTTCAACGTCGCCCTCGACTGTTCCGAGCTCGACGGTTTCTTCGTTTTCAAACTTCAATCGTTCAGCCATTTGTTATTCGTCCTTGGCCTTTTTCCTATGTATAGCACTGGATTTTTGGCATATAAAGCGGAACCACAATAAGTGGTCACAAGATGTGACTATCTCCAAAGCACACTACATACCTATGATTGGGTCCGGGATAGGTATTCCTACAAGCCCTGCCATCCTCTTGTATAGTTCTAGATACTGATGTCCTCGGACTGTGACCTTGTAGACCCTCCTACCGTCGTCATCCTCATCTTCGAGAAGGCCTCTATCCAATAGCTCTGTGAGGCTAGTCTTTGCACGGTCTACTGGCATGTTTGTGGATCGGGCTGCGCGAGTCAGTGGACAGTGGCCGTAGATATAGATCACACGGATGAGCTCTGCATAGATATCATATCTCGTCCGTTTCAGATGCTCTTTCTTCTTCCTGGCCATTGAACGCAACCGAATCCTAGCATACTTCTCAACATAAAAAAGCAGTGAATGACTGCTTTCGGAGAGTATCACCTAGCAATATTTATGACCGACGGAATGGCTGAACTCATGCAGGGAAGCCAGTGATACTGCGAGTCCTTTTGCTACGACGAAACGTTGGCGAGCATCTCTGCGGCATGTCATTTGAGGACAATGTTTCGAAGAACACCACATCGATGCCCTCTCACATCAGAGCATGTGTCACGCTTTTTGGCTCAAGAGAAAGCACTGCAAATGGTCGTGCCTACACGCTTGAGCAGGATGACTTGGTTTGGGTTTACATGTTCTTTGAGATATTCGCAGTCGTGGTGTTAACAACTAAGGGCGAGGACATCCCACGCCTTCGGAAGCGAATGCTCTCTCTTGGCAAAGCTTTTGCCAAGTCATACGGGTACATGATAGCATCCTGGAGCGGCGATATGAGCGATATCGAGGGAGTCGGTGCGCTTGTAGAACGATATATTCGTTTCGATTTAGACCTTGGAAATGGTATTCTGTCTGAGATTGAGAGCCTAGTCAACACTGTTCTTGAGAATTACGATGTAGCCTACGCCGGAGTCTTTGATGCTGGAGGAGACCTGCTCTCGGGGGATATCCCGGACAGTCATATCCAAAGCATCCAAGATGAAATATCCGTCGCAGGAATCAATTCCGGAGTGGAGCTAATGCCACATGCAATTGATATTCAAGGTCATAGTGTGCAGATGCTCAGGGTCAGCTCCCTATCAATTGCTGTAGCTGCGTACCGTGATGAAAGCCGGATGGCAGCCGCAAAAGCAGTGAGCGAGATTGCACAAGCAATTCACGAAGCAATGGACTAGATTACGCAATCGCTAAATGGTAACTGACCTGTAAACGGATAGGTGATTTCCGATGGATTTGGCCACTGAAATCATTGCGACTGCCGAGAAGGACATAGAGCAAGCACTCTGGCAGAGTGTTCGAGATAATGACAACGACAAGGCATTGGCTGTCTATCACAAATCGCGGATCAAACTAGTGTCACTGACCAATCTATCTGATGCAGAAGAGAGGGACCGGAACCGCGTTCTCGCTTACTGCCTAATGCGCGTCGACGATACATTATTCTCCAAGGGCGATACTGCGGACGCCGTGAGTCGAACTCAAGAGGCATTGCGCATAGCACAACGTTCCGAAGATGAGGTTCAAATTGCTAGATGTCAGTTGCTGCTGGGTGCTCGGCTCATGAATCAGGGAAAGATAGCAGAGGCGGAGGAGCATTATCGCGGGATACTTGCAACTCACATGGACAGTGAAGATGAGGATTTAATCCAAGTGGTTGGGTGGACCCTAATAACGAGGGGCCATCTATTGGATGACAAACGCCTCCATGACCAGGCGCTCTTTGTACTTCTTGATGCCGAAAATCGACTGAAATCCATCGATAACTTCGCAGGTATTGCCGCAGCGAACGAACTCTTGGTGAAAGTGTACTCGAATCTTGGATGGTCAGAGGATGCCCAAAAATGTCGTCGAATGGCCATCAAGTATAAAGAGAAGGCAAAACGCGAGCAGAGGTGAGCGTTCTAGCAGAGAGGGCATCTCGCAGCATGGTACGAAACAAAGAAGTACTACGCGGCACGCGTAGGCTTTGTCAATGGACGCGAGGTTTGCTAAGCAATGATTGTCGGCATCTGCGGTTCACCCAAGAAGGAACGTTCCAACACTCGTTACCTGCTCGAGAAGGCTCTCGAAGCAGCTTCAGACATTCCTTCAGAGGGCAAGACCAAGCGCGCAACAACTGTTCTGCTTGACATAAGTGACTTCGAGATACGACACTGTACAGGATGCGACACGTGTGTGAGAAAGAAGCCCTGCCCTGAGAGTGAACACGACGACATGCCCAAGATCGAAGAGAAGCTGCTCAAGGCGGATGGAATCATCATTGCTGCTCCGTCATACTTCACTGCTGTCCCTGGCGTGCTGAAGGACTTCATAGACCGCTCGAGACCGATGAAGATGTTGGACCATCAGCTGAAAGACAAGCTCTTCGGTGCTATCACCTATGCTGGTCTACGTTATGGTGGGCAAGAACACGTGATTGACTACCTCAATAGATACGCTCTAGGACAGGGGATGATTGTCATTGGAGCTGTGGGGAGTCCAGTAAGAGATGGCACCTTCGGGTCGGGAAGTATGCAGACGGATGAGGGTGAATGGAGGTCCGCGAAGAAGGACCAGCTGGCAGTTGAGGGTAGTCAGCAGCTTGGTCGTCGAATGGCTGAGCTTGTCAAGAAATTGAAGTGAAGCAAGGGATTGTCATGGGGAAATCAAACACAGGCGGTAAGGTTCAGGTATACACTGGCAATGGCAAGGGCAAGACGACCTGCGCGTTAGGCCTTGGCATAAGAGCAGCGGGTCACGGACTTGAAGTGCTCATGATTAGTTTTATGAAAGCGAAGGTCGCCGAAAGGAGCGGAGCAAACGAGGTAAACTATGGGGAGTTCAAAACCATTGAGCAGATTCCGAACTTCACAATCATACCTGTTGGACGTGAAACCTTTGTCAACAAGGCTAACCCTGACCCTGTAGATATCGAGATGGCCCAGAATGGCTTGAAGATGGCGCAGGACGCGCTTGCAGAACACAAGTGTAATGTCTTGATTCTCGACGAGATAAATGTGGCAGTGGAGTGGAACTTGATTTCCTTGGATGACCAGTTGGGCCTGATTAAGATGAAACCCGCGGATGTCGAGGTCATCATGACTGGTCGCTATGCCAGTGAAGAAATCATTGAGGCTGCAGATTTGGTCACCGAGATGAGAGAGGTCAAGCACTACTTTGAAACGGAGAAGATTCTAGCTCGGAGAGGTTTCGAGTTCTAGTCCAAGAAGGGCATTGCGGTTACCTGCATCCCTTGCAGAATCGAACAGTTAATATTGCGCTCGAAAGAGCTGGTCGTTTGTTGAGGAGGATATCCTAGTGGGTGACCAGAGTTCCATCAAGAAAGCGAAGAAGAGCTGGGAATCAAGTAAGCTCTCCAACCAGAAGCAGTGGCGAGATGAGTTCGTCACGACCTCAAGCAAGCCGGTTAAGGTGATCTACACTCCACTAGACATTCCTGACCTCGACTACATGCGGGACCTAGGATTTCCCAGTGAGTATCCGTACACTCGCGGCGTGCAGCCTTCGATGTATCGGGGCCGCATTTGGACAATGCGGCAATTTGCTGGGATGGGCAGCGCACAGGAAACGAACCAACGTTTCAAATTCTTGCTCAATCATGGTCAGACAGGACTGAGTGTAGCTTTCCATCTGCCAACAATCTATGGACGGGACTCCGACCACCCATATGCGCTTGGTGAGGTTGGAAAGCTTGGCGTTGCCATTGACACGCTAAAGGATATGGAGATACTAAGTGATGGACTTCCTCTTGATAAGGTCACTACTTCAATGACAATCAACGCTCCTGCCTCGATACTCCTCGCCATGTATATGCTTGCCGCTCAGAAACAGGGAATTGCTCCGACTCAGATTGGAGGGACTATTCAAAACGATATTCTGAAGGAGTACATGGCCCAAAAATCATACATCTACAGTCCTGAGCCATCAATGAGGATCATCACAGACATCATGGGCTATTGCGCGAAAAACATCCCCCGTTGGAACACCATCTCCATCTCCGGCTATCACATTCGGGAAGCTGGTTCGACTGCAGCTCAGGAGCTTGCATTCACATTGGCCAACGGACTGACGTACGTACAAGCAGGCATTGACGCGGGACTGGATGTGGACGTTTTCGCTCCCCGTCTATCATTCTTCTTCAATTCCCATAATGACATATTCGAGGAGGTCGCGAAGTTCCGAGCCGCACGCCGCATCTGGGCGCGCGAGATGAAGGAACGGTTTAAGGCGAAGAAGTCAAGGTCTCTTTGGATGCGATTCCACACTCAAACTGCTGGTTGTTCACTAACTGCTCAGCAGCCAATTGTCAATGTCGTGCGTACAGCGTACCAAGCCCTCGCGGCAGTTCTTGGAGGTACTCAGTCTCTCCACACAAACAGCATGGACGAAGCTTTCTGTTTACCAACAGAAGATGCAGTCCGTGTGGCGCTCAGGACTCAGCAGATCATCGCCCATGAAAGTGGAGCGGCCAACACGATAGACCCACTTGCGGGCTCGTACTATATCGAATCGTTGACCAACGAAATGGAGGAGGAGGCCTACAAGTACTTCGGTCGGTTCGATGCCATGGGCGGTGTTATCCCAGCCATCGAGAAGGGATTCCCGCAGAGGGAGATAGCCAACGCATCGTACAAGTACCAGCGCGAGATTGAAACTAACAAGAGGAAAATAGTAGGTGTCAATGACTTTGTTCTTGAGGGCGAAGAGGTCACAATCCCGGTGCTCAAGATAGATCCTGAGATTGAGAGAAAGCAGGTGGAACGTACTCAGAGAATCCGGAGAGAGCGTGACAAGAAGAAGTTCGAGGAATCTCTCAACGGGCTGAGGAAGGCCTCTGAGGGGACAGACAATGTTATGCCACATATCATCAATGCGGTGAAGGCCCATGCTACTGTGGGTGAGATATGTGATGTCTGGCGGGACATCTGGGGTGAATGGGAAGAACCGAAGATATACTAAGTCCGAAAGAACATCAGAGCACAGCTCTCATCATTCTGCCTTGTCAAGTTCGTTATGTGCCTAGGATATCATGGCTTCCTCATCTTCGGAGTCAAGCACTGACCACTCGGCTGGTTCATTCTCAGGGGCTTCCGCAGTTGCAGCTTCTGCAACATCATCAAGTGCCCTGACTGATGGAGCCAGCAAAGCGGCAGTCGCTAGCACGATTGTCGTCACTCCTGAGGCTACAAACCAAATCGGAACACCGTAAACATCTGCTACGGGTCCAGCAATGGCCAATCCAATGGGCATCATCGCACCAGCCCCACTAACAACAAGCGCAAACACTCTCCCTTGCATATCTGCAGGGATTGTCGATTGCAGCAATGCAAGGATGGACCCATTCACAATGGTGCCGAGAGCTGCTGAGAGGAAAAACAAAGCAGTTGCTTGGAGGAATGCATCTGGCGGCATCAGACCTATCAACCCTTGTACGATTCCACCCAGGATTAGTGCGGTAAGTGCTGTTACAGTCCGTCTTTTCCCGCCTCCCCAAAAGCCAAGAAATACTCCCGAAAGCACCATTCCTATGGCACTTGCTGACTGGATTATGGCTAACGCTGTTACATCACCGTGAAAATGGTTGGTGACAAGAATGGGGATCAGGGCAGAAGCAGGCGCTGCCACCAAGTTCAGGAACATCGCCATCACGACTATCAGAAGTATTCCCCGCGATTTCCTCAGGAAGCGGAAGCCCTCCATCATGTCACCGATAACAGATTTTTCCACTAGTGTGCTCTTTCGCTCAGGCTGAGGGACATGAACGATTGCAAGCGCACCAATCGCAATGATAGCAGTTACCACATCTATCATCAGGATTGTACTCATCGGAAGCAGAATCAAAACAAGTGCTCCAAGCGGCGGTGCAATTATGCCCGCTGCTCCTTGGAGTGCCTGGTTCATGCCCCCAATGCGTGATAGGTGCTCTTTAGGCACCATCAGAGTGGTTGACGCTAGCATTGCCGGCCAGTGGAATCCGCCTGCGGCTGAACCAATGAGCATGGCCAGATAGATGTGCCAGATCTCTATAGTCTCAAAGTAGAACATGGCAGCCAGAAAGAGAATGCTTAGGGCGGTAATCATATCTGCAACAATCATGGTTCTGCGTCTATTCCATCGGTCCACATACGACCCTGCAAAGGGTGTGATCAAGACCTGCGGCAACAAGGCCATTATCATAGTGATTGCAAGCACAGTAGCAGAACCAGTTTGAAGTGTCAACCACCAGACAATAGTGAATCGTACGAGCCGACTCCCGAACAAAGATACCGCCTGACCACCCCACATGATGGCGAACGGGCGGAATGACTCGGTGGTTTCTTCCTTTGGCTGTTCAGACAACATCGTATCGAGTTTCACGTCCTTGGTGAGATATATTGCAACTGGTTTGGGTAAGAACTAGCAATTGGACTCACTCTTGCCGGAATCCTTCACTTCACTGGTCTTCAACCGCCAGCAGTCGATGCAGATCCTGCGGCCAACATGCGCCCCCTTCCCATAGCGGTCAATTGTAGAACAGGTTTCGCAGGGCATTTCCTCATTCTTCAACATTGGTCAAGATTAATCCTGCGTTGTGTGCTCCGACCGACGAGGAGCTTGCCAGAACGATGCGAACGTGGCCTTGGCTCATTGAACGCCTCTAGTCGATACCCATTTATTAGGGGGACTTGCAGCGACGTATCGCTTTCGACAATCCATTCCTCGGCCCTGCCGCTGAGAACGGAGGACTAAGATTGGTAGAGTACAATAAGGTCACGGACGAAGTTGTGAAGAAGCTGGCTGCAATCTGTGGCGAGAAATACGTCACGGACAGCGAACCGCTACGCTACAGCTATATGGCAAAAGGCATCATGGGACTGGAGGCCGTTCTTCCTGAGGTCGTAATCAGACCTGCAAATACTGAGGAAGTTCGGAAAATCCTCATGGTGGCCAACGATAACCTGAGCCCTGTCACTCCCGCTGCAGGCGGTCTCAGCGGGGGCTTTGCGTTGCCAGCGATTGAGCCGGGGGGCATTTTGATGGACATGACACGGATGAACAAGATGGAGGTCGACACAGAGAACCGAGTCATGATAGTTGAGCCTGGCGTGAGATGTGGTGACGCTTGGCGTATCTTCAAGAAGCGATGGCCAGATTGGGCGCCACCAATTCCTGATGGAGCACCACCAGGAGCTACCATCCTAGGCGATGCCATAGAACGCGGCTTCTCACTCGTGACCGGGAGGTACGGACCGCAGGCTGATATGATCATGGGTCTTGAGGTAGTCCTACCAAGCGGTGAGATGTTCAAGACTGGTTCATGGGCACTTGATGGTGCGAAGGCGTTCTATAGGTGGGGTGTCGGGCCAAACCCCGACGGCCTATTTCTGGGTTCTCAGGGCTCGATGGGCATCATCACCAAGGCTGCTGTAAAGATTGTACCTCATCCACACTTCAAAACGATTGTCGCGTATGGTGGTGATAGCTGGGAACACATTGTTGAGCCGGCCTGGGAGATTGGCAAGTACGAAATGGGGATTTCCGATAATACGGTCATGGTCCAAGGAGGTAACTGGCCCCTTGTGATGACCCGCTGGCCCAAGAGCAACGTGCCGCTCGATTATAAATTCTACGAGAAAATCGGCATTGACGAGTATTGGATGAACTCAGAGGTGTGGGCGCACTCCCAAGAAGAGCTTGATTTCACGCTGAAGAGGATTGATGAAATTTACAAGGACTACGAGGTTAAGCAGAAGACAACGTGCAAACAGCAGCAATTGCATCCGAAGCAGATTGCGTCAAGGCTCAAGAAGCCGAACCTGATTGCAGTTCCATACGGTCTGTACGAGGCTGGGTTCTTGTTCATTACTTTCTACTGTCCTTGGCTGGAAAGCGCGAGAATGATGGAAGAGTATTGCGCAGCCATGGAGAACTACGGTTTCCCACCTACGATGTGGGTCGCTTCAATAGATCATGCAAGGCAAGCCATAGTCATGCCAATACTCTGCTTTGATAGCAGTGAGCCTGACATATACGAGAAGATACGCGAATTCAATCTTGAAACCACAAAGAGCTTCTTGGACAAGGGCTGGGTCAATTACCGTCCTGACCCATTCGTTCACGCACCTGAAACATTCATCCGAGCCAAAGAGTATTACAGGATGCTAGTGAAATTTAGAAAAGTACTCGACCCGAATTTCATCCTACATCCTGGGCGACTGGCCATTCCTTGGGGATCTGTTACAGACCTGCCGAATCCATTGGAGGGGGAATAAGAAATGGAAGCGTGTCCACAACATAAGTTTCAAAACATAACCTACACAAGGAGGCAAGATTCCAATGACTAGTCTTGAAGAGCTTCGCAAGATCAACGCGCGTTGCATACACTGTCGCGCCTGCCAATATGCCTATTCTAACGAGCCGGATAGGGAGGGGGCGGACGAGGAGTACACTGGCATGATGCTATCATGTCCAGGCGGCAACTTCTACGGTTGGGAAGGCTACTTCAACAGTGGCAGGATGTGGATGGCCCGAGCATTCCTTGAGGGCGACCTCAAACCCAGTCAAGAGATGCTTGAGGTTATTGAGGCATGCACGACCTGTGGTCTGTGTGCTGAGCAATGCACAAACTACATTGATACAGTCGATATCATTGAAGAGCTGAGAGCTGCCATTATCGAGTCAGGCGTTGAGCCTTTGAGCAGGCATAAGGTCATTGGAGATCGGGTCCTTGACACAGAGATGAGAAACCCCTATCACGATCCGAGGAGTGAGCGCACCGCATGGTATGACGGAGAGCTAGATAACAAGGATGCGAAAATCGCCTATTATGTTGGTTGCACAGGGGCCTACAGACAACAGGGCGTCGCTAGGCACACTACAAGCATTCTGAGGAAGCTAGATGTTGACTTTACGATCCTGACTGACGAGGTGTGCTGTGGCTCTCCCATATTGCGCACTGGTCAAAAGGCCATCTTCAACACAGTCATGAATGAGAACTTGGAGCTCTTCAAGGACTTCGACTTACTCGTGTTCTCATGTGCTGGCTGCTTCCGTACTTTCAAATTGGACTATCCCAAGCAGAGCGGCAAACCACTGCCCTTCAAAGTTGCGCATACCCTAGACATTGTCTATGACCTCATCACTGAAGGCAAGCTCAAGATTGAGAAGCCCTACAACAAGAAGGTGACTTGGCACGATCCATGTCACACTATACGGCATATCGGACTATCAATTGAGAGGAAGATTCTCGAGGAATCGAAGAACTGGTTGCTTGATAGTAGGAAAGCGACCAAGGCGAAGGAAGCATGGTACGAGCGGCCCAGAGAAGTTATTCGTGCCATTCCAGGCATGGACTTTGTCGAGATGTACAGGATCAAGGGTAACAGTTTCTGCTGCGGAGCAGGGGGCGGTGTCAAGACACAATTTCGGGACATGGCCAACGACACTGCGAGAGAGCGTATCAAGGAAGCCGCATCAACCGGTGCGGAAGTCTTGTTGACTAGTTGTCCCTTCTGCATAACCAACTTCAACGATGCCGTCAAGGCGTTGAAGAAGGAAGAGGAAGAAACTGGTAAGGACTTGTCCGCTGTAGGTTCAAAGATTGAAGTGGTAGAGCTTCTGGAGCTAATGGACCAGCTGCTTGACTAGTTGAACTACTGGACTGGGTGGGATTGCTCCCGCCCAGACCCCTAGTTTTCAATAGAACACCCAATTTCTCCGGTTTCCATGGTCTTCGATATGCCAGATGATATGAGAGATGTTGCAGAGAAGCTGTTCAAGAATACGGAGAAAACGGGGAGCGAACGCATGGGGAACTGCAAGAATCCCGCCTGTGGCTTCGAGGCACCGGACAATACCCTCTTCAAATGCGAGTTCTGCGGAGCAGATATCTGTAGCGAATGCTCCGATATAACCGACGATTTTGAATACATCTGCAGGGACTGTATCAATGCCAAGGGACTGACATCGGAGGACCTACAGTTCTAACTGGATCGCACCTGAGTGGCCTTTCCAATAATGGTCCACTAACAATGCCGGACAATCTTCCAGTATAATGTAGACAATTAACAACCCAAGTCCATCCGACCGCGATAAGCGCCTCTGCTAGCTCCCTAATGGCGACGCTTGCCCCTGCTTGGAAGATGGTCAGATAGCTCACCGCGGAAAGAACAAGCGTCAAGATGGCAAATGGACGCAACTCCCTGAATCTCAACCAAGCGAGCCCTGCTATCCCCAGTGCAATCGGAATTGACAGGAAGAAACCTAGTGCTGATAGAACGTGAGGTAACGGGAAGTCCTCTGAGAATACTCCCACAGAAGCCAAGAATATGCACGTTGTCATGAATGCTATCATGGCTATCTTTGTTGACCAATCATTCAGCATCCGGAAAAATGACACAGTGAAGTAGAGCAGCAAGAGCCCTCCTATTATGAGGCCCCCATTGAAAACTACTGCACTGAGAATTTGGAGGTTTCCAAGGTCTGTTCTGAACCAGCTACCAAGATCACTGAGTGGATTTGATTGTCATGAGAATCCGGGCAAGAGCAAAACTGCAACTGGTATTGATATTAGCCCTATCAAGGGCCCCAAAAAGCCTGCAAGATTGGGCTTAGGAATACCAGCTAGCTTTTCACGGAATGACAACGAACCACCTCATTTGATGATGTTCGCGAGCTTGCCAGTGTGGTGTAGGTAGACAAACCCCCAAATCCACATGATGGCAGTTAGAGAAGTCAGCATCTCAGGCAAGGCAACACCTGTCCAAGGCATTACTCCGGCAAACGTTCCCCACCACAGGTAGATTGAGATAAAGGGCAACGCGAGTGATATCAGGACAAACCACCAGAGCTCTCGAAACTGTATCCAGCTAAAACCAATGAACCACATGGCCCACGGGAATGAGAAGAAGAATCCCACGGATACGATGTAGTGAGTAGGGCTGAAGTTCTCCGAGAAGACACCAATGGCTGTTAGAAAAACGGACGCTATGAAATACGGGATGATGGCAATCTTTGTTGGTAGGTCAGTGAGTTGACGAAGGAGCCAAATGATGTAGTACACCATCGCTGTCCCAGTGATAGCCAGTCCTGCATTGAAGATAATCGCGCGGACAACTGGATTTGGACCGATATCAGTTTGTATATAATGCCCTAGGTCGCTCAGTGCGTTGCCAGTCCAAGAGAAGTCTGGTGAAATGAGAATCGCAATTGCAATGCAAGTCAAGGCAATAAGTGGGGCTATTGCAGCCATGAGGATTGGCTTCGGTACCTCCCGAATCTTCTCAGATAGCGACATAAAACCTCTGGCAAGCAATCCTATATTTGAGTACTCCTACACATGGCGATATGTCTACATGTTTCCCGAGCAGTTCAAGCCAAGAATTCATTAGATGGATTATTCGTGTTCACGCCACACAAGCCCCCTAGCTCATAGAGGAGATGAATAAGATGCCAGTGCCATTCAGAGTCCTGCAATTTGGCCTTGGAACCATGGGCAGGATAATCACGCAGACACTCATGGACCGAGGAAACCTTGAACTGGTTGGGGTCGTTGATGTTGACCCCGAATACGCAGGCAAGAGTGTCGAGGAGATTCTGGGTTCGGGTCGCAAGACATCCACATCGGTCTTTACCAGCCTAGAGAGCGCACTTCACGTACTAGGAGATCAACCCGCTGACATTACCCTGATTGCGACGTTGTCCTCTCTCAATGACATTGCATCATCAATCTCAGATTGCTTTGAGGCTGGGATGAACGTAGTATCCCTCTGCGAAGAACTGTCGTATCCTTACATTCGCCATCCGGAACTCTCACGAAACCTGGATGGGTTAGCCAAGAAACACGGAAAGACGGTTCTGGGCACAGGCATCAATCCCGGCTTCCTAATGGACCTCCTTCCCATATGCCTATCAGCTCCCTGTCAGAGAGTAGACACTATACACGTGACACGTTGCATTAACTCTAGTCGCCGCCGAAGTTCATTTCAGAAGAAGATTGGAACTGGGATGAGTCCAGAAGACTTCAAGACGGCCATATCTGAGGGTGCAATCACTGGTCACGTGGGCTTGGTAGAATCCATTCGAATGATTGACGATGCTCTTGGTCTGGAACTCGATTACGTGGAAGAGCTGCCTCCTGAGCCGGTAATCGCTTCTGCTGACATTGAAACGCCTGTTGCAGATGTGAAGAAGGGGTGGGTAATCGGATTGAAGAGCACGGGGATTGGCAGAAAAGACCAGAGGAATGTGGTGACCCTCAGCTTCGTTGCGCATGCAGGAGCCACGCCAGAGTTTGATGAGGTTAGCATTGAAGGCCATCCAAAGATTGTCCAGCGCATCGAGGGTGGAGTTCAGGGTGATTATGGCACTGTTGGGATGGTCTTGAATATGATTCCATTGGTTATTGAAGCTCAGCCAGGCCTCTTCACGATGAAAGATCTACCATGTCCAAGAAACACGCAGTCATTCTGGAGAAGTGACTAACGAACTCTCTAGATAATGCATTACTAAATCAGGTGAACAAGAATGCTTGAGAAGTATAAGCAAGCAACTCCGAAATCACGCGATCTTTGGAACAGAGCTCTAAAGGTGTTCGCGGGAGGTGTTAACCACAACATACGAACTTTCGGCATGGTGTCCCCGGGTGCATACCCTCCCTACATCAAGCGTGGAAAGGGTAGTAAAATCTGGGATGTGGACGGTAACGAGTATGTTGATTGGTGGATGACACACTACTCGCATATCTTGGGCCATAATCATCCGCGAGTGAGAGAAGCAATTCAGAAGCAGATGGAAGACTGTATTCACCTTGGTACTTTGAATGAGCATCAGGTTATCTTTGCTGAGAAGATTCAGGAGGCCATCCCATACCTCAAGAGAATGCGATTCTGCGCTACTGGAAGTGAGGCTGCCATGTATGCAGTCAGGCTCTCTCGCCTATTTACCGGGAAGCGTCTAGTAGCTAAGGCACGTGGGGGTTGGCACGGCGGCAGTGATGCACTTGGCTATCACATTCGCTACCCCTTCTCCGATGATCCATTTTATGACGGGGTTTCATTTGAGTTCAATGACCGTGACAGCGTGGACTTGCTAATGAAGAAATACGGAACGGAGCTTGCCGCCATGGTAGTTGAGCCCGTGCTTGGAGCGGGAGGCGGGATTCCGCCAGAGCCGGACTTCCTTCCTTATCTTCGCGAGGAAACAGAAACACGGGGTATCTTATTGATATTCGATGAGATAATCACTGGCTTTCGTCTTCGTTATGGTGCAGCGGGGAAAGACATCTTTGGGGCGGAGCCCGACCTTCTCACATTGGGCAAGATTGCAGCTGGTGGAATGCCCCTCGGAGTCTACGGCGGACGCGAAGATGTCATGGCATTGGCCGCACCCGGGGCAAAAGGCGGGCGCTGGGTGGGCGGTGGAACTTTCTCAAGTCACCCACTCTCTATGGTTTCAGGGATAGCGACTTTGGATCAACTACGTTCATTATCAGATGACTACGCTTCGCTGAACAAGCGGGGAGATGGCTTCCGAGAGAAACTGAACCAAATAATGATGAACAAGAACGTCAACGCCTTGGCTACGGGCTATGGTTCAATGTTGTTCATCAATTGCCTCAAGGGCGATTTCAGAGGCTCGACGCTGACCGGAAGTAGTATTGGAGAAGCGTTTGACAAGCGCAGTCAGGATATGTTCCAGGCAAGACTGATGGAGCAGGGTGTGTTTGGCTACCATGGACTGGGTGCGATATCGTTTGAACACTCCGAGCAGGATTTGGAAAAGACTCTCGAAGCTGTAGCAATAGCAGCCAAGAAACTGAAATGGGAGGCATAAAGAGAGCATAACAGACATGAAGAAGAACTTGGAATTATTCGACTATGCGAAGCAGCGGATATTCGTGGTGCTGTCTGTAATATATATCATCGCGGTCACTGCCGTTGCCCGAAACTTGTACAATCTTTTGGACATCAATGTCCTTGACTGATGTTCGGTTCCTGCATCATCGAGGTTGCTTTTTGTTAATCCTGAATAATTAACTGAAAGTCTTACGTCCTCTCCACGGGCATTTTACGTCCCCGGCCAACTGACGGTGACGGTAGAGTCATCCTTGGACTTGGTTCTCGTCCTTGACTGACACTACACGTACAGGTTCCTCTCTGGAGTATATTAACACCCATAAAAAAGGGTCTTCGATTCGCTATTCATCTAAGAGATGTCCAGCTTTGTACAGGTTTTCTGCAGCTGTTACATACCCTCTCTCGTGGGGACAGTCTACCATGCCAAGCAACCCAGTATTGATTTTTCGGAACAAAAGCATGAAATCGGGGCCAAGTATGAAGTAGTTGTCGAGCCTATTGAGGACGATGATGTCGTTGGGTTTGTGACCCGATTTGATATACCGCCGTCAGGAACGAAGCTTTACATCTTGAATGATGACATTGCACGTTTGACGCGATTCATGATACAGCTGCTCCGTTCGAATTTCAATTCTGAATAAGGCATTGACACAATTCGTGCATGACCAACTGAGAGAAGCATATCATTCCAATTACGCGGTTCTTACCAATGAAAAGGCAATATGGCATTTTCCAGTCAAAGATAAAAGGGTGGCATGAGAGTGACGGATTCAATCAAAGGTCCGTCCTTCGCGGTGAATCAAGTTGGCAGAATCCGGAATAAAAGACAAACGAATAACTCTCGCTGAGGCGGCCAAGATGGTCCCAGATGGGTCTGGGCTCTTCTGGGGCGGCTTTGGCTTCCAGAGACCTCCGATAGCTTTTGCGTCAGAGTTGATCAGACAAAAGAAGCGCAATCTCACAATCTATACATGTGGTTCAGAGGTTGACCTCGAGATATTGGTTGGGGCGGGAGTTGTTCCACGCCTTGAGATCGCTTTCGTGGCGATTGAAGCACTAGGGCTTGCTAACAACACGCGCCGAAGAGTTGCTGAGGGCAAGGTCGAAATTGAGGACTATAGCAACCTGGCAATGGCGATGAGGTTCTTGGGTGGTGCACTGAATGTTCCGTTCATGCCGCTGCGCAGCTTGATGGGGACCGACATGGTTGCCAAATCCCGGTATAGAGGCGACAAGAAGCTCAAGGTGATTGATTGCCCGTTCACGGGAGAGAAGATCTGCCTTGTCCCATCGATTCAACCAGACTTCAGCATAGTCCACGCGCAGCGTGTAGATATGTCTGGGAACGCACAAATCGATGGAATCGTGGGTGAAGATCTTGAGGGCAGCCGCTGTGGAAAGAAACTCATTATCTTAACAGAGGAGCTCGTTGATGAAGAGGAAATTCGCTTCGCGCCTGAACAGACCAAGATTCCCTCCATGTACGTTGATCATGTTGTACTTGTTCCATTCGCAGCTCACCCAATGATGTGTCACGGCTACTATGATTATGACTTGGAGTTCTTGCAGATGTTCCATAAGATTACCCGGAAGGAAGAGACTTGGCAGGAGTATCTGGATACCTACATCCTTGGGGTTGAGAATCATGAGGCCTATCTGGATAAGATTGGATGGAGTCGCTTGAACAAGCTGAGGGCCATCAAGCCAAGGGGGTACTGAGGAGGTCACACAATGGTCGAGTACAGCAATATTGAGTTCTTAGCAGCCTGTGCTTCTAGACATGTTAGAAACGGCGAGAATGTCTTCGGCGGTACTGGTCTGCCTTTATTGGCCGCATTGTTGGCTAAAGAAACACACGCACGCAACATCAACTTGATTTCCGAGGCAGGGTTCATCGACGCAAGGCCCAGAGAGGTTCCACTGTCAGTAGCGGACTCGAGGTATTACCTCGGCTGCTCTGCTTCGATCGGCCTTATTGAAACCTTGGGGTTCATCCTTCAAGCCGGTCATATTGATGTTGGTTTTCTAGGCGCCGCTCAGATTGATGAGTATGGTAACCTAAATACCACATACATAGGGCCTTACGAAGCGCCTAAGGTTAGGCTTCCTGGAAGTGGCGGAGGAAATGACATTGCCTCCTCAGCCAAACGCCTGATAATCATAATGACCCACGACAAGCGCAAGTTTGTCAAGCAATTGGACCATTTGACAAGCCCCGGCCATCTTGAAGGCCCAGGGTCTCGTGAGAAATGGTCGCTGGTGGGAAGGGGCCCTGAGGTGGTTATAACTGACATGTGTCAGATGGACTTCGACCCACGGACTCTGAAAATCAGACTGATGTCGGTGCATCCGGGGTACACTGTGCAGGACGTTCTCGATAATGTGATGTTCGACTTGATAATACCTGACGATGTTCCAACGACCGACGAACCCACTCAGGAACAGATTGACGTTATGCATCGCCTGGACCCACATAGCATATACTTGGGCAAGGGCGGGAGCTAGTTCGGAGATTGCACCCCTCGTGACTTCGCTTGAACTGAGTCAATTTGAAGCGATACTCTTCGATTTGGACTCGACACTGATACACACGGGCGAATACGCTTTCAAGGCCTGCGAGTGGTTTTTGTCCAAGATCGTAGAGGACACATCAAGTATTCGTGACCCCTACTTCAGATCGCTCTTCTCGAACTACCGGGCTGAGATTGAGCGCATTGTCAACGGAGAACCATATATCACTCCGACGAAATGCGTGAGGAATGCTCTGAGGAAAAGCTTGGAAGATGTTGGGCTTGAGGTCGTCAACTCTCTGCTGGACGAAGTCACAGACATGTTCAGGAGGCTTCATGTAGAACTCTCGAGGCCCATGCTTGGTACAGAATCTCTGCTCCAACGTCTTTCTGCGAACGGAATCAAGATGGGTGTGATAACCAATAGCTTTGTGGGAGATGTCAACACGATTCTGGGGAGTTTCGATTTGACGAAATTCTTCACAGTCATGACTGACTCTGGAGACATGAAGGCCTTCAAGCCAATGCCCGAGATATTTGAGTATGCCATGAGAGAACTGGGAGTTACTGAGAACGAAGTGCTCTTTGTTGGTGATGAGTACTACGCGGATATAGTCGGTGCCGCGCACGCGGGGATTCCATCTGTTTGGGTAAATGTCAGAGGGTCCTCATATGAGATGAGCTTGGCCAAGTATGGTGATCATACCGCACCGCTCCTTGTGCTTGATACTCTAGCCGAGTTCGAGAACTACATTTGACTCTCCTGTCAAGCGGCAGAGCGCCTTGTTTAGCTCAATTTGAGTGGCGCCAGACGAACAATACATATTAGCAACCCGCGAGAACGGAGTCCTGAAAGCACGAAAGGAGCTGCATCCAATTTGAGCGGCGAAAATGACGAAAAGGGCCCACTCCAAGCGCGTTCCGACCTCATTGACATACTCAGTAGTGATCCTGAGAACACCGACGCCCTAGTCACAATCATTGAAAGCGAGCTGAAGGACATCAAGGAAGGTGATGTTGTTGACAAGATTTCGGCTGCAATAGCTAGCGCCGCTGACGGGACTGAAATAGGCTCGAAAGCCCGTGACAATCTCCTGTTCTGGTTGACGGAAACAAGCCCAGATGCTAGACAAATGATCTTAGTGCAAACGATTGAGCACCTTCTACAAAATCTGGAATGTCGCAAGCCAACTCTTTCTGCCCTTGCTAAGGTATCATCCAAAGGGAATGTCAAACTAGTGCTTGATTGGCACGAACGTGGAATTCTGACACTCAATCAGGCAGTCTTTGTTCTACTTTATCCCGATTCATCCACGCTGGGTTAGGTGCATTAGACGGCCCCACTCCTACACCATAATATCGGGTAAGAACTTTCGGACATGCTTCTCCCAGGCCGGCTTCAGTTCGATAGTCTTCTTGGCGCAAGCGATTGCCTCATCTTTCTGCCCCAGTCGATGATGTAACTGCGCCTTGTAGAACCATGCTTTCTCGAAGCTTGGATTGAGTTTTATGGCCTCTTCATACGCTTTTAGAGCACCTTCCGAGTCGCCAGCTTTTTCTCGAATCTTAGCTTCTCCAAACCAATCGTACTCTGTATAATCTTCAGATTCTACGGACATTGCTTGGAACACCTGCTTTGTGTTTCCTATACCACTCAGCCTAATAAATCAAGAGCTAAGCATCGGGAGTTAGGAGAGAAAACCAAATATGGAGTTGACATGCATTTCCTGAGTGGTGTGGATAGTGCGGATGGCGAAGGAGCACTTGGTGTCAGTAATCATAGCATCTGTAACTCTTCTACTGCCAATGGGCTTTGTTGAATGGCATCATCTCTTTATTGACACAATCGGCGACACCAGCTGCTACTTCATTTGGGGTGGTTATAGCGTTCGATACAATCGGTTTGGCATCTATGACTCCACTGGTTTCGGTCCAATCAACTATGAGGCATCGGTTGCCCTTGCCATAATTTGGGTGACCATCGCAGCTGCTCTGATTGCTAGCAATCTTGCTCTCTCCAGACAGATGGTGACCGTTCGGACGAATTTCATCATTGCTTTCCTATGTTTACTGGCTCAAATCGTCGTCCCGATTGCTGTCTTCACGATGGCTCTCTCCCCGAACTTCGCGATGACCTTTGCTGCACCCCTACCAGTTCCCAGTTTCCTGCAAATAGTCTGCTACTTGGCTACGCGCTTTTTCTCGAAAGGTCAAAGCCAGATCTCTCGACCAATCTCTGATGCGGGCCTAACAATCGAAAGGCTTTAAATTGTCACTAAGAACACATCGGCATCTGACTACTAGTAGAGGGAGTCCCTTGAGTTCATCGAAGAAAATACGTGTACTGGTTGCCAAACCCGGTCTTGATGGACATGATCGGGGCGCGAAGATTGTTGCTAGGGCGTTGCGGGACGCCGGGATGGAAGTTATCTATACCGGCCTTCGACAGACCCCGGAGATGATTGTCGAAGCGGCAATTTCTGAAGATGTCAATGTAATAGGACTAAGCATTCTATCCGGTGCACACAATGCTCTCTTCCCCAAGATCATGGAGCTTTTGAAGGCTGAAGGGGGGGACAACATCCTTGTAATCGGCGGAGGAATCATACCCCATGACGACGTTCCTGCGCTCAAAGCCGTAGGCATCGCAGAGGTATTCGGTCCAGGTACTCCTCTGGCAGACATAGTGGGATATATCGAATCCAACGTTAAGTTGTAGTTGACCTTCCGAGAGGACAAATGCCTTGCCGGCGATAAAACTTGTGAAAGGGGTTCTCAAGGGGAACAGGCGAGACCTGGCTCGACTAATCACACTGATAGAAAATGAGCACTCCTCAGCGGCAACCGCTCTCAGCATGCTCTACAAGCATACTGGCAATGCTCACATAGTGGGAGTGACAGGGCCTCCAGGCTCAGGCAAGAGCACATTGGTGACCAGGATTACTGCTGAGTATCGAAAGAGAAGCAAGACTATCGGAATAGTGTGTGTTGACCCGTCGAGTCCATTCACTGGCGGTGCACTGCTCGGCGATAGAATTCGGATGCAGGAACACAGCCTGGATAAGGACGTCTATGTGCGGAGCATGAGTACTAGAGGTCATCTCGGTGGCCTGGCTAGGGCGACATCAGATGCAGTGCGTGCCATAGACGCCTCTGGCAAGGATATAGTCATTGTGGAAACAGTGGGCGCCGGTCAGTCTGAGGTCCAAGTTGTGGAGGTTGCACACACAGTCATTGTGGCAGATGTCCCAGGGGCAGGGGACGACATTCAGGCAATTAAAGCCGGCATAATGGAGATTGCAGATATCTTTGTCGTCAACAAGGCTGACTATCCGGGGGCTGATAGGAAGGTCATTGAGATCAACGCAATGCTCGATCTCGATTCTCGGGAAAGAAGTTGGCGGCCCCCGGTATTGCTCACCAATGCGCTCACTGGGGAGGGCATTCCGGAACTTGTAGACACGATAGGCGCACACATGTCCTATCTGCAAGAAACCGGTCTCTTGAAGCAGAAGGGGCTTCAGCGCAGCCGTGATGAGCTTGAACAGATAATGGAATACAAGCTGACCAACGAGCTCTTCACAAGGCTCCGGGGTACTCCAGAGTACGAACAGGCGATTAAGAAGATAGCTGGACGGAATGACGATCCGTACTCGGTTGCCGAGCGACTAATTGCTGACTTTTTGATCAGTGTTAGGGAGTAGGTGAAAAAAATTGGGATCTGAAAAGGGTCTCCGCAAGACATTCAAGGAATGGGACGAGGGTCCTGTCGCAAAGACACTGGCCAAGTTTCCCGAGAGGAAGGAGCAATTTGAAACTCTCTCAGGAATACCGGTTGACCGCCTGTATGGCCCTTCAGAGAAGGCGCTGATGGAGTATGAACAGGAGCTGTGCTTCCCTGGCATGTTTCCTTTTACACGCGGCGTTCAGCCTACGATGTATCGTGGACGCTTTTGGACGATGCGTCAATACAGTGGTTTTGCCACCGCGAAGGAAACTAACGAGCGTTTCAAGTTCCTGCTTAATCAGGGGCAAACTGGTCTCTCTATAGCCTTCGACCTTCCAACTCAGATTGGCTATGACTCTGACAATCCTCTCGCCCAAGGTGAGGTTGGTAAGGTCGGAGTGGCAATCAACTCCCTAGCCGACATGGAGCTGCTATTCGACGGTATCCCATTGGATAAGGTCAGCACATCCATGACGATCAACGCTCCTGCAGCTATTCTCCTGGCAATGTATATCGCCGTAGGTGAGAAGCAGGGCGTGCCCATGAACAAGCTTCGCGGGACAATTCAGAACGATATTCTAAAGGAGTATGTCGCCCGCGGGACTTTTATCCATGGACCCAAGGAATCCATGCGTCTCATCACTGACACATTCAAGTTCTGTTCGGAGAATATGCCGCTTTGGAACACAATCTCCATATCCGGCTATCATATCCGAGAGGCTGGCTCGACGGCCGTGCAGGAGGTTGCCTTCACGCTAGCCAACGGGATTGCTTACGTCGACGCCGCTATCAAGGTCGGTCTCGATGTAGATTCATTCGCATCTCGATTGTCTTTCTTCTTTGGTTCGCACAGTGACTTCTTTGAAGAGATTGCAAAGTTTCGGGCAGCTCGAAGGCTTTGGGCGAAGATAATGCATGATAGGTTCGGCGCAAAGGATGACAGCTCTTGCAGAATGAGGTTCCATACGCAGACAGCTGGCTGTACGCTGACCGCGCAGCAGCCGGACAACAACGTTGTGCGGGTGACTCTTCAAGCACTGCAGGGCGTGTTGGGTGGAACGCAGTCGCTCCACACGAACTCCAGGGATGAAGCACTGTCGCTCCCGACGGAACAGTCAGTTCAAATCGCACTTAGGACTCAGCAGATAATCGCTTACGAAACCGGAGTGGGCGACACAATCGACCCGCTAGCAGGTTCCTACTTCATAGAACACTTGACTGATGAAGTAGAGAAGAGAGCAATGGAGTACATCATAAAAATCGATGATCTGGGCGGTGCTCCTGCTGCAATCGAGAAGGGATTCATCCAGAGGGAAATCAACGACAGTGCCTATGAATTCCAGCAGGCCATTGATAATAGCACAAGAGTCGTAGTGGGACTCAACAAGTTCACCGTGGAGGAAGAGCAACAGTTCGACTATCTGAGAGTGGACCCGGCAGTAGAAGCAGAGCAGATTGGGCGATTGCAGGAGATGCGAGAGGAACGTGACCAAGCGGCTGTCGAAAAGACACTCGAAGCGTTGAGGTCTGCTGCAGAAAGTGATAGTAACCTAATGCCCCTGATTCTTGATGCTGTCAAGGCGTACGCGACTCTAGGCGAGATGTGTGGAGTGTTGCGTGAGGTCTTCGGTGAGTACAGAGCGCCAGACATATTGTAGGGAGCGAGAAACGTGCCAATCGACAAGTTGGACCACATCGGAATCGCAGTGAAGAGCATTGAAGAGGGTCTCAAGTATTATCGAGATGTGCTTGGGATGGAGTATTTGGGCGAGGAAGAAGTGACCGAACAGAAGGTGCGTGTGGCATTCCTTAAGCTTGGCGAGAGTCGGATGGAGCTTCTTGAACCAACCTCTTCGGACAGTCCGGTAGCGAAGTTCCTTGAAAAGCGAGGCGCGGGTATTCATCACATCGCAGTTCTAGTTGATGACATCGAAGCCGCTTTGAGTGGCCATCGCAAAGCTGGGACCCGTCTTATTGACGAAACGCCCCGAGTTGGTGCGCATAGTATGCTAATCGCCTTTGTTCACCCGAAATCCACTGGTGGGGTTCTCCTTGAACTATGCCAACGCCCACCTGAGTAAGCGCGGAGCGCGTACCAGAACAATCTTCAGATTCTAGCAGAATTAAGGATTTCCTCCGCCGCACTGGCTACCCTCGATAGATTCTCCCGCTCCACCATTCTGTTGAGAACAAATCTAACGCGCTTTCCGTACTCTCCATAGACGAGGACCCCTCGTTTCTTCAACTCCATAGAGAATTCTTCAGCGTTGATGCTGAAGTCGCTAAGATGCACGAAAATGATGTTGGTTTCGGGTTCGTCAACGATGAGACCATCTATCTTCGAAAAAGCCTTGTAGAGAATCTTTGCATTGGCATGGTCGTCTGCCAATCGGTCGACCATCTTCTCAAGAGCCACAATGCCTGGCGCCGCTATCAAGCCTGCCTGCCTCATTCCACCACCAAGCCGTTTTCTGACTCTTCGGGCAGTGTGGATGAACTCGTCAGAACCCGCAATCATGGACCCTATCGGCGCAGAGAGACCCTTGCTAAGGCAGATTTGAACGCTCTCGACATTCTCTATCAGCTTCTTCGCCGGAATGCCAAGGGCAACTGCGGCGTTAAACAACCTTGCACCGTCACAATGCACAAGGAGGCCGTTCTCATGAGCCACCTCTGCAAGGGCTTTGACCTGTTCTGGTCGCGTGATTGTGCCTCCTGCGTAATTGTGCGTGTTCTCAATCACGACCATCGATGTTCTTGCGTAATGGGTATCATCAGGGCTTACCACTGATTGTAGGGTTTCGGGCAGAATGTAACCGCGAACCCCCTTCACAGGCTTGGGGAATAGACCCCCCAGTGATGCCATCGACCCAGCCTCAAAGAGGTATGTATGCGACTGCTCTTCCACTACAATCTCATCCCCTCTTCTTGTCTGAGCTAAGAGAGCGATGACATTGCCCTGTGTTCCTGAAGTGACCAGCAGCGAAGACTCCTTTCCTAGAATCCGCGCAGCCTTATCTTCGAGCTCGTGGACGACCTCATCCTCGCCGATGACATCATCTCCGAACTTGCCTTCCCTGTGTGCAGACACAATCGCTTCGATCATCTCGTCCGTTGGAAGAGTCACAGTGTCGCTTCGAAGGTCGATGATCTTCATGATTGGCGTTGGAACTGATTTCTCGGTTTAGTCTTTCGGTGTACTAATCTATGAATAACAAAAAGACGTGCAAGACCACGCCTTGTAGGTAATTTTCGGTTTGTTATTTCTGATATGCTCACCTCGATTGAGTTTCATATATTCAGAGGTATTTTTGATGAATCCCTCTCGTAGAACTGAGAAGATACGAGCAACCTAAATATACTTGTCAGGGCTATTGCTGGAGCGCACGGTACTAGGACCATCCTACTGAACTGACATGTGCACGGGATAGGACTACTGACGACCCCCAAGTAGCCTGTAGCCCTTCACATAGCAGATCTTGGCACGGCAATCGATAGTCGCGTGGATTCAGTCCAGTTGTCAAAGTAGCATGCACTAGCGAAGGAGCACCGTAAACTCACTCAGCCAAGGATAGAACAAGGTAGTTTCTTAAATGAGCGATAATCACTCACACGCTCCCCACAACGATGATGAAACCAATGCACGAGAGCAAATCAAAAGGGCGGAGGCTCGATACCGGGCTCTCTTCGACACTATACCCATTGGACTCTACCGTAGTACGTCTGAGGGGGCAATTTTGGATGTCAACCCTCGCTTGGTTCAGCTTCTGGGACACAGTAACAAGAACTCCCTAATCGAGACAAGTGCGGCTGATCTATATGTCAATTCTCAAGCCCGTCAGAAATGGCAAGTCTTGATGAAGAACGAGGGAGTTGTGCGCGGTTTTGAAACACAGGTTCGCCGGCATGACGGACAGCTCATCTGGGTGCGAGATAGTGCACGAGCAATCCGAGATGCTAGCGGTCGGATCACGCACTATGAGGGAAGCTTGGAGGACATCAACGAGCGCAAGCTCGCGGAGGATAAGATCCGGAAGAGCGAGACGAGATTCAGGACGCTGTTTCAAGAAGCGCCTATCGGACTTCTAAGCATTGATATTCATGGGGCCATTCAAGGTGTCAATCGGACTGCCTTGGAACTCCTAGGGTCCCCATCGAAAAAGGCGACCAAACAAATCAACATTCTCACCTTCCAACCATTGAGGGATGCGGGTATCTCTGTTCGTTTCGAGGAGTGTGTCAAGGAAGGCAAGATTGTTGGTGATGAACAGCCATACACGTCAAAATGGGGCAAGTCTGCAGTTTTGCAGTACAAGCTGGCTCCTTTATTCGACACGGATAGCAACATCATCGAGGTCTTGTGTGGTTTCGTTGACATTAGTGATCTCAAGCGGTCCGAGCAGGAGCTGCGCGAGAGCGAAGAACGACTGCGTCAAGTGATAGACATGGTTCCACACCAGATATTCGTGAGGGATCGTGAAGGACGACTTGTACTACTGAACAAAACCTTTGCGGAAAGCTATGACGCTACAGTCGAGGATATTCTCGGGAAGAGATTCAGTTCCATCCATGCGGATGCGCATGAGGTTGAAACGTTTCTCCGGGAAGACGCCGAGGTCATCAGAACAAAGAAACAAACACACTTTCCCGAATCTCAATTCACCATGCTCGACGGTTCAGTCCGGTGGCATGACACACGCAAGATTCCCATCCGATTCGGTGACTATGGAACCTGTGTTCTAGGTGTGGCGTTGGACATCACTGAGAACAAACAAGCCGCGGAAGAGATTCGGAAAAGCGAGGAGAAGTTCAGGATGCTCTTCCAAGAAACCCCTATTGGAATTCTGACTTGTGATGTTGAAGGAAACATCCTGAGCGTCAATAGAACTGCTCTTGAGCTGCTTGGTTCACCTTCGGAAAAGGCAACCAAGCAAATCAACCTCTTGACATTCAAGGCCTTACAGGATGCTGGTATTTCAGACGACGTTAAGCGTTGCATGACGCAATCCAAAACAGTTGAATCTGAACGGCCATATGTTTCCAAGTGGAGGAAGTCTATATTCCTGCGAATTAAAATTATCCCCATGTCGAACCAAGATGGGACAGTTAATGGAGTTCTGGCTGCTTTCGAAGACATCAGCGAGCGCAAATTGGCAGAGGAAGCGCTCAGTCAGAGCGAAGAAACTCACCGGACAATCATCCAGTCGATGAATGACTTGATTTTTGTGTTTGATAAGAACGACCGCTTTACAAACATCCACGCGTCAACGCAGGAATTGATGATCGCATCGCCTGAGGAGTTCCTAGGCAAGACGATTGCAGAGGCAATGCCATCACCAATTGCAGGACAATTCTCCAATCTCAGTCGAGTTGTGAGAGAAACTGGCGAAACCAAGAGAATGGACTACTCTTCTGAGATTGACGACAAAGAACACTGGTTCTCTGCGGACTTCAATCCCCATGAAGATGGAGAGCGAATTGTCGTTGTTGTGAGGGACATAACGGAACTGAAGGCCGCCGAAAAACGCATCAGAGCGGAGAGAAATGGGGCAATGTTCTACTTGGATCTCATGGCGCACGATTTTCGGAATCAACTGCAAGTGATTCTAGCCAACTCTGCGCTCCTTGGAGCTACAAACGACCTGACAAGTCAGAGGTCTATGCTTGCCCAGATTGAGCAATCATGCGAGAAGTGTTCCGAGATGATCGATAAGGTCAAGTTGACCGAACAACTCATGACTGTATCCCTGAAGGAAACGTCCCTAGACGAGACCTTGAGGAGCTGCATTGAGAACCTACGTATTCGTTTTAGAAACATCTCTGTTGAAAGCTCATTTGATGTCAAAGATGCTGTAGTTCTTGCTGACGAGTTTCTCGAACGACTCCTATCGAATCTGATGATGAATGCAGTAGAGCATAATCCTAACAGCGAGAAACACATCTGGATTAGCCTTCAAAAGCAAGAGAGAGGTTACGTAGTTGCTATCGCAGACAATGGCCCTGGGATCTCTGACACGATGAAGACAAGTTTGTTTGACATGTCTCGCCGGTTCGGAGGTATCGGGCTGCACCAAGCCAAGCAAATTATCGAGAAGTATGGGGGACAAATCGAGGTCCATGACCGTGTGCCTAGCGCTTTCAGCAAGGGGGCTGAGTTTCGTCTATACTTTCCGAGGTTCAGAAGTGAATCGACTGTGACTTCCTAGCTTGGGTCAGGTGGCAGTGTTCGCCCCAGGATGACTTGTTTCATGCAACAGACATGCAAGGGCCATCTAGATTGGAGTCGCAATGTGCATCATCAGGAACGCATAAAGGCGATGTCGATTGTTGGGCCCTCCACGCACTTCTGAGATTAGGGGATAATCCGGTGACAGAGAATGAAGAGCTTGGATACATAGGCAAGATGCGGCTCTTCAGTGCAGATGCCAGGCTCTTCATTGCGTTTAACGCGACGCGTGCATTCTCTTGGAGTATGGGGGGCGTCATCTTCAATCTCTATATGGTTGAGGCCGGCTTTGAAGCCGACTTTCTCGGTGTATTCCTAGCGGTCGCGATGTTTGCCACCGCGGGCGTTTCCATCATTGCAGGACTGTTTACCGACAGGCGAAGTAGGAAGAACATCATACTTGTATCATCTGCGGTTTCGTTTTTCGCCATCGCCCTTCAGTATGCGGTGCTTGATGCGTCTTGGCTTTTGATCTCACAGGCTCTTCTCGGTTTCTCTAGCGCATTCATTATGGTGGCTTGGTCTCCCTACGTGACAGGCTTGTCAACATCTAAAGAGCGAGCACACCTGTTCGGATTCAGCAGCGGCGTTGCCTTGCTTGCGGTTCTTGCGGGCAGTGTCTTAGGCGGTTATCTGCCACATCTCCTCATGGAGCTACAGGGTGTTGCTCCCACACTCTTCTGGGCTTATAGGAAGACCCTCTGGCTCAGCCTCCTACCCCTAGCGGTTTCAACTCTGATTGTCGTGCCAATGACACGCGACCGTCCCACAAGCGTTACTCGAAGCTTTGGTGTTGGTCACATCACGAATTCGAGGTTCATCGCCAAATACGCGGCCACTGTCACAGTTGTTGGGATGGGTGCTGGGATTATTGTCATGTACTTCAACCTGTTCTTTTCATGGTGGGGCGCAGACTCTACTCTCATCGGCATAATCTTTGGCCTTAACATTCTCGTCCTCTCGGCTGGCAACTTCTTGGCGCCAGCCATGGCTGACCGCATTGGCAAGGTGAAGACCGTTGTAATCACCGAGGCTCTTTCGATACCATTTCTATTGATGCTTTATTGGTCACCTTTCTTCAGCTTGGCAGTCTTGGCATACATTGCAAGGGGCACGCTCATGAATATGGCTGGACCTGTTTCTAATACTCTCTTCATGGAAGGACTTACCAAGGAGGAGCGGTCCACTGCAATGGGTGTTGTCGGAACGGGTGACCAGTTCGTTCGAGGCGTGGGTGCCATTATTGGCGGAGGGTTTCTTGCAGCTGGGCTGTACAAAGAGCCCTATTTACTAGTGTCAGGACTCTACGTTCTAGCAGTTGTCATGTTCTACTATTTCTTCAAGAACAAAGAACAGGAGATTGAAGCAATCGCGAAAATCAAAGTCACACTGGCGGAAGAAACCGAGGCCACTTCAGATATCATCTGAAGTACATTTCAAGGGCGCGGCGCATTACGTCCTCGTCGGCTGGGAATACCAGCGGGATTGCCGTATAAGTTGCAGTGCAGGGATTTCCTCTGGCAACATGGAACACAACCTTTGGTCGACCATTCTCACCTGGGTGATCTATCTCCACTACATAGCTCGTCACTGTAGACATTTGCCCCTCGCCAGAGCTGTGTTTGCAGATGCTCGACTGACTTGGACCTTCGCCATGGTCCTTTAGAGCGGAAAAAACGTCTTGGACGCTGGTAACGTTTTTGAATAGCTCATAGCCACGGTCAACTCGTATCGTCGAGTTCACAAAGCTGTCAACACCCTTTGAGCCCAAATGCTGACTAAGAACTTCCTCAGTATCAAGCATGATGTGATGTCCCGCGCGGAGCACTTTCCGTTCGGACCACTCGATTGAATAGTCATTCCCCGCAATCTCAATAACAAGCATACTGTCGTGGTCCGCAAGAATGAGGTTTCCCCACTGGAATTTCCGGCCGTTCCTTAGCTGGTCCACAGTCATTCTGAAACCGTCCTCTGCATCCTTGGCGAACACAAGTATCTGTTCGGTGAGGATATCATATGTTGGGTCCTCTGTGCCCATGACGTGGCTATTTGCCACTGCAAGGCCGTATCGGTTCACGCCAATCGAGAGACCACCAGTCTTGCCTGTAACCATGTCGATTCCTCTCACACCAAATGCATCGACATCGTGAAAAAGCACATCCCTATGGGAGGTGGAGTACAGGTCCCTGTTCTTGAAGAGAAGCGTCTTGTTGAGGTCACGAAGAATTACTGCACCTGCAAAGCTCGCCATTGTCCTCTCACACCCAATAGCAACAGCGCTATCCCGCACACAATATAAGTCATCATTGTACATAGAAGTTAAAGGCATGGCAGGGAGTCATCCAAAACGGTCTGATGGTGCTAGATGGAGCGTGAATGCGGTCGACCCTCGGGCTATCCTGAATGGAATTGACTTGGTTCTGCTTGAGCCGAACATAGTATGTGTGAATCAGACAGAGTCAACAAACGTCTTGGCTAGGGTCATGGTAGAAGGAGGTCTCGGCGAAGGACTTGTCATAGTTGCTGATCTGCAGACCAAGGGACGAGGGAGACATGATAGGACGTGGCATTCCCCCTTGGGTGGACTCTACTTCTCTATCGTGTTGAAACCCCGAATCGCGGACGAGACTGCGCCATTGTTGGGGTTCCTTACAGCTTGTGCAATTGCCACAGAGATTCGCGAGGTTCTTGGTTTGGAGGTTTCTCTGAAGTGGCCCAATGATATCTTGGTTGGTGACCGAAAGCTGGGCGGCATTCTCAGTGAAACCATTTCGACGAATGGCAGTCTGTTAGCCGTTATTGGGGTCGGCATCAACCAGAACGTGAAGAGAGAAGACTTGCCAGCTGAGCTACAAGATAATGCTACTACGATTCTCAGCGAAATCGGCAGAGAAACGTTAAGAGAAAATCTCATCTCAGCTATCATCAGTGGAATCGATTCCAGACTCGGTCGAGTGGAGTCTGATTCATCGTTCAGCTCAATCCTTGACGAGTGGACTGGTCATAGCAGCACCATTGGCAGGTCAGTACGCGTTCGTGATGGGTCTGAAATCATCGAAGGGCTTGCTATCGGCATTGGGCCTGATGGATCACTGGAGGTAGAGGGCAGCGACGGCGAGCTGAAGAGAATACTCATCGGAGATATCTTCCATCTCTAGGTACGTACGAAGGAAGGCTTTTCTCCCGAGTGCATATTCATGAAACTATGGATTTTCTTGTCTTGTCCAATAGTCGAAGGTTTGAATGAGCGGAGTGGAACTATTCTTGGGAACGACTGTAATCAAAGTCGATGGCTCAGAACTCGATGAGCTACGTAGCCTGCTACTCAAGGCTCCTTCCACAGCGGAGAAGCGGACGACAAATGAGTACGAGTCTTTCAGAATCGGATACAGCGGCGGCTCCATAATCGGATATTCAAGCGGGAAGGTGGTCATCACTTCCGAACCAGCGGTCCAGCTAGTTCGCGAAGCCCTTCAGAAGATGGTTTTCAAGGACGCGGACTATGACCTTGTCATAGGATCTGACGAAGCTGGGAAGGGGGAATGGTTGGGTCCTATGGTCGTTGCGGCAGTGGCGCTAACTCCAACCCAATCGAGTGATTTGAGAGCAGAAGGGGTCATGGATAGCAAAGCCCTGTCGTTGGATCGAATAGGTGAGCTTGCCCACGTGATAGTTAAGCTCAACACTGCTCTGAAGACAGTGACTCTCCCGCCAGATGCGTTTAATGCGCTTCTGAAGGAGTTTCATGATGAAGGGAAGAATCTGAATGACCTTCTAGCCTGGGCTCATGCGAAAGCAATATCACAAGTGGTTTCCGAGCTAGACCTAAGAAACGGCAACCAACAGGTCCGGATTGTGGTTGACGAGTTTGCACGTTCCAAGACAGAGAAGCGCCTTGCCAGAGTGATAGACCTCGATTCTGTTGACCTCATTCAGAGACCTCATGCGGAAGATGAGATGGCAGTTGCGGCATCCAGCATAGTTGCCAGGAATGCACGCGAGGATTGGATTGATCAAGCCTCGATCAGGTTGGAAATGAACCTGCGAACACTAAGCATGAAGGAAGCCGCTAACAGGGATGATTGCAATCTCTATGCAAAGACCAGCTATCTTCGCAGGGATTAGTTATCATCCATTCCTAAATGGATTGTTTTGTGATTGCTAACACAACAAAGATTAAGGTCCGGGGACCCCCTTGTAGAGTTGTTTTGGCGTTGAAGCGACAGTTGACACCACGTGTGTTTGGTTGGGATACGAGGGAATTTTCTAGTCTGGTTTTGATAGTCGCGATTCTTGCTTTTGCCTTATTTCCTACATCCATTAGGTCCCAGCCCCTCCTTGAGCTTGGATTGAAGAATGGTCCCTTCGTTGACAAGATACAGTTCAAAGTAATACCAGACGACGATCAACAGGTTCTTGCACTGCTGAACGATGAGATTGATCTCATTGGCAGCATGATTCATCCTAGCTTCCTCTCCCAGTTGAATATGTCTGAGAGTGTCAATGTTGTTAATCACCTCCGAAATGGATACGGCTACATCGTGATCAACTGTACAAAGTATCCTTTCAATATCACTGCCTTTAGAAGGGCCGCCGCTTTTGCTCTCGACAAGTATGCGATTTCTGAAGATATATGGGAGGGTTTCTCACAGCCTCAGGACTCGTGCGTGCCATCGATGAACCCCTTCTCTATCGAGGGCCAACTATCCTACTCCTACTACGATGCCAATATCGAGCTTGGTAATCAATTGCTTGATGATGCTGGGTTCCTTGATGTGGACGTGGATGGATTCAGAGATGCCCCTGACGGTTCAAACTTCGACATCCTCGTGGAAGTAGTGCAATCCTCGAATATGGCGATAGAGGTTGGGGAGAAGATGGCTGAGGGACTGCGAGCCCTCAACATCAATGCTATTTCAGAGCCAATAGACATCCCCGAGTATGGAATCGAGGATTTCGACATGGTCTTCCTCGGCTTGAGCTTCGACAGCTTCGACGTTGATTGGCTCGCATACGAGTTCTGGGGAGAGCACGTAGATGAGCCCTACCAGAACATGGCGAGCTGGAGGAATGCAAGTTATGATAGGTGGCGTGACCAGCTCCTCAATTCCACTTCCTACGAGGAGGTCTATGAGGCTGCGATTGAGATGCAAAGAGTGTGGGTCTATGAGTGTCCGTGGGTTATCTGCTACGAGAACTTCCACATCTCAGCCTACCGGACAGACAAGTTCGAGGGTCACGTTAACGATTGGTCCGATGGAGTTCCCGGCAGTTGGACGAACAAGAAAGCCCATCTAAAGGCTGACCAGGGTGGTCCGTTCGGCGGAACCCTTCGCCGGAGCAACTCGTTCGACCCCGACACATTCAACTTGTTGAGTGCTAGCTCAGCTTACACCATCCAAGTGTTGATCGAGCTCTATGACAGCATGATGACCCTTGGTCCCGAAGGCAATGACATGATGTGGCTGGCCAAGACATACTTGGCTGAAACGCATGCTACGAATGCCGCAATCCCTGCAGGACATACCCGATTCACCTTCCAATTGCTCCAGAATGCAACTTGGACTGATGGTACTCCATTGACGGCTGAGGATGTCGCGTTCTCACTGAACTTTCTAAGAAACGCACCTAGAAACAGATATCGGCAAGACCTGCTGGACATGAGTGCAGCATATGCTCCATCAACCTACACAGTCGTTGTTGAGTTCAGCACTGAATCCTACTGGCACTTACACGGCGTTGCATTCAAGCCAGTCTTTCCGAAGCATATCATGAAGGAGATCTTGATTGAGGACTGGGCTTACTGGAGCCCCAATCCTCCAGTTGAGGAGATGGTGACCTCTGGACCATTCAATGTATCTGAGTATGTCGCAGGTGAGTTCTGCGAGTTGACGTACAATCCGAACTACTTCTTCGGACTGAATCGAAGCGCAGGAGGCGAGCCAAACTCGACAACTCTTCCGAGTAACGGCACGCCGCCTGTCACCTCATTTGGTTGGTTTGATCCGTTCGGCGAGATGGACCTCGCTGGACGTGTCGTAACGACTGGATCATTATTCGTGATAGTCGTGGTCATCGTTCTTTGGTGGAAAGACACACGAGACTGATGTTGATTCTCTGCCATTCCATTATGTATTCAAAAGCACAAGAAGGCTTTTGTGAAAGTTCTGACTTAGCAAACCCGCGTGCAAGATGGAACGAGTCATGAAAACAACGGGTTCTCTTCTAAAAGGAAGAATGCTCGCTGCACTGTCTTTGATGCTCACACTTGTATCCATAAGCATCATTCCATGGCCCGTACTTGCCATCTCGGATGTTCCCGGTCATGCTAACAGCGGACCTTATCTCGACAAGCTCCAGGCTCAGATAATAACCTCAGATGATTTGCAGGCTCTTGCCCTGCTAACCGACGAGATTGATTTGATTGGCAACTCGGTGCATCCCGACTTCTTCGATGCTCTGTCTAAGGCAACAGACATCGAGATAATTCAGACTCCTCGCAACGGTTACGCCTACCTTACGATTAACACACTCAAGAATCCATTCAATTATACTTCATTTCGAAGAGCTCTCGCGTTTGCCATAGATAAGGAGGCCATCTCTGAAGAGGTGTGGAACGGATTCTCGAAGCCGCAGGACTCATGCGTACCTAGTGCTAACCCTTACTCGGTTGAAGGGCTACTGCCCTACAGCTACCATGAAGCCAACGTCGAACTAGGAAACCATCTGCTCAACGAGTCGGGATTCAGCATTAACAACGGAACGGGGTTCAGAACCGACCCGCATGGCAATCCCTTTTCAGTGTGTCTCGAGGTTCTGCAATCATCCAGTGTGGCCATTGAGTCCTGTGAGAAGGTGATGGATGCATTTGACGCGCTTCATATTGAGGCCGTTCTCACGCTTCCTTCCTTCTACAGTTATCTTGGCCGCCTGTACGGGCACGGAGATTATGATATCGCCTTCCTTAGCAGATCATTTTGCAGTTGGCATGTCAACTGGCTTGCCTACAACTTTCACTCATACTTCGCAGATGTGCAGGGCTTCAATTATCCCAACTTCAGCAACGAAAGTCTCGATATTTGGATAGACCATCTCCTTCATTCTGTAGATTACGATGAGGTGTACGAAGCAGCTGTCGAGATTCAGAAGATTCTGGCGTACGAATGTCCGGAGATAGTCCTGTACGAGAATGTGATTCTGTCCGCTTACAGAACTGATAAATTTGAAGGGTTCGTCAACGACGCTAGTACTGGTATCCCCTGTTGGTGGACATACCAGAAAGCACACCTGAAAGCAGTAGAGTGCGGTCCGTTCGGAGGAACCCTTCGCACTAGCATGCCTCTTTATGTTCCTGGGTTCAACTTCATGACAGCCATTGCAGATTATCCTCTGAACGGGATGCTCTACATGATGTATGATAGTCTACTTAAGCCAAATTCTGACGGCTTTGACATACCATGGCTGGCAGAGTCATACGAGGTAACAACACATTCCGATGACTTGACAGTTCCTAAGGGCCATACCAGAGTTGTGTTTGACATTCGGAGAAACGCAACTTGGAGCGATGGTATTCCAATCACTGCAAATGATGTTTCATTCACGATCAATTACTACCGTGACATGCCCGGCAGTCCTTACCGTCCAAGTCTATGGAACATGTCACAGGCAGTTGCGCTCACGGACTACCGTGTTCGGTTTGAGTTCAATACAGAGTCACTTTGGCATCTGCATTCGATTGCGTACAAGCCCATCATTCCGAAGCATATCTTTCTCGAAATTGGCTTGGAGGGATGGGACAAATGGGATCCAATACCTCCAGGGGACTCCATTGTTACATCAGGTCCTTTCCTAATCTCAGACTACATCCCTGGAGATGTTTTGGAGTTCACACCCAATCCGAATCACTTCTTCTACATTTCTGGAGTAACTGTGGGACCCCCCACGCCAACAACTCCCAGCAATCCCCCCTTCGGTTCTTTTGGTTTAAGAGAGCTCAGTGTGGGAATCGTAGCTGCCGTGGTCGTGGTAATCGTAGGAATCTATTCCCTCCACAGGCGCTAGTACTCCCAATAAATGTAGAGCTGATTGCTATTCATCCGATATTCAGAGTTCCGCAACTCGGGCAGACGAATTCCTCACCAGAGGCAAGGAGTTTCTGCAGAGGAGTACCACAGTGTTGGCATCGCGCTACATGAATACCATTCGACTTCAGCTTTCGCGACACCTCCGCGGCATCAGCGGACACGAACTCGTCTGTTGATGGGTTGAACCTGCCAGAAACTTCGCCGGCTCCAACAAGGTCAAAGACCAGCTCACGCGTATCCTCTTCCGAAATCTCCGAATACTTCGTAAGGTTGGCTATATTGATTCTTGGTACTGACTTCAGAACACCAAGGACTCTCATTCTGACCCCTCCATTCACTACTGGGGCCGTGAATTGCGGTGCAGCAGCGACTGGGGTTTCGGACTTCTCAATCCAAGTAATCCTCTTCTTGAGTCTGCCCAAGGCACCTCTCTTGTAGCCAGCATATCTTCGTTCCGCTTTGAGTCTTGTTCGAGAGCTCACCTCAAGGTCTCGGAGTATACCACACGAGTACAGCGGCGTAACGTCAATCTCCGGCAGAGGATTGTTAGTAAGTACAATCTTGCTTAGTGCAATGTGGTTTGCCAGAGGCGCCAGGTTCAACTGCGTGAGGCGGTTGCTGCTCAAGTCAAGTCTCGTTAGTTCTGGACATTTTTCTAGTGGTGATAGATCAATCTCCTGCAAATGGTTTCTACGAAGTACAAGCTCTCGCAGTGTGTGGCATGTCCTTAGGGGTGTCAGGTCCAGAGTCTGTAGTTCATTTGAGTATATCTTGAGCTTCCTCAGTCGGGTGAACTGCAAAAGGGGTGAGAGGTCTATGTGCGTCATATCCTTGCCGGAGAAATCAAGGTTGGTACTGCTGCTTCCGACACGAATTCATTTCTCTCTTCCCTTTTTGTCTCTGTAGGTGAAAGTCATCGTGACCACTGATTATCGCCTCTAGATGCTATGACATCGAAAAACCCTCTATACCTTTTGCTGTGATGAATTGCGTGGCGCATCCTAACCAAGAAAACGCCATTCCTCCACATAGTGCGCATTATCACAGCTTTTTCTCTACGGCAGAAGATTCAAATTCCCCAAAACTGGCACCGTGAGACTCAAGCAGTGGAGCGCCTAACTATGTCAAAAAAGAAGTTCGAGGAGCTTACAAAGAAGCGCGAAGAAGCCAAACTTGCCGGGGGCAAGGAACGCATCGAAAAACAGCACAAGAAAGGCAAGTACACGGCACGAGAGAGAGTTGAGAAACTGCTTGATCCTGACTCATTCGTAGAGATTGACGAGTTTGTTGTCCACCGTGAAACTGCATTCGGGATGGACAAGAACAAGGTACTTGGTGACGGAGTAATCACAGGTTACGGCACGATTGACGGTCGAAAGGTGTTCATCTTCTCCCAAGACTTCACTATCTGGGGTGGGTCCCTTGCAGAGATGTACGGTCTAAAGGTCTGCAAAATAATGGATCTGGCGATGGAGGTCGGTGCTCCTGTCATCGGTCTAAACGATAGTGGTGGGGCTCGCATTCAGGAAGGCGTCAAATCACTGGCCAGCTACTGTTGGATCTTTAAACGCAATACACTTGCTAGTGGCGTAGTACCGCAGATTTCCGCCATCATGGGTCCTTGCGCAGGAGGCGCAGTCTACAGCCCCGCTGTGACGGACTTTACGTTGATGGTTAAAGAAACGTCGCACATGTTCATTACGGGCCCAGAGGTCATTAGAACGGTGACCGGTGAGAAAGTAAGCTTCGAGGAACTCGGTGGTGCTATGACACACGCCTCCACGAGTGGAGTGGCTGGTTTTGCCAGTGAGGACGAGGATGACTGCTTCATGCAAATCCGCAAACTGCTCAGCTACATGCCGAGCAACAATCTGGAAGAACCACCCAGAATCAACACTGGTCATGCCCCTGACGACGTGGACGAGTCTATTGACGATTTCCTTCCAGCGGATGCAAACAAGCCGTATGACATGCGGGATGTTGTGACCAAGGTTGCAGACAATGGGGAATTTTTCGAGGTGCACGAACACTGGGCCAGGAATATGATTGTTGGCTTCGCGCGCTTTGACGGGCGTTCTGTTGGAATCGTGGGCAATCAGCCGGCTCACCTGGCAGGGACTCTTGACATCGATGCATCTGACAAGTGTGCTCGCTTTGTGCGATTCTGTGACGCGTTTAACATTCCAGTCATCACATTCATGGACGTTCCCGGGTTTCTCCCGGGTACATCTCAAGAGTGGGGCGGTATTATCAGACACGGTGCCAAGATTTTGTATGCCTTTGCTGAAGCCACAGTTCCCAAGATAACCATAATCACAAGAAAGGGATACGGTGGAGCTTATGATGTAATGTCATCTCGGCATATTGGAGCCGATCTTGTCTATGCATGGCCTGCGGCGGAGATTGCAGTCATGGGGCCTGATGGTGCGATTAACATCATCTTCCGCAAGGAAATTGAGAACGCAAAGGACAAGGCAAAGAAACGGGCTGAACTTGCCAAGAAGTATCGCGAGCAGTTTGCCCATCCGTACATTGCTGCCGGACTTGGGTACATCGACAAAGTGATTTTTCCGCATGAAACCCGCCAGTTGATATGCAAGGGACTCGATATTCTCTCAAGCAAAAGGCAAGCCAGGCCGCCAAAGAAACACGGGAATATTCCATTGTGAGAGGCCATCCGCAATGACCAAGCTCAAGATCACGGACACAACGCTGAGAGATGCGCACCAATCGCTAATCGCTACACGCATGAGAACGGAGCATATGCTACCAATCTGTGAGAAGATTGACAAGGTAGGCTATCATTCACTTGAGATGTTCGGTGGAGCGACCTTTGACAGCATGATGCGATTCTTGGATGAGGATCCTTGGGAACGAGTAGAAGCATTGCGTGATGCGATGCCCAATACGAAGTTCCAGATGCTGCTTCGGGCCTCCAATGTGGTCGGTTATCATATCTATCCAGATGATGTCCTTGAGGCTTTCGTTGTTGAGGCAGTCAAGGTCGGGATTGACATCTTCAGAATATTCGATGCGCTCAACGATATCCGTAATATGAAGGCCTCCATGAAGTTTGTGAAGCGAGAAGGAGGACATGTCCAGGCCAGTATCTGCTACACACTTAGCCCATATCATAGCAATGAGAAGTTCGTTGAGAAAGCAAAGACCCTCTACTCAATGGACGCTGATTCGATTTGCATTAAGGACATGGCAGGACTCATCTCCCCCGAGGCCGCTTCTGACCTCGCAACGCGCCTAAGGGATGAGATTGACATCCCAATCCAATTGCACTCTCACTACACTAGCGGGATGGCCTCAATGGCCTATCTCAAGGCAGCAGATGCAGGTGTTGACATAGTGGATTGCGCGATATCGTCACTATCCCTCGGCACCTCACAACCGGCAACTGAATCGATGGTCGAGGCGTTGAAGGGCACGCCGAGGGATACAGGCCTAGATGTCAACCTTCTCTCTGAGATTGCAGATTACTTCAGAAAGGTTCGTCGCAAGTATTCCCAGTTTGAGGGAAGTCTCCAGGGAGTGAATCCCAAGGTATTGGTATTCCAGATTCCCGGGGGGATGCTGTCAAATCTGGATAACCAGCTCAGAGAGCAAGATGCTCTGGACCGATATGACGAGGTTTTGGAGGAAGTTCCTCGCGTGCGTGCGGAGCTCGGCTACCCTCCGTTGGTGACTCCATCTAGTCAGATTGTGGGAACTCAGGCTACACTGAACGTCATAACCGGGGAGCGTTACAAGATTATACCGCATGAAGTTAAGCAATACGTTAGGGGGTATTACGGACGACCGCCCACGGAGATTGACTCTGATATCAAGAAGAAGATAATCGGGAATGAGGAGCCCCTGAAGGTGCGCCCTGCTGACCTGCTCCAACCTGAGTTGCCCAAGGCAAGAGCGGCGTTGAAAGACACCCCCCACCTGCCTCGAGATGAGGTTTCGTATGCATTGTTTCCGCACTATGCACTTGACTTCTTGAAGCGAAAGGCGAATCGTCTTGCGCTTGGCGAGATGACGGAGGCACAGATGATTGCCATAATCGCCTCTGTACTTCATAGCAGTACCGCAAGCATAGGCGGCATATCCTCGTCCGGTCTGCGTGGTGATGCATGGGCACTTGCTGGCCGTAATGACCTGATGGACGGACAAACGGTTGAGTATGGTTCTGGCAAATGGGAACGGGCCGAGTCTGCTTGGACTTCGGCAGGAAGAAAGACCCTGATGAAAGGCAGGCGACAGGGGGGTCCATGATGAGTCCTGAGTACGAAGTCAAACTTGCCGATCGCGGTTACACCGTGGAGGTGCGGAGGTTGGACGAGGGAGGGCTTCTGATTGTTAAGCTCGGTTCTCAGAGTTTTACGTTGAAGCCAATGCTCAATGATGACGGCTCATGGACCGTCAGTGACACGGCGGCCAATCATAGCGTCAAAATCCTGAAGAAGGCCGGCAGCAAGGTTTCTGTGGAAGTGAATGGTCAAGCTTGTGACTTCGAGTGGGTCCGAGTTCGTAAACAGGACGAGGGCACTCCCAAGACCACTTCAGCATCAGGCTCAAGAGTAACTGGTGGTGTATATCCGCCAATGCCTGGCAAGATTAGTGAAATACTGGTCAAGCCAGGCGATGAGGTGAAGAGCGGCCAGACTTTATGCATACTCGAAGCAATGAAGATGTTCAATGAATTGAAATCGCCTTCCGAGGGCACCGTGAAAGAGGTCCACATAAAGGCTGGCTCCAGCGTAACCCAGAGTTCTCTTCTAATACTCATTGAGTGAGGCTGCTCCAAATGAAACCTGTCTATGTCGTAGGAGTTGGCATGACCCATTTTGGAGTGCTAGAGGATTCGATTCTTGAGCTGGCCGAGAACGCTGCATATGAAGCAATGGAAGATTCAGGCACAATCGAGCACAAGTTTGATAGGATTGTAGTCGGGTCCCAGAATCCTGACGAATTTACAGGAATGGGTCATCTGTCAACACTTCTGGCTGACCGATTAGGGATGGTTCCTGCAGGAGCGACGCGGGTAGAAACAGGACCTTCATCCGGTTCCAGTGCTTTTGAAGTGGCCTATGCATTTGTCGCGGCTGGACTGGCTGATCTAGTTCTTGCGATTGGCGTCGAGAAGATGTCGAGCGTTGATCGCGGAACGGCTTCTGGTATCCTCGCCAAGATGATGTCGTATGAGAATGAGACTCGATATGGTGCAACGCCTACTGCACTTGCTGCTATGGTAGCTAGACGCTACATGCATGACTTTGGACTCACCAGAGAAGAGCTATCCTTGGTGCCGGTGAAGGCTCACCGAAACGGGGCAAAGAACCCGTTGGCACATTTTCGGAAAGAGGTTTCAGTGGAGAAGGTCAGCAATGGCCGTATCGTTTCAGACCCTTTGACACTGTATGACTGTTGTCCTACAAGTGATGGGGGTGCAGCTTTGGTTGTCCTGTCCAAAACCAAGATGAGGGAACTTGGATGCTCTGACAGAGCCATCAAGGTACTAGGTGTTGGCCATGGCACCGATTTTCATGCTGTTCAACATCGTCTTTCTCTCACATCATTTGGGGCAACAGTTGAGGCGGCCCGGAATGCGTTCAAGATGGCCAACCTCCAGCCGAGCGCCATTGATGTAGCTGAGATTCACGATGCATTTTCCATTCTTGAACTTGTGAATATGGAGGACATTGGATTTGTCGACTCCGGGAAGGCTATTGGCTTGGTCCGTGATGGTTCGGCTCAAGTTGAGGGTGATTTGCCAATAAACCCCAGTGGAGGTCTCAAGGCTCGGGGTCACCCGACGGGCGCCACTGGCATCGCTCAGATTCGTGATGTGGTGCTCCAGCTCAGGAATGAATCACCAAATGGACTGCAGGTCGACTCGCCAGAACTAGCACTCACTCATAATATCGGGGGCTTTGGAAACAACATGGTTGTGGCAATCTTCGGAGTCACCTGAGAGGACTTCAGCACCACCTAGATTCCAGTTCTCGGTGCTTTAATTCCCGTGGAAGTTAGAAGAAAGTTCATCCACCATTTTCTTATTAGTAACCTAGAGATTCGTCATTCTGTTAGAACGCTCATAGGACTAGATGAGTGCGCATCCTTAAGCCGTTGCGCAGCGGGGATTTGACGAATCGTTCTAAGCCTGCACTGCGAAGACGCGCAGCAGTGGACGCCTATGAGGGAGACGCCCCCGTTAATTGCCTCTCTTTTCCTATTGTGTTACATCCATGCGCTCAAGACAACATGGAGATGAATGAAAGATGCCCGAAGGATTAGCCGTACTGAAATGGGATGATGAGCTGGGCCCTGTTGTGACCTCAAAGACACCAACGGGTCTGAAGGTTGGACTTGATCCAACCACATCAATGAGAGTCTATGGAATAGCTACGTTGGGAGAAACTGAAGAGGCCCAAAAGCCTGGCTTCAGTTCTCTGTCGTTTGACAAGTTCAAACTGGCAGTCTACTATGGTGGACTCAACATGCACCTCAAGGGATTACCTTCGATGGTGTTCCTTGTTCTGGATCCAGATGAAGATCCGGATGTCTACAAGGATGCCTTGCCAGAGATAGCGACACAGATATTTCTCAACGCAGATGGCAAGAAGTACATCAAAATGGTGCCAAAGCTATACGAGCAGATAGCAAGATACACAATGATGACTCCTGAGCAACGTCAGGCGTCCATCCTGAGCGACCCCATCCGGAGAGCGATTCTCCGGACCCTCATGAGGGATGGTACCTTACAATCCACAGATCTCGAACAGATTATCTTCGAAGAGGTTGGCAAGAAGATAGATGTCGACCTAATCCTGAGACCTCTTGTCAAGATGGGCATCGTCGCGACAGGCTGGATTGAAGGTCTTTCCTCCGAAGTAATCTACCTTACGAGGGCTATCTTTATTTTGCGCAGGATATCTCAAGACACCATTCGAGCAGTGAAGTCAGGATCACTACCGCCAGAGGTCATCGATAGCTTCCTCGATTCCACAAAGCGCTATCACAGGGACTACATTGCGAAGCTGAGGAGAAACCTAACCGATACGATTTGGACTGAGGCAGAGGAGTTGTCAAAGTACCTGCTCGATTTCGAGGCCTATGATCTTCTTCAGATTCTACGAGAAGGGCCAAAGCAAACTGAGCACTTGCCGAGTCTTCTCGAAACCACGAAAGCAAAGCTGAGAAAGAAGCTGAAAACGATGGAGAAAGCTGGCATTCTCGTGCGCGTCAATGACGAGGATGGCAAAGAGCATGTCCTGCTCAAGAGCAGTCCAGAAGTGGTCACTGTCTACCCAGAATGGCTAATTCAGCGGACGGTTGACCTCTACAATCAAGAAGAGATTCACAGCCGGCAAGCGGGGCACTATCTTGAGATTCTCAAAAAGTTCCATCCAAGTGCTGTTTCTTCCACTATGATGGAGCTGGAATAAAGTGCGCAGGACCGGCCATATTCTGATTCTGGCGGCATTTGTGGTATTCCTAATGCTTCCTATGGGTGTTGGCGACCAAGCTACTCCTCTCCGCAGCGATGCGGATGGCCTCCCCATGCTGGTTGATGGTGGATACCAAGTCGCGGGAGGCCAGGATTCAGCGGACTGGTGGAACTCCACTTACGTTTACCGCCGCTACTATAACTTCACGGAGCCCGGTGTGACTTCTAGAACCCTGACTCCAGTACATCTGTACCTCTCCTTCTCTGATGGCCATTGTTACAGGGATTCGATACGTGTGGGCTACTACGACACCCCTGGATGGTCAATACTCCCGTTTCAGCTATGGAACACGACCTACGATTCGACTGGCAACTACATTGAATCGACGCGTGTCAGCTTTATGGTTAATGTGAGCCAAGGGCAGACAGAGTCCAACTACTACATCTACTATGCCAAGATTGACGTTGGCTCAGTCAGCTATCCTGACTTTTATCCCTTCATCTACAAGAGCTTCACATTCTCGCTGGTCAACCTTGTTTCATACTATGACAGCAACAAGTACCTGGTTGAGATGTATGATACTGCAGGCGAGCAGTGGGATGACCCCGGGAATGTTGACTCAAGGTGGTCCTCGAGCCAAGTGACTCCAAACAACATCCCCAACGGCACGCTTGACAGGTTCGAAAACATGAGATACGAGCCGACCAGCTACAGCTACACCAAGTTTCGTGGGTACTACGCAGTCTACTCCAACTATCCGCTGGCAGTGACCATGGGTCAGGGCAACATGGGCTCAAACCCTGCAATCAACGACTGGTATCCCGGCGTCAACCAACTCAGCTCTGGAGTGGGCACCGAGTTCATTATTGGCGGGGTCGAGGGGTTCGAGAGTCGCAATGAGGGCAAGTACTGGGTCTTGGCAGTCGAGGACAACACAGAGGTGTATGCTTGGACCTCGGGTGAAACCGCCGACACGGGCTGGAAGTTCTCTGGCAATAACTCGGACATCACAGCGTGGCCGGCTGTGTTGAGGGCAGGCGAGTACGTATCTAAGAGAGACATGGTCTACACAACCTATGTGAAAGTGAACTCGACTAAGCCCATGGTGATCCGACAGGGGGACTCTGACTGCTCTTACGCAAGGGACATCTGGGCGTTCTATCCGGACATGACCGGTGCTCTCGCCGGGGAGGAGTTCTACACGATTGACATGGGCAATGGGAACGACCGTACCCGAGTCACGAACTTGGGCGACACTAGCGTCCAGGTAGACTGGTGGAGAGACTCTGGTTCGGGTTGGGGAACTAAGAGCACGTTGACAATAGCGGCTAACAGTTCCCAGTTGATCAGCCAAGGCACTGCCAGTTCGACGAACCAGGAAGATGTTCTCCACATCAAGGGACCTGGCGGCTCGATGCTGATGGTCGAGGGAGTGTATAACCCTGGTTCGGCAACCGACGCTGGGGACTGGGTTCCGACGATCACTGGACACCGCTTCGGCACCAATCTGAAACTGTGGGGTAGAAACGGCTACAAATTCATGGTCGTGGCCACTGAGAACGCACTTGTCGACATCAGCGGCTACAATGATGGTCAGCTTGAAATCCCTGCAGGTGGAATGGCCGCATTTCGGCCATTGTCATCCAGCACAACTCTGTACCACATCACATCGAATGCGTCGGTTGGCGTTGTCGACCTTGGGCGGTTCTCAACTTCCACTCCCTACAATCCAACCGGGGACACAGGCTATGGCTGGCAGGTCCCGGCGTACGTGCCTGAACAGGACCAGAAGGGCTTCTCGATTGACCTCGGTGAGGAGCGACACCTGTTCGAGTTCGACATCACTGTAGTAGATCTTGATGACGTAGCGGTTTCCAGTGCCACTGTCACTCTTCACAACGCAAGCACAGGCGATGTCTGGGAGGACGAGCAGCACAAGAACCGCACGGGAACCACGGACAGCAATGGTCTTATCATCTTCGAGGGCCTCAGCAATGGGACCTACGAGGTTCGAACCCGGATCGATGCAGCTCCGTGGCTGGCCATGTCGGCTTCGATCACCCACGTGTGGATAACGGACGTGTCGAATCATCCCATCACAGGTTCTGTCACCCCCGTCACCATTACGCTGAACATGGCGTCCCTTGACATACATCTGGACGATCTGATGGACTCGTCGATGGATGACACTCTTGATGAGGACATCTACATGAGAGCCTGCAACGATACTGGCGATGACTCCATCTATATACACCAGGCGCAAGCGAACTCAACAGGTTGGCTGCACTTCCCAAGGATCCCACAGGATGACTACTACTTCAGGGCAAGATACACAGGCGAACACACGTGGAACTCGTATGGATTCGATGACCTACTGAGGTTCGCCAACTGGTCTGTTTCTGCCAGCGAGTTCGCGTCTGGGTCTTTCACGAAGCCCGCCTGGAAGCTACCTCTGATTACAGTCCAAATCCATGTTCATAGCTGGGATGATATGGTCGTTCCTGACGCATTCATCAAGATGAACAACAGCCTTGAGCCTCTCACATATGTCATGACGGAGAGCACAGATTCCAACGGGAACTACACATTCAACAGGATAGTGAACGGCACATGGAATCTTGATGTCTGGCGGAATGACGACTTTGGGCTGAAGGTAGTAAACAACACAGGCGCCGCGAGGCTGACAGACTTGCAGGGCTACACCTCCTTCGAGGTGCAGCTGCGACTCACGAAGCTCAATATCAGAGTGCAGAGGTCCGGAGGTGACCGTGTGCCCTATGCCACAGTGACAGTCTATCTGAACAACCAGACACCTGTGGCCTACGGGCAGACGGACCCAAGTGGGGAGGTCGTGTTCGAGTGGATTCGTGGCAACATGACGGACCCCTGGTTCTACTGGTACACGATAGATGTTGTCAAGGGTGATGCAAACAGAACGAGGGTGAATGTTACTGCCGACTCGGACTATACAGTATGGAACATAATCGTACTCCCTGATCCCACCTACTCAAAGACCTACACTGAGATAACTTCGGACTACAGTTTCGAACAGCGGTACTGGTACGTGGATCTCGTATTCTGGATAGACTACTACAACCTCACTGGTTCAGAACCCGGTGTTGGCACCAACATAACGTACGATGCCACAACCCTGCTCGAGTTCGAGATATATCGTGGAGTCACTCTGGTCGGACGAGGAAATTGGACCACAGGCAGTAAGTCCTTCATGGAGAACATGCCGTGGCCAGGTGGTCGAAGGTTCACCATTACAATAGATCTTGACTACTGGAAGCTCAACGCAAGTGACACGGCCTACAGGATTGCCATCACAGCCTACACCAACGGCTATGATGACCCAGACCCTCTGGTTGTGTATTTGACAGTGCTCCAAGCTGAAACCTCCTGTGGGTCAGACGTTTCAGTGATCTCCGAGCCCTATCAGATGCACCATGAACACCTGTTCTGGCTCACGGATCTGACGAACGACGGCAATCTGTCCGTTCTTGACACCTACAACTACACAGTGAAGTCAGGACTCACCACTGTTCTCGCCGGCTATCTATACAACAATGGGAATGGCACATTCAGTCTGCTCCCGAGCATGCTTTCCGGTCTGGTAGTTGGGGAATACGTCTTGGTCATCGAGCTGGATGAACTCAACTGTGTCGGCGCAACGATTGAGGTACAGCTGGAGGTCACTGAAGCACCCATGGTTGTAGTTCTCTCCAATCCGGGCAACTACGAATGGTCCTTGAGTGCTGACAGTATGTCGTTCCAGTATCTGTGGGACAATTCCACAAGCCCTGACCTCTTGAGTGTTGACGTGACCATCCAATGGATCAACAACGACACAGGCCAAGTATATATCACAGTCCATCTTACACTCGACCCCATCGGTTCCAACTACATCTATGGTTTCAACCGGGATGTTGTGCCAAGCGGCAACTGGGATGTGAATGTGACATGCTCCAAGGCCAACTATGCCTCCGCATGGGACTACTACGCCTATGTCTTGGTCACAGAGGCAGAAACGGGCTTGTGTGTCATCACGATTGACCCCGTCACTGTGGAATGGGGCAGTGACGCCACATTCGAGGTCGTCTATAATCGGACAAGTGACGGATCAGGTCTTCCTGATGCCGCGTCCTCTCACAACTGGTCTAGAGGAGTCACCGTTGACGATCTTGGCTCTGGACATTACTCGATCACTGTGGACACACTGGTTGAGTCAGGAAGCTATGCACTTCTGCTTGACATGTCACTTGCGAATCACCAGACAGCAGTCATCAACCTGAACATCACGATACGGATTCCTCTTCGGATAGAGTCAGACTATGACTCCATTGAAACTCCACTGGAAGCCTACTGGACTCACAACTTCAGTCTCAGTGTGGTTCTCATAGATCAGTCAACCAACCAGCCAATCGCCGGAGCAACGGTCACCTACTCATGGTATCTAGAGTTCGTAGTCGATTTGGAGGGTAACCTTGATCCCTACAGTGGCGGCATATACAATACGACACTGAACGGATGGGATGCAGTCCCACTGGAAGACCTGTATTCCATCGTGATCACAGCCAACATGGCGGGCTGCACTGAAACATCCGCGATCATCTTCTTGCGTATCAACGAGGTCCCGAACGAGATTGTGCTGGAAACCGAGTACTTCGAGGCGTTCTACGCAGATGTGTTCGATGTCAGGTTCTACTGGAACAACACTCTGGACAATGCACCAATCGAATATGCAGACGCGGAGGAATACTACCTGATCACCCTCGGCAGAAGCATAGCGACTGGTGTCAATGAGGGTGGAGGTTGGTATCACTTCGCCGTGAACACAAGAGATCTGGAGATGAGTGCCAAGGTGCAGGGATCGGTCTATGTGATTAGAATCACTATGACGAAGAGCGGACTTCAGGCCCATGAGCTCACAACGGTGATTGTGTTGGTGCGCGAGACCGACGCGTCCCTTGTGATTGACGCGATTGGCAACGTGAACTGGTCTGATCCGTTCCAAATCACGGCCCGTCTTTACGATGCTCATCCCGATCACGGGCACATGTTGATCTGGGATGGCGCAGTGGTGACAGTGAGCTATGGATCATTATCGATACAGATGACGAACAACGGAGACGGTACGTTCTCAGCAACTAACCAGTCAGACGCGTGGTTCTCTGCATCATCAAGTCCCTACAATCTGACCTTCACCTATACCCTGCCAAACTACGTGGACAATGTAAACATGTCCGCAATTGTCATCGTTCCGATACCCGGTCTCATCCTGAAAGACGCCCCAACGGGGACTCCTCTTGAGTACACATGGGGGACATCGTTCGAGCTCAAGGTTCATGTGTATAACATCTATGAGGGAGCGTCCGACTCGTTGGCGGACGCCGCTGTCTTCTATCTCTGGAGCAGCTTCGACAGTCTATACCCGTTGGTCTACAGGTCCGGTGTGTTCTACTACAACGTGTCAGTTCTTACAACGCAGGTGTCTGCAGGGTCCTATTACCTCATAGTTAGAGTGGTCAACGAGAACCTCACAATTCCGGATTTGGAGGTGCCTATTACTGTCGCGCCTGTTGGCACGACTTTTGGGAGCGATACTGATAGGATCGATGTGATTCAAGGTGTGGACGAAACCACAATAATCACCTTGACCTACCTTGATGAACAGAGCAACCGGCTCGATGACGCTACAGTCTACTACGAGTGGGCGGGTCTCATGAGATATGGGTCCTACAGCGCGGGTGTGTTTGTGTGCGAGTTCAATCCCAGCGGGTCAAGTCTGACGGTGCCTGGAATCTACACTCTGACATTCCATGCTGAACTTCAGAATTACACATCTAGGATCTTCAATGTGACACTTGTCCTCAATGCAGCCACTGAGATGCGTGCTGACGATGCCATTTTAGAGTCAGACCAGACATTGACGTTGTACTTCATATTCTGGGATCTTACGAACGATGCTGAGGTGCCAACTGACATTGTCACATCTGTGGGTGTGATTCTGCCTGGCGGTACGCAAGTCACTCCAGCGGTTGAACACGACACTAACGGATACTATGTGATCTTGACTGCTGGTCAAATTGGCGAGATACAGACTGAGGGGTATGATATCATTTTGGTGGGGATTGCGCCTGGATACCAGAATCACACACAGAGCGTCAATCCGCAGTTCGTTGAGGTCACCATAATCGAGCCGCAGGTGTTCATCCCCCTAATATCGAGTCTTATAGGTCCCATCCCACGATCAATGCTCATCCTCACAGGATTTCTGGTTGCCATATTCGGGGCGCTTGTGGGAAGTACAGTCGCGATTCGTCGTTGGCGCATCCCCTATCAAATCAAGCAAATCAACAAGGCCCTGAAGGCAGTGGAGTCTGGTAAGCGGGCAAAGGTTGAGAATATCAAGACTATGGGTGGGGTGATATCCGATGTGCTAGCACCAGGATTGGCAGCACTGGATATCACTGCTCCAATTATTGATGAGGTCACTGAGGATCGCATCGAAGAAATCCTGGGTGAGGATACCGAGGAACTTCTCGACGAACTCGATGCCCTTGATGAGATTGGGGCTGATGAAGTCGAGGCACCAGAGGAAGCACCTGATTTTGAAGCGGAACTTGCCGCTGAGATAGAAACAGTCGTTGAGGAAACACCTGAGCCAGAAGAGCTAATCGAAGCACCTGCAGAAGTGGAGGAACCGGAAGCTGAACTCGAGGAGGTTCTTGAGGAGCCAGAGCCTGAGCCAGAAGAGCTTGAGGCAGAGGTTGTAGAATCAGAGGTCGAGGAACCCGAGCTCACCACTGAGGAGGTTCCCGAGGACGTTGAGGAGAAACTCCCTGAATCTGAGCTTGAGCCAGAAACCCCCGTAGAAGAGGAAGCTGAGCCTGAGCCAGAATCGACTGAACCTGAGTCAAGAACGCAGTTGACAAAGAGGGAGCTAATCGAACAGCTACCTTCCGAAATCAAGGAATCAATGTCTGAAGACGAGCTGAGGAAGCTCTCAAAGAAGGAACTCCACGCACTTTTCGACTCCATGAATAATACTGAGGATGCATGAATGTGATGCGCTCATTTCGGGTTTCAAAGACAGACGCACAATCCTCAAATGAGGAATTTTGTATCTTCGTCTATGAGGCCACCATAGGACTGGGTCTAAGGTTCTTTGGTGCGCACTCCACCCCAGATCTGCATGGCAGACGGACTGTGATGTACACATGATACGAGAGATTCACGTCTTCAAGGACGGGCAAACCCTCTTTGAGGACGTCATTGTCCCGAATAGGGACCTTGACACGAACGCAGTCATGATGTTGGTTTCCTCCTCAACGAAGAAGTTGCAGGAGTGGAAGATTGACAGCATGGAGATTGAGCGTTTTCGATATGTGTACATGAACAGCCATGACACGCAATTCATCATCACGATGGATCGGCAAGCCTCCCTGATGAAGGTCAATGAGGCCATGATGAACATGGTTTCCAAGTTCATGACTGTCTTCGAGAGCGTTCTTGAAACTGACGAGTGGAAATCCACAGATTTCTCTCCATTCGGGGTTGCCTTCAGACATCTTGTGGGACGCATTCCGGTGAAGCTCTGCCTAGCGGGGCATGGCGGAACTGGCAAGACTACGTTGCTGGAACTTGCGACGCTTCCCTCACAAGGTCCGCCACAGGAGTACGTGCCAACCTTCTTTGGCGACAAGGCGATGTTGAAAGCTGATTTCGATCCTTACGTGTTCAGCATCTTCGACCTAGGTGGTCAGGACCGATTTGTGCAGGAGTGGGGGAAGATAATTCGTGCAGGCAGCATGGTTGTCATAGTATCGGACTCAACTAAGGACAATATAGCCTGGACGAAACGAGTGGCCTACCCTGTCTTGAAAACCGAGCTGCCATATGCTCGATGCATTGCAGTCGCCAATAAGCAGGACCTCAAAGGTGCGATGTCGCCACAGGAGGTGGGCCGGAAACTTGGCGTACCCGCGTATGGCATGCAAGCCAATCAGCGGGATTTCAGGCAAAGATGGCTTGGTCTCCTCAAGGAGCTTGCCTTTGAAACATGTGATTTTAAAATCGCAGCAGAGATTGAGGTGGATTAGATGTCTCCTGAAAATGAATCAAAGAGTATAATCAATGAAGCGGAACGAAAACGCCTCGTAGAGGAGATTGGTCGGATAAAGGACGTGCTTGATTCGTTCAAGTATGGCCTGAATTTTGAAGATTTCGCCGACGAGCTCTTCAAGACTGTAAACAGGCAGACGATTACTATCAAGAATCTCGATGCGAAGATGTCAGATATCGTTTCTCGTATGGAGCGCCTTGAAGAACGTCTGAACGAAGGCATCAAGGTCCGAGTTTCAGGACTGAGCGGAGAACTGACAGGAGACCTTGCTGAGGGTAAGGAGGTCATAATCGAAGGGCCTCTTGTCGAGGAGCCCCCTGAGGAGGACCTTGCCGCCAAGGCATCACGAGAGGAGCTTGAAACGGAAGCGGCCAATATTGAAACCAAGATTGCCAAGCTCTTCGAGAAAGAGAACGAGCTTCTTGAAATGGCGTTGAACGACCCCGCCGGGGCCGATGAGTACGATGGACGGGCCAAGGTGGCAATAGAGATGAGAGGAGAACTTGAAGCATCTCTCAAGAAGATAAAGGAACAGCTTAAGCAATACTAGAATGAGGTGGAAGTGAATATGGGATTATTCGACAGCTGGAGAAGAAGAAGACGAAAGAAAGAAGTTGTGGCACCGAAAGAACGCAAGAGTTCAGAAGCTGAGGCACCCACGCCTACTCGTCCGGAAGGACTAACTCCTGTCGAAAAGGGCGAGGTTGCTGATCTTGTGGCTCAGTATGAGAAGCTCCACAAGAGGCGCGCTGAGCTTCATACGGAACGAGCGCAGTTGACGGATCAGCTTGATACTGGTGAACTGACAGCTCTTAAGTTCCGCAAACAGCTTATGTTGAAAATACAAGAAGCTGCGCAGGTTTCTGACAACTTGAAGGAAACGGTCTCTAGGCTTATTGCACTCGGCTATCGTGGTGTGCTTCACTGAGGTGATTATTCTTGCCGGGTCGGGAAGAAAGGGGCCGAAACGACTCTGGTCCTTCAGACACAGAAGAGGAAACTCAGCGACTCATGGAGGACGCCATGAGCGGCGATATCTCTGAGAAGTCCCCAAAGGAAATTCTGGTCACCACAGCTGCAGAATCTATCGACGAAACATTCCACCGCATTCAGGTTCGCATAGAGGACATTCTTTCTTCCATCGAAGATAGCGTGAGATTAGTTGAACCCGAACTTAACGAGAAGCTCGAAGTCACTTTGGAGCGGCTGAATACACGGCTCAAAGGTGCTGGTCTGGGAGTTTTTGTAACGACTGCCATGAAGATGACCGATGAAGAACTAAGGAAAGGCATGTCAGCGGAGGGTCTTCTCTCACCGATTCTTAACGCTATTAGTGAAAGTCGTAGCGAAGTTGAAGACATCGTGATGAAGGCCGGCAGGGGTGCTGTACGTAACGTTGGTGAGTCCACAGGGAGTCTTCAAACCAAGATTGTGCAGATGTATGCTACGCTGAATGAGCATGAGAAACAGCTTGATGCCACCCGCGCAGAATTGAAACGATGGAGAGAACGGGCAAACGAACTTCAGGACCTTGTCAAGTCGAGAGACGAAACGATGGAACGGTCCGTTGAAGTTCTTGAACAAATGCGAACGGCTCGTGCCGAACTAGAGCGCTTGAATGAGGAGCATGAACAGACTATCTCTACCGTGAAGGGCGAACTCAGTCAGGCGCAGTCGCAGATAGAACAACAAAAAGAGCTTTTAGATAAACATGGTTCATTTGAGGAAATCGCGCAGGACTATGAAACGAAGCTAGTTGAGCTATCTGAGGTACAAGGGCAGCTTGCTGAGGCTCAGGAGCGACTGGCGCAAAGAGAAGACACTGTCGAATCATTGAAAGCTGAGGTTCAGATGCTAAAAGAGAGCAACTCGAATCTAGAATCACAGATGAGCTCGATGACAGAGGAGGCAGCTGCTCTTAGAGGTGTGAAGAAATCTGACCAAACTGAGCTGGAGTCATTAAAGGCACAACTAGATGAGCTGAAAGCACGATGGGAGAATCTCTATCAGGTCGCAGAGGATGAACCGGCTTTCAGAGCATATTTCATGATAGCGGACAAGAAATTCACTTGGCTTCCACTCTCGCACCTTTCACAGGCCCTAGGTGTTCCAACCGTTCTACTGAAGAGGAATTTGCAGAAGTTCGTTGATGCAGGCCTTGTAGAGATCGAGGGTGACCGTGTTCGTCCCTTGAGCATGTCTGAATTAGCAGCAAAGCCAGAGGATGCAGACAAGTCAGACGCAACAGGCAGTCAGGACAACACTAGCGAGTAGCATTTCTAGATTGGAGGATTTTGCAGATGCCCAAACCACTCGGCGAGGTAATGAGATTCCTAGAGAACTACACACTAGCATGGCATCACTGGCTAATTGTGCTGTCACTCTTGAAGCTAAAAGGTAGTGGAACAAAAGGTCAAATCTTTCCAGTCTTCAAGAAGGAGGGTTTCTCTCTTCATGCTATTGAGGGGATATTCAAGCGAGACCTCGAAGAACTAGGTGAGGTAATCGAGGTTGAGGAGGGCATCGACAATCTCCAAGACAGCAGTACTATATACCTTACCGAAGACCCGAAGTTCAGATCTTATCTGAAGAAGCATTTGAAACCTGTTATCCGGACCCTTAAGACGCGCAAGATAGACTAAGTGCGATGGCTTTAGTCTTCTCCAGAAGTCTTTTCTGAGAAGTCGTCCCCAACTCCGGTGGATGTCTGAAATGGGAATCAACGCCTCGAAGTGCATGGGGTGTGACAGAGCCCTTGTTCCACCGAGAACAACCTGCCCCTATTGCGGAAAGTCGGCTGGAACCATGATTCCAGTTCAACTCAAGAACGAAGGCACTATACTCAGCTACACAATCTCTCAGATGCCGCCGGAGGGGTTCAAATCGCCTCTTGTGCTTGCTCTTGTTCAGTTAGAGCAGAGTGCTGTTGTGCTATGCCTTGGTGACCTCTCTGACCCCGTTCCTCTTGAGATTGGCATGGAGGTTTCTGTTAAGGAGGACGGAGAGGGTAGATTTCTGCTTGACCATCTTTGATGTAATCTGCATAGCTGTCAAGCACATTGCTGGTACTCGATTCGCTGCGTAATGAGTAGCATCGGTATGCTCTTCCCAACTGAATCCAGCTAGGGATTTAAGGAGCTGATTCTCTGAAGCGTCTAGGTTGTGCAGATGACAGGATACCTAAGCAACGTACTCTGGACTGAAGATGAGGTTGAGTTCCGCAAGGAAGTGCGGGCGTTCTGCGATAAGGAGATCTATCCGATAGCGGATGAGATGGATGCGGGGCCATATCCACGTGAGCTGATTCGCAAGATTGGCAAAGCCGGCTACATGGGAGTACATCATCACAAAGACGCGGGTGGCACTGGTCGAGGTCTCTCCTATGAGGTCATAGTTGCTGAAGAAATTTCTGCTGCGAACGGAGGTCTCGACATGGCTCGGATGGCATCCACAACTTTGTACGGTATGCCAGTGACAAAGTTCGGGACAAAAGAACAGAAGGAGAAGTACCTGAGGCCAGTTGTCACGGGAGAAAAGATAGGCTGCATTGGCATTACTGAACCAGACGTCGGCTCCGATACAGCAGCCATGAAGACCAAGGCAGAGAAGGATGGCGATGAGTGGATCATCAATGGAGAGAAGCGGTTTATCACAAACGGCAGCCAAGCTGACTACATGTGCGCCTTTGTGGTTACAGACCCGTCCGTCAAGTCGAAAGATGGCATGACAGCATTCATTATCGACACGAAGAGCGACGGTTTCAGCGTCGTGCAAGACCATGACCTGCTTGGCATGAAGTCGGCGAGAGTGTCGTGGTTGAAGATGGAAGATGTGCGTGTGCCTCCCGGGATGATTGTCGGCGAGCCAGGACAAGGGTTCCGAATCATGATGGATGAACTTGATAGTGAAAGGACTGCCATCGCAGGCGAAGCTATTGGATACGGTCGAACTCCGTATGAGGTGGCTGTCAAGTATTCAACTGAGCGCGAGCAGTTCGGGCGGCAAATCAGGATGTTCGAGGGTGTTAGTTTCAAGATTGCGAACATGGCAATGAAGCTTGAAGCAGGGCGCGCACTCACGTTGACAGCCGCCCGGATGTACGACAAAGGAATGAAGATTACAAAACCGGCAGCGATTGCCAAGCTGTACACGACCGAGGCCGCGTTAGAGATTACTAACGATGCGATGCAGATACTGGGTGGCGTGGGCTACACAACCGATTATCCAGTTGAGAGATTCCTTAGAGACGCAAGGTTGATGACAATAGGCGGCGGCACTGCTGAGATTCTAAGATTTATCATCCAACGTGAGGTCTTCAAGGAACTGAAGGCTGGACTCATCTAGGAGGCGAATTCAGGTTAGCTGCGTTTCATCAAGACTAGCATAACCGGCTGATGGCGGCAAAGGCCCCAGAGGGGGAAAGCAATCCCCCCTCCCTGGCTAGTTCTTGACGAAGGCCACGATTCGATATTGTTCTCCTACAATCTGGATTGTGGCTGTGAAGTTGTCGCCAAGTTCCATTGTGAGAAGCGCGTACCAGTCAGTATGGTTCATCCACATTCTTGCACCTTCAATATACAAGTAGGACGAATTGTCGGTGCCGAGGAGGACGTGTGTGTCCCCGTTCTCGACAAAGGCTGTCGTACTGGTCACATTTGCAGTCAACTCAAATATGTCTGAGAGAGTGGCTCCGAACAGAGCGACATAGCCTTCTCGTGTTGCTCGAACGAGGTCTTCTCCCCAGATTGCGCCACCGGTTTCCTGGATGTAGTGCCTGTTGATATTCGATGCATCAACGAGGGCAAGGGCATGCAGGTTCATATCCGTGAAAACGTAATAGTCTGAATCATCGTAGTAGCCTTTCACCCAGAAAATGGGAGCATACCAAGTCCATGCTGTCTGAGATGGACTGATTTCAACGGGGTAGAGAAGCGGCATTGAGGCGAAGTAGAATCCCGATGCAGGGGGAGTCAGTTGACCGACCACATTCTCAGCTGCAGCATCTCCACTCACGTAATTATGGGCACTAAGGTCGTGGTAGTACACAATAGTACGTGTAGCTCTGAAGATACCGGCAAGCGTTCTTGAGCTTGTAACCGGGTGAACCGCAACTAATGCCTCAACTCTATTGCTGTCAGGGTTGATTATGTATCGAGTATCTTCTGTCATCTCAAGGCGATCGCTTGAGGGAGGAATGGACCAAAGGAAACCTCCTGCAAACAGGTCAAAACCATCATCTCTGCGGTATCCTCCCCATCTGGACACCTGTCTCTCTAGCCACTCCTCAGAATAGGCTTGAGTGATCCAATCGGGAGTTTCCCCAATAGTCGCGTACGTAATGATAGTGCCATTCTCGAAATAGACGATTGGACCACTTGCTCTCTCGACGAAGCCAAAGTCTATTGGAGTGCGAGTCTGGACATAAGCGAGGACGCCCAGTGGGTCCCAAGTTGGGTACGCATACTGAAATGCTGAGGTCATATCGTTGAGGTAATTGCTGAACTGGATATTCTTGTCCCAGAATAGGCCCTCTCCCAATGGAAGGTTAATGTCCTCTATTATCTCAGGCTCTATTCCCTGTGGGTCATTAGCATCCACCAC
>DAOVDG010000113.1 GCA_030669595.1 Candidatus Thorarchaeota archaeon
AGTTTCCACCATTGCACCGACTAGTCTGCATAGCATAATTGCAGAAAGGAGGATGCCTCGTGAGTTCATCCAGCGGGGTGGACGATTTGTGGCAATCGATGGTGCAAAGCTCAGGGAGATGCGGCTCTCCCAGAGCATGACCAAAGAGGAATTAGCTGAATGTGTTGAAGTTTCAGCACGAGCTATCTTGGCATATGAGAAGGATGAGATGGATATCAGCACCAACGTCGCCGACCGCTTAGAGAATGTGCTTGAAACTGATCTTGTGATACCCATTGATGTCTTAAGTGAGTCTTGGGAACGAGAACGTTTCACCGAGCCAGGAAGGCCAATGCAAATACCGAATCTTGAGAGAAGGGTGAATGAATTCTTCGACCGATTAGGTATGACTGTGCTTTGGACTGACCGTGCTCCGTTCAACGTGGCAGCAAAGGAGAAAGGACCTCCACTGATATCCGGAGTTGGCTCACTAAAGAAAGGGGGACTGCAGAAACGCGTTGGGATTCTGAAGAGCGTTTCCAGCATCACGGAGTCTGATGCACTCATCATTGTGGAAGAAGGTCGTGCACAAGAGAGCGTGTCGGACCTGCCAGTGATTAGACAACATGAACTAGATGACATTGAAAAGCCACGTGATCTCAAGAAGATACTAGATGAGAGATCAAGCACATAGACTGAGGTCAGCCAAGCCTCAACTGCTTGGCTCTTAGTTCATCTCGTATTCTGTTGACTGATTCCCAGCTGTGCCGGACTATATTTGGCAGTTTTCCTGTATCGGACAGGAAACCCCGGACGAACTCGATAGTCTTTGGATCTGACGGATAGCCAGAGCCGAAATCTCCAAACTCCTCATGAAGACGCTTGATGGCTCTATCGCGCTCTACCTTGGCCACGATAGAAGCTGCAGAAACAACAGGGTACTTCAAATCGGCTTTGTGCTCTGATACGACTTTGCACCCTAACGTTGACAGACCGCTTCGCTCGGAAACCGCTTTTCCGAATCTTTGTGCCTTTACATCTACGGCATCCAAATATAGCAAGGAGGGTTTCAGAGCTTGGGCTATAGAAACAAACGCACGGGCTTCAATCTCATTCAAATTCACTTTTTGTCCTCTCAGCCTGTCGATTTCAGACGCCGATATGGATCGCAATTCAATCTTGCTGGCAAGCCTTTTGATTGGTTCTAATAGCTGCGTTCGGCGCCTTGGGGTCAACATCTTGGAGTCCTTCACTCTCAAGCCATTCAAATCGCGGATCGTTTCTTTTTCGAAAAGGGCCCCACAAACAACAAGGGGGCCGATTAATGGACCGCGGCCGGCCTCATCAATCCCGGCAACGCCGCGAAGTTCACTATCGCTGGGGCTCATAACAATACAAGAATGACTCCCGCTTATTATCAAATCTGTCTGCACAGCTATCGTTGACGAAAAGGTCTTATCAATGTCGAACTTCACGCCATTTCGGGTCGGCAGAATCTAGACACGCTATACCAGCATTCGGAGCTGTGGGGTAATTCTTGACGCTCAGGAATCCTTTGCGTTAGGCAGGAAGAAGAGATGGTGGGGACGCCGAGATTCGAACTCGGGATCGACGAGTGACTCTTCATTATGACCCCTTAGTTTCATAAGATCTGGAGCCCGTCGCCATACCGTTCTAGACGCATATGGACACGCCATATCGTTGGCTAGGCCACGTCCCCAATGCCGCATTGGGTGTGTGAGCAAACATGGAGGCTGATAAGAAGCTTTCGCCTTTACAGGCTCTGCTGCAAAGCTTATCGACAAGCGATTCATCGTATGAGTGTGGGTGCGCCCTGTTCGCAATGCTCAATTCACTTAAGCTATTGCGCCCGTAGCTGACGCAAGGTAAGGTTTAAAACACAATGCAACCGGACAGAGGATGATGCCGGTCATAGACTCGGGGGTTCACCTGATCTCGTTCCGATCTCAGAAGTTAAGCCCCGATGTCGTCAAGGGAAATGTGCGGTGCGCGAGCCCGTGACAAGCCCTTGAGCTGGCACATTCTTCCCTTTTCTGATTAATTCAATAACTTCTTCATCCATAGTTCGATGTCATTAAGGGAAGAATTCAACTGGTTCTGCACAACACCCCGCTTTCTTGCATCGTTCACAAGGATTAAAGGACAACTCTTAGTTTGACGGGGCATGCAAATCGGTCTGGATGGTGGCGAGTATAGCTGGGTACTCAACCTCGTATTCTTTGCCTTTATCATGATAATGAGCCTTTATGGGCAGAAAATACAGATGTGGCAATGGCTCAAGCAGATTGAAGCTGGTCTGATAGAGCTAAAGCGCATGGCAATCGAGTCTAGGCAATCTGCCATTGACACATTCAAGGAGCATGGCACAGAAGAGGAGGAAGTTGCCAAGGAAATTGACCGGTGGCTGGACTATTTCACAATCATGCCAGTGGATTTGGACCCAGCCGGAATCTTGAAGCGTCTAGACCACCTTCTTGACCAACGCAGAGACCGCTTCCAAGAGTTCGTCACTGATCTAACTCCGGATGCCAGTAACAGTGAAAGAATGAATCTTGAGAACACTCTGGAAGTGACCCAAGTACTGAGCCTGATCTTCCGGATCGTACGTCATTTCTACCTGCTTGGCAAGAAGACTGGCAGTACAATCATGGTAATGCAGGTTCAGATGATAATGCCGGAGCTACTGCGTCTTGCCAAGGCATACTCCGACGCAATGGACGCATTCTCTCAAGGGAAACCAATTGGGGATGGCATTGGTCCACTAGTCGTAACCAAGCTGGCGAGGGAGTATGATGCAACTCCTGAAACCTATGTTCACGAGGTCACCAAAGAGGTGGGCTACTACCCCATTGAAGTTGAGGGGCGCACCGTCTATGCTATGAGAGCTACTGGCCCCGGCGGAACAGTGGGCAAACCCGGCTTTGCAGTGAAGAAGATTGTTGAAGATAATAAGGGAAAGATAGCTCGAATAATCACAGTTGACGCGGCACTCAAGCTTGAGGGTGAGGAGATGGGTCGAGTTTCGGAGGGGACGGGAGCAGCAATCGGCGACCCAGGGCCGGAAAAGCACGCAATTGAACAGGCTGCAACTGACAACCAAATTGGCATCGAAGCAATAGTAGTCAAGGAAGATGAGGCCGCAGCTGTTGGAGTACTGGACAAGCGAGTACTTGATTCGCTTCCTGAGGTCATCGACCGAATCAAGATTGCGATTAGGAAGAGGACCAAGCCAGGGGACAAGATTATCCTTGTAGGCATTGGTAATACAATTGGCATAGGTCTCTGAGGTGTTTACATGGGAATTATTTCTAAGATACTTGGCGTGGTCTTGACAGCCAGCGGGGCTCTGATTCTGACCCATGCGATGGATCCTAATGTGGGAAGCTTATCGTTTGTTCTATTCGTCGTCGGTCTGCTAGTTATGTCAGTGGGATTCGGTCTACTAACTGCAGGCAAACAGAAGAAGGAAGTAAAAGCATCACTTCCGACAGTCACGGAGATCAGGTGTAACGGGTGCGACTTCAAGGAGATACGTGACTACGAGAAAGGCGATTATATTCTCAAGCCCTTGGAAATGAAATGCCCCAAGTGTAGTGGAAAGATGACTATAGAGGGTGTCTATGTCGTCAGAGAAGAGCCGGATAAGGACAGGTTCTAATCTGGCTTGGTCAGTATCATCGGACCTTCACTTGAAATGAAGACTGTGTGTTCAGACTGGGCCACTAGGCGGCCCTTCTTCTCAACCTGTACAGGATAGCCCTGGATTGCTTTGACCCTCAGCAACTTCTTGAGTCCATCACCTATGTCAATCTGCGTGCCAGAAGTTCCTATCCAACGTGATGCGAAAGGAAACGGGCCATAGCGCTCTCGGAGATGCATCCTAAGCTTCTCTGTCAACCCCTCAAGGGGTTTGTCAATCCCCGTATTTGCAAATATGTAGACATAATCACTGTCTATCACACTACCGGCCCCATTTGTGGCGAAAGGCTCAATGGCATAGCAGTCGCCAAGCTCTACTTTCTCAGTACCTCGTCGTTTGACATTTGGTACTGCCTTCCCTGCATGTAGTCTATACCGCTTCAGACTGTGGCCAGAGAGATTCTTGATAGGACGGAGGCCATATGCTTTGATTATTTTCTCAATCAGTTTGCCCACATCTCCAAGGCGTAGTCCGGGTTTGATTAGATTGATTGCCTCTTCCAGTGCGTCATCTGTTGCTGCCACGAAACCCTCCAACGTGCCGTCCACGTCGAGAGTTCTTGCAGTATCGGTAATGTATCCATCAACATGCACGCCGATGTCAACCTTCACTAAACCGGAATCGGGAATCTTGACTCGGCCATCTTTGGGTGATGTGTAGTGCGCAGCGATTTGGTCTATGCAAATATTACATGGGAAGGCAGGACTGCCGCCATACTTGATTATCTTCTTCTCAGCAATGCTGCAGATTGTGCGGACTAAAGCCCCTGGCTTCACCGCATCACAGGCTTCTTGAAGGACCCTGGCTGCGATCTTCCCCGCCTTCACTTGAGCAGGACTAGGTCTTGCATTCATCGATGTGCACGCAAGAGTGGTTCGTGCTGCGCTCTTAAGAAGTTCTTTGAATACGCCATCTACTGTCGGTTGCGTAGAGTTGTAACAATCGCACCTTCCTCAGCGACAAAAACCGTGTGCTCGAACTGGGCGACCATGCCGCCCTTGCCTTCGAGCAGGACAGGATAGGCTCTGATGGCACCAGCTCTTAAGAGTGAGTGAAGAGCTGCTGTGACGTCTATCTTCTTGTCGTTCAGCCATCTTCCTGCCCATGGTAGGGTTCTAAATCTCCGCCGAGCTATGTTACGAATCTGTGCAGACAGGCGATCCAGCTTCTTCTTGCTGGACATGACATTCGAAAAGATGTATGCATCCTTGCTGCCCTTGACTGTTCCATTGCCGTCGGTGGAGAAGGGTTCGATTGCGAAGGTTTCACCAAGGTTCATCCTCTCGCTTCTTCGCATGCCAACATTTGGCACGGTTTTTCCTGCGTGAAGTGTCCAAGGCTTCAGCTGGTGTCCAGAGAGTTGGTGGACTGGACGTAGACCATGTTTCTTTATCTCTCTCTCGATGACGGCGCCTATCTCTCCAAGCTTCACACCAGGTTCAATCACCTCGATTGCCTTCTCAAGAGCAATTTTGGCCGCAATAACAAATTTCTCGTAAGATCCATCTAGGTCTACTGTTACTGCTGTGTCAGATAGATGACCATTCACGTGCGCCCCTAGGTCCACCTTGACGAGCCCTTTGTCCGGGAACACCTTCTTGTCCCCATGGGGACTGGTGTAATGAGCAGCCTCATCATCTATCGAAACATTGCAGGGAAAGGCTGGTTTGCCTCCATACTCTGCTATCTTATGCTCAGCCAGCTGGCAAATCCTAATGACCTTCACACCCGGTCGGACTTCTTTAACAACTTCGCTCAGAACCCTTGCAGCAATAGCTCCAGCCTTAATGAAATCTGGAGTCGGATGAATTGTCATGTGAATAGTCATGCAACCGGTTTCAAGCGGAGTCTTAAAGCTGCTTGATGGTCGCAAATGGCGCACATCATCAAAACCTGCGCAATGTGTCTTGCAAGCCAAAGCATTGAAGTAGGAAACTGCTCAAGTATGGACCTAGAATAGTTCAGGGAATGATATGATGAAGATTGCATATCTCGGTCACGCTTCATTCAAGGTTGAAGCAGATGGTAAGACTGTATATGTTGACCCTTGGTTGAACGGTCCAACTTCACCGATAAAGGTGAAAGACGTAGACAAAGCAGACATTGTGCTTGTCACACATGACCACGGGGACCATGGCTATTCAGAAGCGCTCGAGATCTGCAAGAAGACCGGAGCCTACTTCGTGGCAATAAACGAGCTGGCAATTCAAGCGCGAGAACAAGGTGTCAAGAACGTTCATACTCTGAATATCGGTGGTAGTGTGGATATTGATGGCGTAATCGTGACACTGGTACAAGCGTTTCATTCATGTGGAGTGGGAGCGCCTACTGGTTTCATCGTTAGATTTCCCAGTGGCACTTTCTATCATCCAGGGGACACTGGTGTGTTCGCCAGTATGAAGCTGTTCGGCCAGCTCTATGAACCTGATGTGTTCTTTGCGCCTATTGGGTCATACTATGTTATGGATATCCACCAGGCCGCCGCGGCCACTGAGCTAATCAAGCCACATGTGGTGATTCCCATGCACTACGACACCTTCCCGGTCATCCGGGCGGACCCTGCGGAGTTCAAGCGGCTTGTGAACAAGCAGGTTCCAAAAGTAAAGGTTGAGATTGTCAAGCCCGGCGA
>DAOVDG010000153.1 GCA_030669595.1 Candidatus Thorarchaeota archaeon
AACGCGGCCCTCAATCTCTGGCATATCCACTGCATCTGGGTCGTCTTGTATGGACGGTTCTGTATCAAGTATTGTAAAGACCCGCTCTGACCCCGCAAATGCGCTCTGTACAGTATTGTAGAAGCCAGTGATTATCAAAATTGGTCTGAAGAATGACTGGTTCATCTGAATGAAGAACAGCAATGTGCCTATCGTAAGCGTACCCTCAATCACGCCAATCAAGCGTAAGCCCCCAATCAAGAGTATGAAGAATACACCAAGACTACCAATGATTCTAATCGCGGGGAAGAACACGGACGTTGCCTTTGCAGCATCAACATTCGACTGGTAGTCTGCCAGGTTAAGCTCCCCGAATCTTGTCAGGCTCTCGCGCTCCCGCGCAAAACTCTTGGTGACCTTCGCACCTGAGATGCCCTCTGCTAGGTTTGCCGTCACACTTGAGATAGTCTTCCTCGTGTTTCGATAAGCCGCTCTTGCTCTCTGTCTAAACACATGTGTAGAAATCGCAAGGATTGGGACAACTGCGAGTGATGCCATTGCAAGCTGCGTGTCCACAGAAAGAATAACAGCCCCAACCGCGAAAACAATGAAGAACTGAGCGAATGTGGTTATTAGCCCCCCAGTCAGGAGCTCGCTCATCCGATCGATGTCATTTGTCAACCTAGAGATGATTCTCCCGCTCGATGAACCATCATAGAAATCCTGTGACAAATTTTGTAGGTGTCGAAATAGGTTCTGCCTGACTTTGAAGACTGCCCGTTGTCCCATCAATGTCGTCAGGTAGTTCTGCCCATAGTTGGTAAGCCACGCCGCAATCTGGAGTGTCATGTAGAGAATCGATGCGAACAGTAGCTGTTGGAGGTCCCCTGTAGGAAAGATGACATCAATAGCCTCAAGCAGAACGAATGGAGCCCACAAGCTCACGATAATATTCATGATTACCAGAATCGCTACTGTCGCCATGGTACCCTTGTATGCTAGTAGATACCCCCCAATTCGTCTTAGGAGGACGGAGTCAGCATACACGTAGGTACGCTCATCATCGTCAGCCATCATGCGCCTACTCATCTTGAGGCCCCTCCAACGTGATAGCATCCCGTCTGCGGGTTTCCGGTATTGAGGCAGCCGCTTCCATCTCCCGCAGCGTTATGAATAGGTCAGCATACAATCCCCCTTTCTCGAGAAGGTCTTCATGGCTGCCCGTTTCTGCTACTCGCCCCTTATCCAACATCACAATGCGATTTGCATTCCTTATTGTTGATAGACGATGGGTTATGATGAAGGTGGTTCGATTTGCCATCAGACTTTCTAGAGCCTTCTGTATCTCCATCTCGGTCTTAGCATCCACCGAGCTAGTCGAATCATCCAAAATCAGTATCTTGGGGTCGGCAAGCAAGGCCCGAGCTATGGCGATCCGCTGCCTTTGTCCCCCACTTAGAGTAACGCCTCGTTCTCCGACCACGGAGTTATACCCCTCCTCCAGTGTCATAATGAACTCGTGGATCATTGCAGTCTTAGCTGCCGCTTCGATTTCTGCATTTGATGCATCTGGCCGAGCGAAGGCGATGTTCTCTCGTATAGAAGCGGAAAAGAGGAACGGATCCTGGTGAATCATGCCGATGTTCTTTCTAAGGTCCTCCATGCAGTACTCCTGGATGTTTACACCGTCGATTCTCAATGTTCCGGGCTGCTTCACAGGGTACTCTTGTCCATCAATGATGATACTACCATTGTCTGCTACGTACGATTTGCTTCCAATCCTCACGCGTCCCTTATCGTCAACTCGATAGGTTCTCCTTTTGACACACACACTCCGCTGAGCATCTGCATCATAGAATCTTGGGATTAGATTCACCAAACTGGTTTTTCCAGAACCCGTACCTCCCAGCAAGGCTACTACCTCTCCAGATTTCACATCGAGCGTTACATCGCGAAGTATGTAGTTATCACTGCGATAGCTGAAATCCACACCGTCAAACTCAACTCTTCCTTGCAGCCGGTCAATCCGCACAGGGTCTTCAGGTTCCATCACCGCATCTCGAGCATCTAGGACGTAAAATGTGCGTTCGGCGGCGGCAGAAGCCCTTTGGTACATCCCAATCCCCCAGCTCAGAAAACGTGAGGGCATTATGAGCATTGACACGAGGCTGACGAATCCAATGAATTCACCGTAGGAGAGCTCTCCTAGATTGACTGAGATGCCTCCAACGTAGAGTAGCACACCCGTAGCGATGCCAAGAATCGCTATGAGTAATGGACCATAGAATGCCGCCAGCTTGTTGGCCGTCACAATCAAGTCCAGATAGGTGCGGTTCTCCTTCTCCACTCGTTGGTCTTCTCTGGCAGCAGAGGCGTATGATTGAACGACCTTCATCCCGACAATGTTCTCTTGAAGGACTGTACTTAGGACGCCGAACTGAGTCCGTGAGGCAAAGAAGATTGGTCGGACCTTCTTAGCAAAGATGTACATGAATGCTCCAATCGCCGGCAGCACCAAGAGTAGATAGAGCGTGAGCTGTTGATTCAGAGTCCACATCACGTAGTAGACTCCCACCATAGTTACAATGCCGATGAAGATTACTCGGTAGCCCCATAGTACAAATTCCCGCATTGTGCTAACATCGGTTGTAACTCTGGCCAGTAATTGCCCTGTTTCATTCTCGTCATAGAATGCAAGATCTTTCTCAAGCAGTGACTCGTAGAGTTCTGTCCGAAGGTCAAAGACCACGTGCTGCGCCATCAATGCACTGACATATCGTTGAATGAGGTCAAACAATCCGTATAGTCCAGCGATAATCAAGAAGAGCAATGCATAGAGAATGAGCAAGTCCTGATCCCCACTTGGAATAACTGAATCGATAATCGTAACAAGAATGATGGGTGTAAGCAGATTGAAGATAGTTGCCACTAAAGCGGCACTCATGAAGCCCAAGAAGTGACCCTTGTGTCGGAGGGGATACTTCGTCAGTCTAGAGATATAACCCATACTTGCTGCCCAGCCAATTCAACTAGTATGTACATGATAAGAGTTCTGAACGCGCCACATAGAAGTTATCCTTCTAGCTGCACTTGCTCGCCAAGGTACTACCCAGTTCTCTGCAAGCCTCCAATGCAGCAGGGTTTGGATGGTCTTTCGCTTTCACCGGCTGACCATTAACCAATGTAGCGCCCAATCCAGATAATCCGTTTGATATGATATCGGGTGCTTCTCCGCTCCATCCATACGAACCAAAAGCGCCCGCAGGAAGTCCTTTCAGTTTTCCCATCTCAGCTAATACTTGACGAGTCTGAGGAAGTGCTTGCTTCATACGAGTGGAGCTGCCAACTGCTAGTGCGCAGGCGTTGTTCAAGCCTGAGAATTTCTTTGCTTCGACAACCTCACATTCAACGCTTTCTGACTTCACACCCTCGCAGATTGCACCAGCCATTGCCTTGGTGCGGCCTCGCGTACTCTCATAAACGACGAGAACATTCATTGCCAATCCTTTGTACTCTGTTTCTGCCGTCACAAAAGCGTATCGTCATGGTCGTTCTTTAACCATGCCAGAGTCTACTCTATCATGAATTACATAAGGGGGTTTCCTGTGGGAACGCATGTGCCAGCTTCTACCACGGAACTGCTCGAACAGAGGCGAAAGAAAGCTTCTGCGGTGTGCGATCTACTCATTCGACAGTATGGCGACAGGATTTCTGAGCGATGCATTCCCCCGATGGATGAACTAGTACTAACCATTCTTAGTCAGCACACGAATGATGTCAACATGAGGCGGGCCTTTGAGAGTCTGAAGAAGACGTACAGTACATGGGAGGAAGTCCTAGCGGCCCCGCAAGACGAACTGGGGAACGCAATCAGATCTTCAGGGATGTACAACCTGAAGGCGAAGCGGATTCAAGCGACTCTCAGAGAGATCAAGAAGCGTGTTGGCAAGCTAGACATCTCACATCTTGAAACCATGGCCCTTGAAGATGCAAAGAACTGGCTCACTTCACTCCACGGCGTGGGACCGAAGACAGCGGCAATCGTGCTTCTCTTCTCCTTTGGCAGGGCTGCACTCCCCGTCGACACACACGTCTGGCGCGTGACCAAGCGACTGGGACTGATTGAGGATAACACATCGCGAGAGAAGGCGCATGTTCTGCTTGA
>DAOVDG010000033.1 GCA_030669595.1 Candidatus Thorarchaeota archaeon
AGGATGTCGATTATCCGGATTCCGTACTGAGCATCCAGTCCTCTAATTCCCTACACACGATTGGTGAATCAGGTTGCCTCACTCCACACTTGCCAATCTTCAGACAGTGGAAACATGGGCATCCATCGAGATCTGACAGACTGCCAAGCTCAACATCATCGCCCACTTGACTACTGAGAGTATATCGTTTGTCTTCTTGTTCTTGTTTTAGCATTATCAGTCCCTCGGACGTCAGTTGTGCGATTGTAGATTCGATTTGGTCGGCGTTGGTTTCGAGGTTTGTCATTAGTTCGTCGATGAGAAGACCCTTGTCACCTGCAGCGCGCAGAGCGCTCAGTATTAGGTCAGCTACATCATTCATTGTACATACCTTTGAGCCTAACGCATGGCATTACCAGACTTTATGCACGGTTCGATATGTAGATTTCGGAAGATGCCAATAAAATTCCTGTTTTGTCGTATTCGGTTAGGCATTAATGTACACTTCTGTACATCATCTTTTGTATAGATAGAGCATCTGTCCAAGGAATTTCTCAAGATTTTTTTTCTGAAATGGACGTATTGCAACATATGGCATCTTCACAGGACCAAAAACATCGAGAATGGTGCCCACCTTGTTCACCTTCACATCGACAACTATGGCGTCGCGTCCCAACGGCGGGGTCTTCTCAGTACGTAAAATAAGGGCACCTCTCTTGGAGATGTGAATGACCTTGCCAAGTCGTTTCAAGTTCAATCTGGCCTCCAGATGATTGATAGCGCTATTTCCTGCCGCCCTTCCGCTTCTTGCCCTTCTTCTTGGCAGCCGCCTGTCTTTCCGATTCCTGGCGAGCCACAACTCTTCTTACGCTCTTAGCAAGCATAAGAAGCAGTCGCTTCTTCTTGTGCCCATCCGGGTTCGCTACCAGAAGATAGCCAGAATTGCCTTGCCAATCCCGGGGATACTTCTTGTCGGTCGTAGCCTCCGCCTCAAGACCAGCCATTTCTGCTGCCTTTTGGAGAATGTCGATTGTGACATCCGGTGCTGCCAAGTTGGTGGAAACACGCCGACCCTGTGTGCGAGTAAGTTTGGAGTCGAGGTATGCAGGCCATACAATGACCATTCCGTCGTTTTTTCTCATGCCGACAGTCTTCCGTATCTTCGAGCTATTTCCCGAGATTGGTGGCAATGACTTGTACTGCGCTTTTTACCTTTGTCGTTCGACTCAGTCACGACGGATGAAGAACTTCATAAGGAATGTGAGTTTCACGCCCGCTGGAATTAAGAGAGGAGCGAAACTGCTGTTGGCTAGAAAAAGCAAGGATGTCTACTTCTCTGAGATTGCAGACTTGGTGTCCTCAAGGAGCACATGCCTAAGAAATCAAGTTGGTGCTGTCATAGTAAAGGAATCTCAGATCCTGAGCACGGGATACAATGGTGCGCCAAAGGGGCTTGCTCATTGCGATGAGGTGGGATGCATACGACAAGCCAAGGGCTACAAGTCTGGTGAACGGCACGAGTTGTGTAGGGGGCTTCATGCTGAGCAGAATGCCATCATTCAAGCAGCATACCACGGGATTTCTGTGAAAGGGGCCAAAATCTACGTCACGACCAAACCTTGCAGCATTTGCACAAAGATGCTGATCAACGCGGGCATTCACGAGGTAATCTACATTGAGGAGTATGAAGACGAGCTAGCAAGTCAGCTCTTCAAGGAAGCCAACATGATTGTACGAAAGATCAACCTAAGGCGCAACTTTGGACGAGCGGCCTCTGGAACATGAAACTTCGTCAAGCACTGATTAATCATCAGGAAAGCTTAAAGTGTGATGGTCTGGTGCTTATTATCCCAGATGACCGAGGTGCAACTCGAGATGGGAACTCTTCACAACTTTATCAGCATCCATGATTTAGTACGGGACGATATCGAGCTAATTCTTGAACAAGCCGCCGCGATGGAGTCCGTTGCAATCAAGAGAAGTAAAGAGCTGAGCACAAAGATAATGGCATGTCTATTCTTCGAGGCCTCAACACGCACTCGTCTCTCGTTCGAGAGCGCCATGTTAAAGCTGGGAGGAAGCGTCCTTGGTTTTGCTGATGTTGTCGTATCAAGTGCAGGGGGTAAAGGTGAAACCCTCGCGGACACAATACGTACGGTGGAGCGCTATGCGGATGTCATAGTGATGCGCCATCCGCTAGATGGCTCAGCAAGAGTTGCTGCAGAGTTCTCAAGTGTGCCCATCATAAATGCAGGAAGTGGGTCGGAGGAACACCCCACACAGGGGCTCCTCGATATGTATTCAATTAAGAAGTTCAAAGGTAATATTGACGGTCTATCCGTTTCACTCTGTGGGGACTTGAAATACGGACGCACTGTGCACTCGTTGGGTATGGCCTTGTCCCACTATGACGTGAAAATCAAATTGGCTGCGCCTCCAACACTCCGAATGAAACCAGCAATAGTAAATGAGATGAAGAAAGCTGGGATGGAGGTAAAAGAAGTAGACAGTGTAGAAGAGGCCATGAAGGATGCTGATGTCGTCTACATGACGCGAATACAGAAAGAGAGATTCCCCGACATTAGCGAGTATGATGCCGTAAGGGGCAAGTTTCGAATATCATTGGATGAGGTGGCATTGATGCCGGAGGACGGCATCATCTTGCATCCGCTTCCAAGAGTGGGTGAGATTGACTCAGAGGTAGATGCTACCCCGCAGGCGAAATACTTTGACCAAGTATACAGTGGAGTAGTCACCAGAATGGCAATTCTGAAGATGATACTCAGCTAGTCAGGTGTGATACTACGGAGTTCTTTGACTAAGGCATCCACGGATGCAATCTTGCTCACTCCAAGGGGTATTCGCATCTGCTCTGACAGCTCGATCGTCAGGGGATCAATCTCTTCCACTCCATGCAGCACTATCAGTGAGGGCCTAAATTCCTGGGTCTTTATGGCAATCATTGGAGCCCGGCCAGTGTTTGCATTAGTGAAAACTAGACAACGCTCTATCGTGGCCCCAAAGAGCTTCATGAATGCCTCACTGCTGAGCTCCTTTACTGCTCGTTCAACATCAACGAGAGTATAGCCGTAGAGGTTTCGATCAAGAAGGCCCTCTCCGGACTGGACCTCACATTTCAGCCGCCTGCAGAACTCTCTGGCCTTCACGGCTATTGTGAAGTCGTTTATGGCAAGAACAACGTTCAGATCTACAAGGCTGACATCCATCAAGCGTACAAAGGCCGAAACCGCTGTTCCGCCATTGCGCTCATCTAGGGCCAACAGAGCCATGACAAAGCGTCGTATTGTTGCAGTTCCAGGGGACTTCCGTCTACCAGATTCGTAGTCGCTAATCACACTCGGACTGATGCCTAGGTACTTGGAAAGGACAACCTGAGGAAGCCGGAATCTTTTCCTCCAGACACGCATTGCCTGTCCTGGATGCTCAGAGAGAGCAATCTCTCCAGCTATGCGTCGAGCAAATCGATCCCTGACAGACATTGGCTCCGCCATGAAATGGCTAACCTCAATGACATGATGATAAGGATTTCGGCTTTTGTCGAATTATTCCACGACAGTGCATTGATTACTGTGGCGATTGACGTGAGAAGCAGGATGGTGGGCCGGACGAGATTCGAACTCGCGATCCCTTGGACCCAAACCAAGAATCAATCTGGCAAGTCGCCGATAATGGCGGCCTGTTGCCAAGCTAGACCACCGACCCATGTAATTTCGTGGTCACTCGCAGGCGGTTATAAGAATAGCGGAGCAAGACCGTGGCGAACTATGCGAAAGGTCATAACGAGTCAGGCCATAGAGGGGTTCGGGAATGAAAATTGAGTCTGTTAGGTCCCGACGACTTTGGACTAGATAGAAAGGGCAGAAAAAAGAAGCTCGCAAAAGATTTGTCGCCGGAGCTGCAGAAGGACATAGACAAATGGTTGGACAGGGCGGACGACCCTGAGGCATTCAAGAGAATCTCCGAGATGGTAGGTCCAGAGCAAGCGCGTCTACTCATCGCAAAACACCGCAAACGAAAAGCAGAACTAGGGTCAGATGGAGACCTCCTAGACCAATGAGAGATTAGACTGAATGAAGAGGCCAGCAAGGTGACAGACATGCAGGACAGAATTGAAACTCAATTGCCCGGGCAACCACCCAACCTCAGAACCACGCTGGCCATCATAAGGACCATTGAGGCTGAGAAACGTACGTATCTTGCTGAACTGCGTACAGGGATTGGTATTCTAACGATTCCGCTATCCCTGATGACAATCCTCATCGCCACGTCAAATTACTATGATGTGAATGCGGTGTTGTCGTTTATTGTCGCTCTTGTCATAGGGATAGCAGTCTTGGTCATTGTGGGAGGATACTTGGTCTTCAGGTCGCTTGTGAGAATCAGGCAAAACGAGCGACTAAGGAATGAAACGTGCCTCGATACTGAGTGTATCATCAGGGATTATGCGGCTGCCGACTTGGACTAGATTAGTCTGTGATTTCAAAAGGAAATGGAGCCCCAGGCGAGATTTGAATTCGCGTCCCACCTTGAAATAAGGCGGGATCTCGCGGCTTCTTCCTTACCAAGGAAGCGATCTAACCTGGCTGAGCTACTGGGGCATTGCTAGCGGTGTGCCAACTGACAGCGGAAATAAACTTTTCTCAACGCTCGACTCACGGCGTTTCGGTTCACGTGAACAGACTGTGCAGGTGGATCTGATACTTGCCTAACTTCCCACCGTAGTTGCCTGCAGTTACGTTCATCACACCCGAATGTTTGCAGACCTCCTCAATGGCGACCTTCATTGCCTGGGCAACGGCGTCTTCACTCAAACCGTTGATGACGATTTCCTGCACGAACTCGCAGCCTAGTGGGACCTGCGTATCAGGCACCACAGCCCGTAGCGTCGGGCAGAAGAGCTCGTTAGTGGATGCGAACAGGACCTTGTATTTTGAGGAGGGCTTCGAACCAGATCCCACTAGACCCCCTGGAAATGGTGCATACGCGCCCTCTACCTTCTCGATGGCTGTGACGGCTGCCTTACCACTCGTCATGCCGCTCTCAATGTCTTTGCAACAGTAGATTATGTTGCCCCCAGCAACGCCCTTCACACGTCCGAACTCTTGTTGGATGACAAAGGTGCCGCTCATCCGGGGAATTAGCCAGAGGACCCGACCATCAATTGGGCCCTTCTTGACCTGATACCCATCGCCAAAGAGCGCGATATTCTTGCCAATGGGGTAGGTCTCCTTTGGATTGGGTGTGGCATCGTAGGCGCATGCTGTCGGACTTGTCAGCACGCACTGCCCGATTCGTGCAATCAGTTGATGCTCTAGGTGTTTCTTCTTTGCAGTCGCGAATATTACTCGCACGCCTGGTCGACCGTCGGGGGTCTCGTCAGGACCCAAGACACACTCGATGCCGGCCTCCGCAGGAGACATAATCACTGAGGTTCCGAATCCTGTTGCCTCGCATGCAGTCACACGGGCCCAATCCGCATCATAGGCTGTGATTAGGGTTCGATTCATGTGCATAGAGAATGCTTCGGCAAATGTATCGTCAATGGGGACACCATTCAACTTCATGGTTCTGCACCAGCCGTGACAACAAGAAGTGAATGTCCCTCGGCTTTTCTTTGTTCCGTCGCAGCCAAGCCGACTCTGTTCCGAGCGTTTATCAGGTGGGCAGATGCATTCAGCTAAACAAGGAAGGTTCGATGGATGACCGTTGTTCTCAAACTCAAGGGACCGCTAGACCTTCCCTTGGAGGCGGACACAGTCACCCCCACGCATTTCGCAGGAAAGAAACTCGATAGTATCAGAGAACTGCCAGTGCTACAAGGTAACAGGACCCTGTCCCTAAGGGAATTCTTCGATGTCACAGGGAGAACTGGTAAGACCGTAGATGAAACAGAGGTGGTTGTAAGTGGTGACCTCCGCAAGGTGAAGATGATTGGAAAGGGCATGGATGGAGGAAGAATCACCGTCGAGGGCAATGTGGGGATGTATCTTGGTGCTGAGATGATATCTGGTCGAATTGTTGTCAATGGATCTGTTGACGCATGGGCGGCCGCAGAAATGCAGGGAGGAAATATCCAGATTAATGGAAACGCTGGGGACTACCTGTGTGCAGGATTACGGGGGAGCGCGGACGGTATGACCGGAGGAAGAGTCTACGTTGCAGGGGATGTGGGTCGTGAGATGGCAGCCCACATGCGCAAGGGGTTCATTGCAGTTCGCGGCAATGTCGGAGTCTTGGCCGCGGCCAGGATGCGAGGCGGTAGTATTGTCATAGTTGGCGATGTTGCAGAACGGTTGGGTGTGGAGGCCACCCGGGGAATGATTTTTGTCTTGGGCAAGATTGATTCTGTGCTTCCCACGTACAAACTCAGCGGGCGTTCTGAAAGGGAGTTCGTCAGCTATTACATCAAGTATCTGAAGTCGCGTCGCCCCGATTTCGTTACTGAAGACATCTCGGCTGATGAGGAGTGGATGAAGCTGGTCGGGGATTTTGCTGAGGGGGACCCCAGACAAGAGGTGTACGTACGTGTGTCCAAGAATGAACATATAATGGGGATGTTGTTGAAATGACGTTGAGCGTGAACAAGATGGCCCTTGAGATTGTGAAGGAGATTATTGATAGACAAGAGGACCTCGAGTGTTCAGTGAGTGAACTCGACAACGGAACAACTCTGATTGATGCAGGCATAGATTCCCCCGGGAGTGTCGAGGCTGGAAGGCTCATTGGCGAAACATGCCTGGGAGGCTTGGGCACGGTCAGAGTTACTGAAACTCATATCGGAGACCTCACGCTCCCTGCTGTCATTGTCAACACAGATAATCCCAAGATTGCCACAATGGGCTCACAGTACGCGGGATGGACGATTAAAGTTGACAAGTACTTCGCAATGGGATCAGGACCAGCTAGAGCTCTTGCTGTAACAGAAAAGCTGTATGATAAGCTGGGATATCGCGACAAGGCAAAGCGGGGAGTAATAGTGCTCGAAACCAGAACCCCGCCTCCCGAAAATGTCACAGAGTTCATAGCAGGCAAATGTGGTATCTCTCCTGCGGATCTATTCTGCATCATGGTTCCAACTGCTAGCCTAGCAGGTTCTGTACAGATATCGTCGCGGGTTGTTGAAGTGGGAATACACAAGCTTCACGAGTTGGACTATGATTTTGATAAGATTAAGACTGCACACGGAGTGGCGCCCATAGCTCCGGTGGCTAAGAACGATAACAGAGCCATGGGTGCAACAAACGACTGCATACTGTATGGTGGAAAAACCTTCTACTTCGTGGAGCCAGATGACGATGACCTAGCAAATTTGATAGAGAAAGCTCCGTCATCTGCATCCTCTCAGTACGGGCAGCCCTTCTATGACCTCTTCAAGAGTTTCGGGTTCGATTTCTACAAGGTGGACCCGCTACTCTTCAGTCCGGCTGAGATAACAATCAATGATATCAAGACAGGGAAGACGTACAAGGCGGGTAACCTCAATCCTGAAGTCTTGAAACAATCATTTGGAATGTGAGTGTAAAAGAGATGCATATGAGGGTGGCAATCAGATTTCGAGGCCCCGTAGGCAAACGGATGCAAACACCGGTTTTCCATGTAGAAGTAAGAGAGAATTCAACCCTCCATAATCTGCTTGAGGAGTTGCTGCAGAAGGAAGAAAACGTCAGTGAGATATGGAGCAGTCCCGAATCCATTGATAGTGAGGCACTTGTTCTCTTGAATGAAGTTGACGTTGGACTTACTGGTGGGCTTGAAACAGAGTTGAGTGATGGAGACGAAATAATCGTCCTGCCGTTGGTCCACGGCGGTTAGACTAAGTCAGCACCGGCTCGGATTGCCTGTAGATTCAGATTGAGAGTTTTCTCTGGTACAACGTCCGCAACCGCCTTCTCCAGAACCTCCAAATCGAAGAGACCTGATTTCTTCACTAACGCGCCCAGCATCACCATATTCGAAATCAGCCGAAGACCAAGATTATCTGCGATTTTCATCGCGGGCACTTTGACAACCTCGTAAGCGCCTTCGATATCATCAGCCTTGACCAGATCGGGGTCGACTATCAGAACACCATTCTTCTTGGCATCCTTAAGGTACATCTCAAGGGCCTTTTGCGACATTAGAACCGAGTAATCGGCTTTGCGCACCTTTGGGTACCTAATTGGCTCGTCGCTTACGATTACCTCGCTTTTCGCTGCAGTGCCCCTTGCTTCAGAACCATAGCTCTGGCTCTGAACTGCATTGAGTCCGCCATGCACGACAGCAGCGTCCCCAACAATGACACCTGCGAGTATTACTCCCATTCCGCCAGTCCCAGCGATGCGAATCTCCGTTCTCATCCAATTTCACCCAGTTGCCCAAACGTCTGCTCCAACGCTTCTGTGAATTCTAGTTCATGACGGTCTGCGAACACGCCAAGGTCCATGCCTTGATGAGTTGGAACTGTGTACTCTACTGCCTCGCCTCTCTTTCGGACTGGAAGCTTCTTGAACCACTTCAGCATTTCCGTAGAGCCGCCGGTCTTGGCCCTGCGTCCATATGCAGTGGGACATTGACTCACCATTTCTATGAATGTGAACCCTTTTCGTTCGAGTGCAGTCTTCATGGAACGAGCAGCTTGATTGGGATGGGCTGTCGTCCATCTTGCCACGTAGTTCGCCCCCGCAGCTGCTACCAAGCGCGAAAGGTCAAAGGGACGTTCTGGATTGCCGTATGGCGTTGTGCTGGTCCTATCACCATGGAATGTTGTCGGACCGACTTGCCCCCCAGTCATGCCATAGATGAAGTTGTTACTGCAGATGACTGTCAGGTCAATATTCCTGCGTGCCGCGTGAATGAGATGATTGCCTCCAATGGCAGCAAGGTCGCCATCACCGCTGATTACCACAACCTTTAGCTCCGGACGAGCGAGCTTGAGACCGGTAGCAAAGGCAATTGCACGACCATGAGTAGTGTGCAGCGTATCAGCACGAAAGTGGGGGGATGGAATCCACGCTCCACATCCGATACCGGACACAAATGCAAACTTGCTCAGGTCGTCGTGTCCTAGATCCTTCACCGCCTTAAGGAAGGAGTTAATGATGATCCCATTACCGCAGCCGGGACAAAACACGGAAGGCAATGTTTTCTTACGAAGGTACTGTAATGCAAAGTGGGACAAGATGTTCACTCATGTCTTTTCTGATGCAAGAAACTAATAACCCATTCTCTATGACACCTCATTCTACTCAAGACTGAGGTTGAATAGTACTACTAGAGCTACGGTGGTGAATGCATCCGGCAGTATCGTGAATGGACCAAGTCCAGATGCATAGTATCCAAAGAGAATGTGAATAAGCGGATTTGAAGTGAGCGCATAGAGTGCGAAGACAAGAATTACTACTATTAGACCTGATGTGAACTTGGATTGCACGTCCCTATAGATTCCAATATAGATGATCAATAGAGGTACAATTAGGACCAAATTGACAAAGGAAAGCATTGTCTTCAGAATAACCATAAGCTGCATTTCTTCAGGTGGTGGTGGCAGTGGTGTGCTATGTGGAGGAGGAAGAAGAAATGCTGCCAGTAAGTAACCAACTAGAGCTGCGATTATCATCGCCATAAGCATAGTAGCAAGCAAAGTATTCTTCTTCATATTCATCTCTCCGATTCATTTTTCATTTAATGCTCTTTTCCCAATTCTCGCCCAAATCCTGGTGAACTCATCATAGTCAGATTCCATTTCCCTAGAGAGGAAGAACATCCTTCCATATCCATCCCCTTGAGTCACGATTACTCCATGCTTGAGAAGAATGTCAAGATGATGCCTAATTGTCTTGTAATCGAGTCCTAGGGTTTCTGCAAGCTGGTTGGCATTGTCTGGTTGTTCATTTAGAGTCATGATGATCCTGGCACGGTTGGTTCCACCCCGTGTTCCAGCAAGTAGCCACCAAAGAAGTCTATTCATCAACAACTCATCTCTCGACTTGACATGTAAATCAGGATTGAGTAGGCATATGAATTCTACTTGCCGGCTTATGTGTTGGTGTTTAGTTCGTGGAATTGGTAGTAATTCGGGCCTAAGTTCGGTCGAATGTTATATGCCATCACTCATCGTTCCATGTCTACCATATTGACTGGATATGTCTACATGACATCCTACATCCAGATGGAGGCAGCGAGTTTGATGGAATGGATTGCGGGCCAACTCATGAAGTTCGGGATATCCTTCGCTATCTGGTATGCTGGCGGCTTGCTGGTATCGAAGAAGGGAGTGAAAGTTAACTATACGAGAAAAATCAACCATTTCTCCCTTATGTTCATTCCTTTCTTTATGGATATGATTCACACATCCAGTGAGTCTTCCAACGGGAGTGAGCCCACTTTTCTCTTATCCGCCATGGGCCTCCTATCTGGTTTGCTGTTTATGGCAATCTTCGTTAAGCCTATTCGCGAACGAGTGGGAGTAATCAACACTGCATTTCTAAGCGTAGATAGACCTGAAGACCGGCCTTTCACGCTTACATGGCTTACAACTCAAACAGCTGCATCATTCTTAGTAGCAATACCTCTTAGTGGTTATCTAATGTCAATCAACAAGATGGAACTGATATTCATCATAATACTGATCAATGGATTCGGAGATGGATTGGCAGAACCAATCGGCATTCGTTTTGGCAAACATAAATACAAAACACATGCTTTGCTCACCAAGAAGAAATACACTCGGAGCATTGAAGGGAGTGCTTGTGTATTCATCACAGGATTATTGGCTGTTATTCTATTCAGTTCATCCTTCAGCACGGGTCAATTCATAGTGGCGATAATAGCAATTCCCATTCTAATGACTTTGGCTGAGGCATTCTCCCCACATTCTTGGGATAATGCATTTCTATTTCTAGTGGGCGAAATTCTATTATTCCTCATACTGGAGCTTGTAGTCTAGTAATCGAATCCTTTGAAATAGGGAGCTGCGGATGCTCCAGCCGTATGGACAGTTTTAAAACCAGTGACCGGCCGCCTTCAGTATAGCAGTCTAGACCTGTAAGGTGATACTAGATGTCTGAAGTCGCAGCGTTAAGAGCATTCAACCGCGAAATTGCAGCGGTCATGGGCGCGACAGTTGATGTCGTGCTGAGCAATGGCAAGAAGTATACAGGCACTCTGAAGGGGTTCGATCAGAACTCACTGAGCATAATCCTATCCGATGTGGTCGATCATGAGGATGAATCCAAGACTCCAAAGATCTTCATCTATGGCAAAAGCATAGTGTCATTCTCGGTTGCTGAGATTGAGGTGAGCCTCGAAGGCTTGGTCAGGCAGCTTGAGAAGCAGTTTCCGCCCGGTGGCGTTCGTTATTATGCAGACACCGGCACGGTGCTGGTCATGAACAAGATCAGGATAACCTCAGAAGGAGTCGATGGAACAGGACCGCTCTACGAGCGCGTGAAGGAAATCGCAGATGCATGGCTTGAAGAACACGGTCTTGCATGATTGTATGATATGCATAAGATAATGCCAATGCGATATATCTTCAGCCAAGTCTAGTCCAAATAAGGTCTACAGCTCTGACGTCAGACATCTCTAACAGGTTCACGCTTTCTTTCGAAGATTTTTCGAAGGCCCAACTCCTCGGCGTTCTTTTTTGGCAGTTCGAGTTTATCCTTGCGTGCGCGTCCTGCAAGTCGTTTCTCAAGGGGCTTAAGGCGTTCCTCCCAGGAAGGCCGGCGTGAAAGCGATGGTGCTTTGCCAACATCATGAACTCTTGCACGGACCCCGCGCGGATCGGGAATGGTTTCGTGTGCTGAAATGACTCCAAACTCTGCTAGGCGCCTAGTGGCCGTGGCTATTCCAGACTCCTCTTTCGAACGTGGCAACAGCTGTGGACTCTTGACTCCGGTGAGTATGAGCATAACGCGAAGTACTCCACTCAGTCGGGGATCTACCCTAGCGCCCCAGATGACATTCGCATTCGCACTCATCTTCTCAGAAACTAGCTCGCCGACATTGTTCGCCTCAGCAAGGGACATGTCCGGACCGCCTGTTATGTGAATCAGAGCGCCTGTAGCTCCGCTCCATTCAACCTCAAGCAACGGGCTAGTCAGTGCATTTCGTATTGCAGATTCGGCTCTATTCTCGCCTGTTGCCTCGCCAAGGCCAACTAATGCCACGCCCCCATTACAGATTATTGTGCGAACATCTGCATAGTCAAGATTGATCAGACTTGGCATTGTGATAGTTTCGGTTATGCCCTTGACCATCCCGGCCAAGACCTCATCAGCAACTCCGAATGCTTCCTCAAGCGGAAGGTCCGGGACAAGTTCCATCAGCTTCTGATTATCGATAACGACTACTGTATCGGCGTTCTCTTGTAGTCTGGCCAATCCTGCATTTGCCTTGTCAATACGTGTCCGCTCCAGCTTGAAAGGCATGGTGACAACACCAACGACTATCGCGTCGTTGTTCTTGGCAATCTCTGCGACTACAGGCGCACTTCCAGTACCTGTGCCACCACCGAGACCTGCAGCTATGAAAACCAGGTCTGCATCACGAAGAAGTTCCGTGATTTGATGTGCTGATTCTTCCGCCGCTGCTTGGCCAACATGGGGATAACCACCTGCACCAAGACCACGGGTGATTCGCTCTCCAATCAGGAGTTTCCTGTGGGCGGTTGTGACTGCGAGGTGCTGCTTATCGGTGTTGATGGCCACACATTCCGCGCCCTGAATCCCAATGGTCATCAAGCGCTTGATTGTGTTGTTTCCGGCACCGCCGCACCCAACGACTACAATCCGAGCCTGCCCCATATCACGAGCCGTTGATGATGACCTCTCTCCGCGACTGTGGTCCCGTGCAGATTCAATCCACGATTTCACTGTCCCATAGCCTCGCTTGCCTCTTTTCGGCCAATCGTGCCGTGCTCCCAGAGTTCGCGTTTCAGCAAATCACGTATCGCGATACGGATGACCTCGGAGCGATTAGGGTAGAGGTTCTTGTCTATCAGAGCCTGAAGATCCGATACATATCGTTCAGGGAGATGCACAGCAATCAGACGCATAGAAGGTCCTCTGGATTGAGGAGATATTCGCGAGATATGAATGTGGATATTACAAGGGAAGCATCGTGGAGAGCCTAGTACTGTTTCAACAGCAAAGGCGAGAGGAAAGAGGAGGAGAAGAGAGATATCTTCAGTTCTACTTCTTTCTGCCAGTTCTTCTAGCAGCTATGTTCCCGACCTTCCGGCCAGGAGGTGCATGTCTGCTCACAGTGCTTGGTCTACCGGGAGATTGATGAGAGCCACCACCATGCGGGTGAGAGCAAGCGTTCATTGCTGCTCCTCGGACCACCGGCCATTTCCGGGCTTTTCCACGGACATGATGGAAGACCGCGCCAGCCTTCAGGAAAGGTTTCTCTGGGCGACCGCCTCCTGCGACAATACCAATCGTGGCCCTGCACCGCGGGCTAAAGATCTTCTGACGACCGCTTGGCAGACGTACCACTGCTTTTGACTTGTCGATGGAAACTATGCTTGCAGCCAGACCGGATGAGCGCACGTATTTGCCACCATCGCCCGGACTGCCTTCAATGTTGTAAATCGGGGTGCCCTCAGGAATGTATTCCAGCATCAGTGTATTGCCATTGGCAAGAGCGGCATTCTCACCGCACACGATTGTTTGACCTACTTGAACGCCTTCTGGGGCCATCATGTAATGAAGTTTAGACTCACCTTCATACTTGATTTTTGCAAGAGGCGCACCTCTACCCGATTCGTGGAGCAAATCCATGACTTGACCCGCGTAGGTCTTGTCAGGAGCCCACTTGGGGTGTTTCGCAGGCGCGATTTTCAGATGTCGCGGGGATCGCCACTGAGTGGTGCCTCTGCCCTTGCGCTGAACAAGAATTCTTCTACCCATTTTATGGCCTCCTTAGAATATCCCCAGTTGGGTTGCGACATCGGCGGCACTGTACTCCGGTGCCAGTCGCACGAATGCTTTCTTTGTTCCGTCAATCATAATCAGTGTGTTGACCTTCTCTACAACGACATCGTAGAGAGATTCTACAGCCCACTTTATCGTATTCTTGTTAGCCTTACGGTCTACAAAGAAGACGAGCTTGTTGTGTGAGTCGACTGCTTCAAGAGATGCCTCAGTCACTACCGGTCGAATAATTACTTGATTTGGATCTCTCATCTCATATCACCTCACAGAAAAAGCGCCTCCGAACCTAGGCGGTCGATTGCTGACTTGGTCCAGAGTACAAGACGGCCAGGATGAGTTCCTGGAGCCAGAAGATCGGCATTCAGCCCATGTACCTCAACAACATCCACACCGGGGAGGTTCCGTGCTGCCAAGCCAACCCCCGAATCCCGACCTACTACAACGAGGAAAGATTTCGGCGTCTTCATCTTGCGGCCCCGCATCTTACCTTTTCCGGCTCGGATGCCCCGGCCCTTTACTGCACGGGTGAGGTCTTCGCCCAATCCAAGAGCAGAAGCGATTGATCGGAATTCCTTTGTGGTTTCTAATGACTCGAGCTTGTCACTTACAATCAGTGGAAACTCTGGCACAGAATCAACCTTATGACCTCGCTCGCTAACAGTCTTGCGAACTGCGGTGGCGGCAATAGCTGACCGTATCGCAAGTCTGTTCTCCTTCACATTTATTCGCTCAATGATGACCTTTCTCGCCTCAGGAGGATGAGCCACACGTCCGCCAACAGTTCCGGGCGCGAATGCGGCCTTGTTGGCTGCACCGGTGCCGCTGCCCTTCACTCGAGGCATTCTTGATCTGCCATGTCCGGTCTGCCAGCTTTGAGCTGTATTCTTCTTCCCAGCCATCTCATCGACACCGTGTGGCTGCCGTCTGCGTGATTGAACAGCGAGCACGGCTCTCTTGATGATATCAGGTCGGTAAGGTGTATCAAACTGTGACGGGAGTTTTACTTTCTCGCCGCCCTTTCCCTTCAACGAGTATATTTTTGCGCTTGCCATGACTTGTCATCCTCCGGCTACTGTTTCGACGTAGTACTGATGTAGCTGACTTGCGTTACCATTCCCTTGTGTGATGGCTTGGGACGAATAGCGAATCTGAGCCGGACCGGTCTCTTGACCGTACCGGGCACAGAGCCCCATAGTATGACATAGTCACCACGCACTACTCCGTAGTTCACGAAACCGCCTGAAGGTGTGATTTCTTCCCCGCGCTCACCGATCCTGAGAACTTCGTTGTTGAAGCTGGTGCGCGTGTGAAAACCTGTTTGTCCGGGTCGTGGAACACTGTACCGAATATTGGTGGGCGTCCAAGGACCGATGCAACCCACACCACGCTTCGTCTTTCGCGACTTATGCTGGAGTATTCTGATACCCCAACGCCGCACGGGACCCTGGAATCCATGACCCTTTGTCACAGCAATAGAATCAATCAAGGTTCCCTCGTTCAGGATGTCAGCGACACGTACGTCGGCGCCAAGTATACCCTTTGCATACTCGAAAGCATCCTGCACAGATGATGCGCCTACCTTGTATTCCATAACATCGGGCTTCTTCTTTGATACTCCCGCAAGTCTGGGTTGGGTATGAACCAGCATGCGAATCTCAACAAATGAGTCGAGCTTGGACTCAAACTCCGCCATCTTGGTCTTATGATCGTACTCCTTCGGCAAAGGCATTGCCTTTCGAAGATCTTCAGAGAGATTGTCCGCCATTACCTCCACGTCCAATTTAAGACCATAGGGGGTAGTAGAATAGCCACGCATTGAGAAGGGCTTAACCGGAGGGGTATCAATCACCGTGACTGGCATTATCTTCTCTTGGCCCAAGTAGGGACTATCTGGATGCTCCATGGTGTAAACTGCATGAGTCATCCCAGCCTTGTAGCCAACAAAACCCAGCAATCGTGGTTCTTTTCCTTCCCACGATGGCCAATTCTTAATCCTAGGCACAAACTTGGCGGCTCTGCCTCGAGGAAGATAAGCGAGGCTTCCTCTTCTTGGGGCATGCTTCTTTCTGTGAGCCATATGTAATCACCTGTAGTTTTGCAGCTCAGTCTTCAACAAAACGAAGAGCATCGTAATTTGTGGACTGTGCTATTCTTACTACAACGCGCGCAGAACAAGCGTCTGTTTTTAACCCTTTCTCACCGACCAAACCGTACAGGAAGCAGTCTACTGGAAACTCTCAAAATCAGTTAGCCGCAGTTTTGCTGTGGTCTATTATGTTCTCTCAAAAGGCAGGTTTCTATCTGTTTCATTGATGGTAGCCAGGCTTTGCAACTTGATTACCGACGGCATTGTTGAGAAGTGTGAAACTAGTCAGTATTGCTTCCTCAAGCCGTACGGTTTCAGTGCCTTGTTGAGGCACTGTATTGACCCAGAAATCAATGTGCTCCTTGAGAAGAGCCTTCTCCTTGCTCAGCAGCTCACTTACCCCATGGCGGGGACCACCAAAGACTGCCAGCAGAGATTTGGTACCGGTAACTGTGGACTTGATCTCGCCTTCAAGTTTACTGTAGGGAGGCGCGTGTCGAGAGAGAGCAATACGAGTTACACCTGCGGAGTCTTTGAGAAGCGTAACCAAATTGCCCACCTTTTCCGCCTCAAATCCATAGTACTCTTCGATATCATCCCGCTCGATAACCTCTAGGTGGAGTCGAGGGACTGCCTTAACAACCTGGAACAATGCAGGTTTTTTCCCCTGTAGGCGATGCGGATAGTCAACAAGTTCCTTCAGACCCAAGTCAATCTTCCCGGGCTTTGCTTGTGCGCCCCAACGCACGTCTCCAATCGATAAATCCGAGTGGTCGACTGACAAGGGATGACTGCGAGTTCGCAGTGGGGGAAGTAGTCCGGCAAACTTGAGTGTAGGAGAGTGGGGAAACACTCGTCGACGCAAGTATTGAGGGGTATCCATGAATCGCAATAGTTTCAAGAGTAGTGCTGAGTCGTGTTTTTGGCTTGTTGGTAACATCCCGGTCACGTAGACGAATACACGCTCCACGCGGAATATGGCAAACGCCCGCCCCATACGTCCGATTCTGATTGTCTTCTCTCTGAGATCAGAACAGTCACGAAGTGCTGTATCCGGAATCGCTACATCAAGCCCCAATGATATGCCTCCTAGAGATCAAGTGTGAACCATAGAGATGTCCTTTCAGGAGAGCGGTCAATCCTCATGTCAGCATATGTCATGGCCTTCACCTCAGTTCGAGTGTCATGGCGCTGCAGGTCGATTTGCTCACCAAACGCGCTTCCTTTGAGGTGATATCCAGCGGAAACTTCTGATATTTCATGTACCTTGAAACGCGAATAGAACTGAGAATTGATGTCTATGAGAGATATGAGTCGACCAACCCATTCAACCAAGAGCTCCTTCATGTCAATCCCCTCAACGGAGATTTCGACTGACTCATTCGGTCTAACAGTCGTAGTGTCAAGAATCACCTCGAAAGATGCAAGTGCAGCTTGCTCGAATGCCTCCTCAAGCGTTGGTGCCCAACACTCTATGGTGATATCTGCTGTGTGCTCATGAAACTTGAAGCCGCGCTCCAAATCTGCACCACTCCTTCTGCTCGTGTGACTGCATGAAGCTTAAAAGGGGTTCCCAATGGAAGTAGGGTTGCCTGAGCCATTTCAGTACTCAGACAAATAAGCCGAGGTAGCCAAGCCCGGACTACGGCGCTGGTCTTGAAAACCAGTATCTTCGGATGCTGGTATACGAGTTAATCAGTGTGTTCGCACTCATGAGTTCAAATCTCATCCTCGGCGCCACTTTCTATTTTGCTTGTTATATTAGTATGAGAATAAAAGCTGGAAGATGAGTACAATAGTTGGAAATGTGTCCTATTCATCAACAAGTGCATCGATTATATTTCGACGAAGGAAAAACACAGAGAGAAATAGCTGAAGAACTAGAGGTTAAGAGACACATTATCATTGCAATGTTTAAAGAAAAAGGATGGGAAGCCAGACCTCCAGCACCAAGAAGAAAAAAAGTTAATCCAGATGATGTCTACAAGCTGTATTTTCAGGAAGGCCTTCCTCAAGGAGAAGTAGCTGAAAAACTTGGACTAAATTCAACTAGTCCAATTCAGCGTGTTTTCAAGGAGAATAACTGGGAAATTCGTGGACGATGGGGTAAAGGTTCAGCCAGAACACATTATTCTTCCGACGAAGAACGGAAAATTGCTAGCAAAGAGAGATCAGATAAACGACAAAAAGAACTGAGAGAAATGAGAGCGCAACTTTTTGGAACAGAATGTAAGATATGTGGTACTAACAACGAAGAAAAGACAATAGCAATTCATCGGAAAGACTTCAAAGACCACAAGCAAAACGCTCTTTGGCTAAAGAACAACTTGGAATCTATAGATCCAGAAGATTGGGCACCTCTCTGTATCGCATGCCATAGAGGAGTACATTGGTTGAGAGAACGATACAATATGGATTGGAGTGATATAGAGCAATATCTCAAGAGAAAAAGGAAAATGATTTCACAAGGTCTAGAACCTTTTGTTATATCTAAGGACACTAAACGATCACAAAAATATGAGGAAACCAGAGAGAGTATCAATGAATTACGCAAATCCCTTTTTGGTGAGGTGTGTAGTCTATGTGATGATTCAGCAGAACGAAGGCTGGTCATCCATAGGAAAGATGGAAGATTACATTCTTCTAGTGTCTTATGGTCAAGAGGTAATCTTGAATCTCTAGATTCTGATGAGTGGGCGGCATTGTGCCAAAAATGTCATCGGTATGTCCACTGGGCAGAGGATAGTTTGGGTCTTGATTGGAATGACTTTGAGAAATAAAAAAACTAGTCGAAACCCACTTCATCAGATTGATGCCGCTCTCTATTCCTTCATCAACCCGTTTCTGAATAGTTGCATCAAGTGCTTTAGTCAATTGATCAGATATCTCTACTCACTCTCACACTGTACTAACAATTCCAGCAGCATTTGACTATTTCGACGAATCTCATCCTCAGCGCTATTACTTTCTATGCAAGTTCTTGCTGAGGTACGGACCAGTATCTGTGAAGCCAAGAGCACGGTAGTATGGTTTTACGCCAATGCCGCTATTGACTAGGATCCTATCGGCTTCGAATTCGTCTTGTCCAATCTGCTCGGCAACGGCAATCAGCTTCTCCCCCATCCCTAGATGTTGCCAAGCGTTAGGATCTCGTTCTCCGATGTTCACTACGGGCCCGTAGACTCGCAGTTCTCGAATCATAACGCAATTCCCATCCCTAACCTCAGGTCTATGTGCGTTTTCGCTGGGTTTCCTGAGTCTGAGAAAGGCGAATATCACATCAGAATCAAGCTCCTCAAAAGAGAGGAAAGACTCAACGCCTCCAGACGCATCGTAATCCCTCCGCACCAGTCGAATGGAATCAAAATCAATATGCTCATCGTTCCTCATCTGGAAATGGCCAATCTCCCTGAATCTAATCGTTGGATTCCTCAAATTCAAGGATTTCATTCTCTGATTC